>JALYKQ010000243.1 GCA_030774675.1 Gemmatimonadota bacterium | reverse complement strand
CGAGTCGGCGCGCGATCTCCGTCTTCCCGACACCGGTGGGGCCGACGAGGATGATGTTGTTGGGCGAGATCTCGTCGCGGATCGCGTCGGGCGCTTGCTGCCGCCGCCAGCGATTTCGCAGCGCTATCGCCACGGCTTTCTTCGCGTCTCCCTGACCGACGATGTAACGATCCAGCTCTTCGACGATCTGCTTCGGCGTGAGGCCGGCGAGACGCTCGAGCGCCTGCTGGGTGCGGGGAGACGCCATCAGCTCGGCTCCAGCACCGTGATGTTCGCGTTGGTGTAAACGCAGATCTCGGCGGCGATCTCGAGACCCTTCTGCACGATGTCGCGAGCTGGCAGGTCCGTGTTCTCGAGGAGGGCGCGGGCGGCGGACAGGGCGTACGATCCCCCGGAGCCTATCGCCAGGATTCCATCATCCGGCTCGATGATATCGCCAGTGCCGGAGATGATGAATCCGTGCTCGCGATCGGTGACGGCGAGCAGAGCCTCGAGCCGTCGCAGGACGCGGTCGCTGCGCCAATCCTTGGCCAGCTCCACTGCGGCGCGCGGAAGATTGTTCGGGTACTTCTCGAGCTTCTCCTCGAATTTCTCGAACAGAGTGAACGCGTCGGCGGCAGCGCCCGCGAACCCCGCCAGGAGCTTCCCACCCCGAAGTGTGCGGACCTTCTGGGCGTTGGATTTCATAACTGTCTGGCCGACGGTCACCTGGCCGTCGCCTCCCAGCGCAACCTGTCCGTCACGGCGGACCGACAGAATTGTGGTGGATCGGACCCGCTCCAGTTGGCCTTTCATGGCTTCAAATTAACAGCCGACGGCGGAATGGCGCGCCAATGGGGGTCAGCCCAACTTTCGGCTGACTGTCAGCGGCTGCGCCCCCTTCTTGCATTCCAAGCACATATGAAGCTGGAGCAATTCCCAATAGTGCTGGGCGTGCTGGTCGCCCTGATAGGGCTGACGATCGCGCTCGATGCGTGGCAGGCAGGTGGCGTGGCACCGTTGCGGGAGCGCCGGCGGCGCACCCGCGCGCTACCCCACAAGGCCGGCCAGACACTGGTCGCCATCGGCACGCTGTGCATGGCGGCCGCGCTGATCGGCCGCGACACCTGGCGCTGGGGAACAATCAGCGTCCTGGCCGGAAGTACGCTGCTGATCATCGGCGCGATAATGAACCGGCAGTACCTGAAAGAGGTTCTGCTCTTCCGGGGAGCGGCGCGGAGAGGCGTCGGGGTTGGAGAAAAGAATTCGCGGCTGAATCAGACGCCCACCAAGCCGAACCGCATCCGCTAATCGCAGCGCGTTAGGGCAAGAAACAAACTTCGAACTATGTTGTAGTTCGTGGTCAAACCCCACCGTACCACTCGTACCCCTGATCGCTCCAGTACCCGCCATTCATTTTCGGCATGAACACGATCTTCGTCAGGTATTTCGTGTTCTTGTAGCCCAGCTTAACCGGCGAATACACGCGGGCAGGTGCTCCGTGCGCGGCCTCGAGCATGTTGCCGTCCAGACCATACGCAACCACCGTCTGCGGGTGCATCGCGCTCTCCAGATCCCAGCTCTCATGGTAGTCGTCGTCGAATGACTGGAAATCGACGTAGTGCGCGTCCGGCGTAACGCGCACTAGACGAGCGAGGTCCCTGAACGGACACCCGGTCCAGGTCTCGACCGCGGTCCAGCCCTCGACACAGTAGTGGTTCACCCGATTCGACACGACTGGCAGGCGCTGCAGGTCTTCGAGTGTCAGTCGCACCGGGCTGGCAACGAGGCCGCTGACCTCCAGTGCCCACTTCCCTCTCGCGCTTTCGTCCCATACGGGCACCGTTGGCGAGACATAGTAGCTGGGAAGCTTGTTGCCGGCATCGTGCGCACTCGCCTGTACCTTATCAATCGCGGTGTGGCGATACAGAGCCCTCTCGAGTCCCACGTTCTTCCGCTCAGCATATCTCAGCACCCTTTCCGCAGACTTGGGCCCGCGCGAATCACATGCTGCGAGAAATGTGGCCGAGACGAGGCCACCGCCCCAGGTGAGAAATTCGCGGCGGTCGATTCGTGCGATCGTCAGGAAGCTACGCCCTTTGCTCAAGTTGCCTCCGGCGGTGGCGGTGGCATTACCGGCGGCGGACGGCGCGGAAAAAGATGGTAGAAGGGCCGCGCATTCCGAGCCTCCGGCGACAGCTTTTCGTCGTAGTTGCCGGTGAACATCGAGGGCAGCGAATACGGATCGACCGCGAATACCATGAAGACGTGGACCACGCTGAGAACGACGATGACGACCATGGCAACGAAATGCCAGTAGCGGGCCCACACGTATCCGCCGAAGAGAGCGGTGAGCCAGGAAAGCTGCACCGGCTTCCAGATGGCTATCCCGCTGGCGACAGCGAGAGCGCCCGCAAACGGCAACACGAAGTACGCCGCCTTCTGCAGCGCGTTGTGCTTGCCCTGGTGCGGGTGATCCTGTCGCCTGAAGGTATAGAACTTCAACATCTGCCAGCTGTCGCGGATGTCACCCTTGCGCGGAACCAGATCCCTCCATTCCCCATGGAGATAGACGAACGCGAGGTAGACCAGCCCGTTCACGACCAGCACCCACATCATCGCGAAATGCCAGTTACGCGCGCCGGCGAGCCAGCCCCCGAAAGTAAGCCAGCTCGGAAAGGGCTTGTGCTCGAATGGATAGCAGCAGAACAGCTCGCCCTTTCTCGCAAACGCCGGATAGGCGTTGAAGATTTCGAGCCCAGAGCCGACCATGATGACTATGGCGACGACATTCACCCAGTGGGTGACCCGAACGATCCAGTGGTGTCGCTTCTCAGACATTCCGCCTCCGCCCGCCCAGCACGAACCTAAGCAACGTCAGGCACGCGGGTGAGCCTTGTCGTACACCTGCTTCAGCCGCTCGATGCTGGTGTGAGTGTAAATCTGCGTCGTGGAGATCGACGCGTGGCCGAGCAGCTCCTGCACGGCGCGAAGATCGGCGCCAGCATCAAGGAGGTGCGTCGCGAAAGTGTGTCGCAGAGAATGGGTGGAAAGCCCCGAGCTCTCGTCGATCTTGTCCAGAAATCCCTTGACCGCATTCTGAATCGCGCGGACGGAAATCCGTTTTCCCCGATTGCTCAGAAAAAACGCGGTGCGATCGCCCGTTGGCCCGATCGTGCGCAGCAGGTCGTCGCGCTTCGACTCGTAGTTCCTGAGCGCCAGCTGGGCGTGATCTCCGAGTGGCACGATCCGCTCCTTCCTTCCCTTTCCGCGAACCTTTACCTGCTGCGAGAGAAGATCGATGTCCATCCGATTGATACCGCGGAGCTCCGACAGCCGCATCCCCGTTGAGTAGAACAGCTCGAGGATCGCGCAATTCCGCACATCGCCGAACCGCCCCTCCTGCGCCTTGAGCTCCGCCGACTGGAACAGCAGCTCGATCTGCGTGCGATCCAGGTAGCTCGGCAGGTACTTGTCCTGCTTCGGCGTGGTGACGCCGCGCGCCGGATTGGCCTCCACCTGCTCGTTCAAGTGCAGGTACTTGTAGAAGCTCCGCACGGCCGAGAGGCTCCGCGCTATTGATCGTTTATTGAGCTTCCGGCGAGTCATGTGCGCGAGGAACCCGCGGATGGCCAGTCGGTCCAGGCCCTGCCAGGTCCACTCGCGAACCCCGTAATAGCTCCCGAGAAACGAGACGAAATCGTCGAGGTCGCGCCGGTAAGCAATAAGCGTGTTCGGCGAGACGTCGCGTTCTTTCTCGAGGTGAGTGAGGAAGTCTGCTACCGCTGTCGTTCCCGTCATGAGACGGGAGCGCCAACAACGCTTTTCTCCTCGATCCATGCCTGCATATCGGCGAGAGCCCGCTCCGCCAGCAGCTCGCGCTTCCGCTTTTTGTCTCGAACGCGCTCGGGGAGATCGTCGACCAGCCCGAAGTTCGCGTTCATGGGCTGGAAGTGCTTCGGATCGGCCTCGTTCATGTATCGGTAGAGCGCGCCGATCATTGTCGTCGGCGGAGGGATGACGGGATCCTCACGCGAAATCATACGCGCGAGATTGATTCCCGCGAGCAGTCCAGTGGCTGAGCTCTCTGTGTAACCTTCGACGCCGGTGATCTGGCCGGCAAACAGAAGTGCCGGATCGTCCAAGGCGGAGAGATGCGCGCTCAGCGCCGCGGGCGAGTTGAGATACGAGTTGCGGTGAATCGAGCCGTACCGCAGGAACTCCGCCTGATCGAGACCCGGAATCATGCGGAGCACTCGCTGCTGCTCCGGAATGCGGAGCCGCGTCTGGAATCCGACCAGGTTCCACATGCGGCCCGCACGGTCCTCCTGCCGGAGCTGTACGATCGCGTGCGCTTCACGGCCTGTCCGCGGATCGCGCAGTCCGACGGGCTTGAGCGGTCCGAAGCGTAGCGTATCCCGCCCGCGCTTCGCCATCACCTCGACCGGCATGCATCCCTCGAAGTACGGCACCTCGTCGAACTCGTGACCGTGATACTGATCGGCGGAAATCAAAGCATCGAGAAATGCGTCGTACTGCTCACGCGACATAGGACAGTTGAGATACGCGCCGTCGTCGTCCGCGCCCTCCATTGTCTCCTTGCCGTAGCGCGATCCGCGAAAAACGAGCGAATCGTCGATCGAGTCACGGGCGATGATCGGCGCGATCGCATCGTAGAACGCCAGCGCGCCAACACCGAGTCGCGAGCGAATTGCCTCGGCGAGCTTATCCGAAGTGAGCGGGCCGGTCGCGATCACCGCGGGCGCGGCGATGCTCACGACCTCTTCCCGAACGACGCTGATCCGCGATTCGGCGGCGATTCGCTCTGTAACCGCTGCTGAAAACACGTCGCGATCCACTGCCAGAGCACTCCCGGCGGCCACACGCGCTCCGTCGGCTGCGTCGAGGATGAGCGAGCCGAGCAGGCGCATCTCCGCCTTGAGCAGTCCGTGCGCGTTTGTCACTTCCGTGCTCTTGAAAGTGTTCGAGCACACGAGCTCGGCCAGCTTGTCCGTCTTGTGTGCTGGGGTGGTGGTAGCTGGCCGCATTTCGTAGAGCGCTACTTCGTGCCCGCGACTGGCGAGCTGCCACGCGGCCTCCGAGCCGGCGAGGCCGCCCCCGACCACTGTGACGCCGCTTTTCACACAGCCACAGCTTCGGGCGACGGCGCCACATCCCACTCGTTCGCGCACTTGATGCAGCGCCGGTACTCTCCGCGGGTCTTCGTGAACTTCGACTCCGCCCCGACGTACCCGCATTCGGGACAGACTTCGGCGACCGGCTTATCCCACACCACGAAGTCACACTTGGGGTAGTTGGAGCAGCCGTAGAAGGCCTTGCCGCGCTTCTTCGATCTTCGCACGGCGATGTCTCCGCCGTCCTTCGGACACTTGACGCCGGTAGGCATCGACCTGGTGCCTCGACACTTCGGAAATTTGCTGCAGCCGAGGAATTCGCCCGAGCGTCCGTGACGAATGACCATCATCTCGCCACACTCGTGACAGATCTCGTTCGTGGGCTCTGCCGGCTTGCGATCGCCGCGCAGCGGTCTCGTGTACTTGCACTCCTTCGGATGATTCTCGCAGGCGAGGAACGGCCCAAAGAATCCACCGCGGGGAACGAGCTTCCCGCCGCAGGTCGGGCACTTCTCGGTGGCGAGCGCGGAGAGATCGTGCGCTTCACCGATCAACGCCTCGATGTCGGCACCTTTCACCGATACGGCAAACGGCCCGTAGAAATCGCCGAGCATCTTCCGCCAGTTCACTTCGCCTTCCTCGACCTTATCGAGGTCCGTCTCCATGTTTGAGGTGAACTTGACGTTGAAGACGTCGGGGAAGCTCTTCACCATCACCCTTTCGACCTGCTCGCCGAGCTGCGTCGGGAAAAACCGCCGCTGTTCGAGCTGCGCATAGCGGCGATCGACGAGGGTCGACACGATCGACGCGTACGTCGACGGCCGGCCGATACCCAGCCGCTCCAGCTCTTTCACCAGGCTGGCTTCTGAGTACCGCGGCGGAGGCTCGGTGAAATGCTGTGACGGTGTAATAGCTCGCACCGGAATGTTTTCTCCCTTCTCGACGACGGGCAGTCCCTGCTCCTCTTCGAGTGCTTTCCCTTCCTCGGCCTCGCGTGATTCCTTGTAGAGGCGCTGGTAGCCGTCGAACTTGACGACACTGCCGGTCGCCCGGAACAGGAAGCGGCCGAGGTCGAAGTCGACGGTCGTCGTGTCGAACACCGCCGGCGACATTTGGGACGCCATGAAGCGCTGCCAGATCAGCTCGTAGAGGCGATACTGATCTTCCTTCAGGTATTTTCTGATGTGCTCCGGGCGGCGCGTCGGATCGGTTGGGCGGATGGACTCGTGCGCATCCTGCGCGTTCTTGGCCTTGCCGTCCGTGTAGAGCCGGGCACCTTCGGGTAGATACTGCTCGCCGTACATCATCCTGATGTAGTCCCGCGCCTGTTCCGCGGCCGACGACGCGACCCGGGTGGAGTCGGTGCGCATGTACGTGATGAGACCTACGGCGCCTTCGTCTCCGATCTCTATTCCCTCGTACAGATCCTGCGCCAGCCGCATCGTCCGCTTCGAGCCGAAGCTCAGTTTCTTGGCTGCGTCCTGCTGGAGAGTGCTGGTGGTGAATGGCGCGGCGGGATTCTTCCGTCGCTCGCGCCGCTTGACCTCGGTGACCTGAAAAGTCTTCCGCGACTGGAGAGCAGAAAGAATCTCGTTCGCTTCCTCCTCGTTGCTGATCACGGGCTTCTTGCCATCCAGCAGATGGAGCTTCGCCGTGAACTGCTGCTTGTCCTTCTCGAGCAGTGCCTCGACGGTCCAATACTCGACGGGCTTGAACGCGCGGATCTCGCGTTCCCGCTCGACCAGGAGGCGGAGCGCAACCGTCTGCACGCGACCCGCCGAGATCCCCTTTTTCACCGTCTTCCAGAGGACGGGGCTGGCCTTGTATCCGACCAGCCGATCGAGCACCCGGCGCGCCTGCTGCGCCTCCACCTTCCGCTCGTCGATCTTGCCGGCGTTCGCGATGGCGAGCTGCACGGCTTCGCGGGTGATCTCGTGAAACAGAACGCGCCTCACCGGTGCACCGTTCTTCGATTTGATCTGCTGCGCGACGTGCCAGGCAATCGCCTCGCCCTCGCGGTCCGGATCGGTCGCGAGAAAGATCTCGCGCGAATCACGGGCGGCGCTCTTCAGGTCGGCGACTGTTTTTTCTTTTCCAGGGATCGTCACGTACTCCGGCTCGAAGCCGTTTTCGATGTCGATTCCCATCTTTTTCTCGGGCAGATCGCGGACGTGACCGATCGTTGCGCGCACGCGATAGGCGCGGCCGAGGTATTTCCCGATCGTCTTCGCCTTGGCCGGCGACTCGACGATCACGAGTGATGTCGAGCCCGGCTCCGATGGACTTTCGTCCTCGACGATTCTGGCGGCGTTCTTTCTCGCCCGCGCAGGTTTGGTCGCGGCGCTGGTTGCGCCGACGATCTTCGCTGAACGCTTGCGCGTGGGCGCCCTTTTAGCGGTCCTGGCTTTCGCCATCTCTAGTGCACCGTCGTGTTGTCGCCGCTTCCCGAGGAATCTTCGAGGCCGGTTCCCTCGAGGAGCCCACGCAGATCGTCGAGGGCGATCCTCCCCTCGAACTGCATCAGCGCCCGCTCGATTATGTGTTCCAGCTCCGGCCCGTTGATCGCGCCCGAGCCATTGAGGGAGATCAGGTGGCCCCACGCTTCCGGGGCAAATCGCCCCCGCTCGTGCGGGCCCATCACCCGAAATGTGGTCTGTCCAGGAATTCGTTCGTCCATTTGGCGTTCAGTTGGTTATTTGATAGTCGAGGCGAGCTCGACCAACTTCGCTATAAGTTGTTGACGCGCAAGCCTTTCAGTATCGAGGACCATGTCCGCGGTCTCGTAGAGGGCCCGCCTTTTCGCGTAAAGCTCCCGGAGAGCAACCACGGGGTCCCGCCCCGCCAGGAGGGGCCGGGTCTCCACCCTCCGTAGTCTTCTGGCAACAGCCTCGGGTGACGCTCTAAGGTATATGATACGCCCAGCCGAACGCAAAAGTTCGACTGAGCTCGGCTGTGTGATCCACCCGCCACCGGGAGACAGCACCATCCCGCCCCTGACGCTCAGCTCTTTTGTCAGCTCGAGCTCCTGCGCCCGAAAATGCTCTTCGCCCTTCAGCCGAAAGATCTCGCGCACGTTCATTCCCGCCCGCCGCTCGATCTCCTGGTCGAAATCCAGAAACGGTCTTCCCAGCTGCCGCGCCGCCGCTCTGCCGATGGTCGACTTTCCCACACCGGGAAGGCCGACGAGAATCAAGTGCGGAGGCGACGTCCTAGCGCCCGTGTCTGCCACTTAAGCCAGAGACGAAGCTCTCGTAATTGCGCCGCGTCTCCCCGAGCGAATCTCCGCCGAACTTCTCGAGCAAGGCCTGGGCGAGCACGAAGGCTGTCATGGCTTCGGCAATTACCCCCATCGCCGGAACGGCGGTAACATCACTTCGTTCCGCCACTGCCTGCGCGGGCTCGCGCGTCTTCATCTCAATCGTTCCGAGCGGCCGCATGAGAGTGCTGATCGGCTTCATCGCCGCGCGGAGCACGATCTGCTCGCCGTTGCTGATCCCGCCTTCCATCCCGCCGGCCCGGTTGGTGCGCCTGCGCACGCGTCCCGCCTTGACGTTGCGCTCGTCCGGATCGATTTCGTCGTGAACATCGGAGCCCTTTCTGCGCGCGGACTCGACGCCGAGCCCGATCTCGACCGCTTTTACGGCGGGAATTGACATGAGAGCCGCGGCCAGTCTGCCATCGAGCTTCCTGTCCCATGACACGTGTGAGCCGAGCCCGACTGGAACGCCATCGCAGATGATCTCCGCGATTCCACCGAGGGTGTTGCCTTCCGCCTTGGCGGCGTCGATCCGCGCGATCATCTCCTGCTCCGCCTCTTTGTCCAGAGTGCGGAGCTGCGATTCGTCGGCAGCCGCATTAAGATCCGCCGGCATCTCGTCCGGTCGTTTCGCGTCGACGCCTCCCAGGTGCACGAGATGGCTCCCGATGGTAATGCCGAATTCACGGAGAAAGCGCCTGCAAACGGCTCCTGCGGCCACGCGCGCCGTGGTTTCGCGAGCTGAGGCGCGCTCGAGCACGTCACGCGCGTCGTCGCGATCGTATTTCAACATCCCCGACAAATCGACATGCCCCGGTCGCGGACGCGTCACAGCGCGCTTGCGCCCGGGATCGCCTTCCCGGGTGGCGGGGTCCATGATCTCCTGCCAGTTCTTCCAGTCGCGATTCTGAATCAGCATTGCGATCGGAGAGCCGAGGGTCTCGCCCGCGCGCACGCCCGAGAGAAACTCGGCGTGGTCGGATTCAATCTTCATGCGCCGCCCGCGGCCGTAGCCCTGCTGCCTTCGCGCGAGCTCGGTGTCGACATCGGCGGCGAGGAGCGGCAGCCCGGCGACCATCCCTTCCAGGATGGATACGAGCGCGGGCCCGTGTGATTCACCGGAGGTCGTAAAGCGCAGCATGAGCACCAAAGAGAACGGGCACGCGGCGCGATTACAACCCCTCACCGCGCGAACGCCGCTCACACGTTGGGCGGGACGTCACTAAAAACAAAGAGCCCGGCGTTTGGCCGGGCTCTTTGTCTGAATCGCCTGATTGCTTACGGGCAGGTCGTCGTAAACGTGTTCGGGAGCGTGGCGATGACAACACCGCGCGCCGTCGCTCCGACCAGCACCAGCTGGCCAGTGCTCGAGCGGTACGCGGCCGTAATCGGACCGATGATCGGGTCCCTGATCGGGATCGTTCCGACTCTCAGGTAGCAGTTGGTGTCGTAAATCTCGATGAGCGGCTCGGAGGACGCGGCGAACGCAAGCCGCGTGTTGAGCGGGAACGAGTTGATGCCGGTGTTCTGCGGATGGAAGTCGAGGCCTGCGTTGCTGACGGTCGTGCCGAGCACACCCAGAAGGCGAAGTGCCGGATTCAGTACGTAGGTCGAGTCCGCCCTGATAGCCGATAGCCCGCCATCGAAGTTGATTGCTACACCCTGCATCGTGGCCGAAGTGTTGGCGATGAAGTCCGTCACGTCCTGAGGAGGCGAGACGCCCCTGTCGATCCACCAAAACGTAGGATCGAATCCTCTGTCCACGTCGAACATCATCGCTCGACTGTTGATGACGCTCCCGCCCTCACCAAACACGGAGCGGCGGAAGTTGCCGGAGCTCCGCACGAAGGTGGTATCGCGGAACCCGAGCTTTTGAACGGTCACCACCGTCGACGCCAGCGTTACGGGATCGATGAACGGCACCAGAGTGGCGGAGTCGACTCCATTGGCATCGAACCGGACGATCTCGAGCGTGTCGCCGCGAGCGCCTGCCTGGCCGATCGCCTGCTCGAAGAAGAAGTGTGAGGTCGTTGGATCCGACTTGCCAGCGGCAGTAATGCCCTTCGTCAGATTCTCCCAGCGCAGCGTGCCATTGCGGTCGGAGAATGGAGACGGCTGGCCAGTGGTCGGCGTGGTCGAGAAGGTAAGCTTCGTTTCCGTGCACACCCCACCCGATTCAACACACGTCGCACCGATGTATTGGGGACGATCGCTGAAGTCGTACTTTGTACGCACGCGGATCGGCAGACCGCTCGTCGACGAGGTCACGGTCGTGATCGTGTAAACGATGATGTTCGGCAGCAGGTACCGGAAGACCTCCGAGCCGCTGCCGCTGGCGCCAGCATTCAGATCGACGTAACTGATCTGCGTGCCGCCCGAGTTGGCTACGAGCAGGGTATCTCCCTTATTGCCGGCGCGATCGCGCGGCCACGCGGTGATGCCCCATGGGCGCGACCCGACGATGACGGGTGCCTTGAACGACGAGTCCGCCAGGTTGAAGACTTCGACCTGATTCCGTGCGATGTTGGTGAGGTACAAGCGATCCTTGCCGGCGTGATAGAGCGCGTCGGCGACCTGTCCGCCAAAGGGCAGCGAGCGTGTAACGCCGGCAACGAACTGAACCGTGTCAACTCGATCAGCACCATTCGACAGCTTCGCGTAGGCCCTCACTCCATTCGAGTTCCGGGCGAACACCTGGATGTAGGCGATCGTTGGGAAGGTCGTGTACGGCGCATTCATCCGGAACGTGTGCGGCTGGAACGTCAGCTGTCCGTTCGACACGAATGTCGCCGAGTCGTCGATCGGTCCACCAGGAGTGCTTCTCACTTCGTAGCCGAGCTGACTGATACCGCTCGGATCGTCGGCTTCGACGTGCACGGTATCGGTGACCTCGACGCGCTTCGCGTGGCCGCAGGCGTTATCGAAGGCCTGGCTCTGCAAGCAGTACTGGTTGACGACCGGCACCGAGTTGATCTGGGCTGCCGTCTGAACCGTGATCGTAATGCTCGGTCCGACCGCGCGCTGTCCCAGCGAATCTCTCAGGAACGGCGTGATGGTCAGCGTGCCGGGTGTCGCGGTGGCGGGAATCGCAATCGTGTCCTGCATTGTGATGGAGTCTGCCAGCGGGCTCGAGAACAGCACCGAGTCGGCACGAACAACCGGCCCGGTCGTGTTGAGTCCAAGCGATAGGACCTTGACCCCTGACTTACCCATTACGGTCACGAGTATCGACTTGCCAAGCACCGCGGAGCTGCCGGAGAACGGGCTGAGCACTTTGACTTCGGGCGGCGGAACGTTGCCCGTGGCCAGTCTCAGCGTATCCACCCCGGAGGTGTTCCCGGCTCCGTCGACAGCGGTGGCTGTGACAATTACCGGCGTGCCAGGCGGAACGGAACGCGAGGAGAAGAGCGTAAAGGGCAGTTGGATATCCGTGACGGCACTGGTGAAAACAGTGTCGTAGACGAACCCGACGGCGCCGATGGCCTGCACGTGGATGGTCTTGAGTCCGAGGTTGTCCTCGGCATGCGTCGTGAACGCGATCACGGTGTCGGCACGACCCGTGATGGGAGTCAGGTCGAGCGTGGGCGGAATGCGGTCCCGCTGCGGATCGATCGACGTCGAGTCGTTACACGCCGCGACTCCAAAGGATAGCGATGCTGCTGCCGCGGCCATTACGAAGCCGCGGCGCAGGGCGCCTGTGAGATCTATGTGCATTCGAGTCACCTTTAGCGGGTGGCTGGTGGGATCGGATTCGACGATGCGCCTGGAATCGGCGCCCCGTCGTCGATGATGTGAGGCGTGACGAGGATGAGAAGGTCACGCTTTTCGTCGGAAGTACGCGTCTCGCCGAAGAGTCTGCCGATGAGCGGCAGGTCGACGAGCAGCGGAATGCCCGACTTGGATTGCGTGGTCTGTGTGACGGTCAGTCCGCCGATGACTGCGGTCTCGCCGTCGCCAACCAGGAGCTGAGTGTCGCCCGACTGTTTGCCGAAGATGAAGCCGACGTCCGAAGCGGCCAGCTGCGCATCCGAGTTCTCGGCGTGCAGCAGCAGCAGAATCTGACGGTTGTTGGTGATGTGCGGCGTTACGGTCAGGATGATACCTACTTGCTTCATCTGAACGGTGGCGCGGGGCTGCTGCGCCGCTGTTGCGCCGCCCAGATTGGCGGTGTTGGCGTCGAGCACCCGGATCGGGATTTCCTGACCGACCTGGATCGATGCCTGTCTGTTGTCGAGCGTCACGATGCTCGGCTCGGCCTGAAGATCGGCGAGGCGAACTTCCTGGAGCGCGTCGAGGAAGCTGGTGAGCTGGAACTTGCCGAGCGCGGTCGAGAATACGACGCTCAAGGCGGGATTGATGACCCTGGCGTTTGCGTTCGCGATTGCCGACAGGGCGTTGCCGCCGAGCAGAATCCTGTCGCCCGAGAAGGGCGTGCCGCCACCCAGTGCGTCGGGGACTCCGTCGCCGTTGGTGTCGATCGGCTTGAGAGTGGCAGGATCAGGGCGCTTTACGAGCTGGCTGAAGAATTGGTCGGTGCCGGTCCCCAGGTCGTAGGAGAGGCCGATGTCTTCGATATTCGTTCTGTTGACGAAGATGATCTTGGCCTTGATGCCGACCTGCGGTGTGCGAACGTCGAGGCTGCGGACGTATTGCAGGACATCAGCGAGGCGCGAAGCCGTCTCCGTGATGATCAGCGTGTTGGTGGTGCTGTCTGCCGCGACCAGTCCTCGCGCAACGCAGCTAGGTCTCGCGTTGCTGACGACGTTGCCGCTCGATGGAACCTGCGGGCAATCCTTCTGGAGCAGCTGCTGGATCGTCGGCACGAGCATGTGGGCGCGCGCGTAGTTGATCGAGATGAGCTGCGTCTGTAACGGCTCGGACGCCTGGCGGTTAAGGATGTTGGCGTAGCTGTCGACGGTTATGATGCCCGAGAGCGCATCTTCCGAGGCTGCGAGGCCCTGGCCCGACAGGATAGCACGCAACGCGACATCCCACGGCTGATTGCGAATTTCGGCGGTGACGGTGCCCTGCACGTCCTTGCCGACAACGATCGTACGTCCCGAGAACGCCGCGAACGACGCGATGACATCCCGAATGTCGGTGTCCTGGAACGTCACGGTGATGGGCGCCTGCTGCGATTGCTGCGCCTGCGAGAAGAGCGCGATCGGCTTGTCGTAGGTTGAACCAAGTCTCGGCGCAGGTTCGACGGGCGCGGTGTAATCCTCAACTTGAGCGCTGGTCGACTCTACCTGTGAGACGACCTTGGGCGTGGTCTGGACCGATGCTGAGGCAGTGTACGCTGGCGTCCTTGGAGTGGCGGATGCCGGGGCGGCTGTGTGTTTCGCCACACGTACCGGCGGCGGCGTTGGGGCAGCGACATAACCTTCCTTGAGGCTCGACCACGACGAGTAGTCCTCGGTCTTTCCACCTGTCACGGCAATGCGGACTTCACGCTCGCCGCGCTTGACATCGTATGAGTGCCTGGCATCCATCTCGATCACGACGCGAACTACGTTCGGACGGAACTGCGAGTATCGGATGTTGATGATTCCGCCCCGCGCAACCCTGTCGTAGCTGCGGTGCGACATGTCCAGAGTGGCTCCCTTCAAGTCGATCACCACCCGGGCGGGTGCGTCGAGCGTAAAGTCCTGCACATCGACGGATGCGTTGACCCCGATCACCACTTCAGTCTTCCCGGAGGACGGGACTACACTGACTGAGTGAACGGTTGCGGCCGACGTGGGCAGAAACAGGAGCGCTGCAGCTGGCAGCGCTTTCAGAAAACTCATTGACGGAGCCTCATTTTGCTCGAATCGGGCGGCTGCATCGGCAGTAATTCCTGGCGACTGTAGCCAAACTCTTCGATCGTGAAAATCACTGCCTTCTCCTGGATGGCCGCGACGCGCATTCTCCCGATCGTCTGGCCAACCTTCACTCGGTACTGTGTCTTAGACGTGGGATCGCGCAAAACCGCAACAGAGTTTCGGCCTCGCGGGTCGTACGCCACGGCCACCAGCTTCAGGTCGGCGAGCAATGGACGGAGGTCGGCTGTCGTCAGCAGCGACACAAACGGGTCGCGCCGGCCGTCACCGTCGTATTGGTAGACCTCACGGTTGATCAGGACGCGTGGGGCGGTGTCAGCCGCCGTAGCGGGCACCGGCGCAGTCGCCGCCTTCCTGGTTTCAGGGGTCGGAGGCTGCGGCCTTGGTGTCGCGGAGCTGGCCGTGCTCTTGGGGACCGGTCTGGTGGATACCTGGGCACTAGCCTGACCAGACGCGCCGCTAGCCAGCGCGGCGACGGAGATCAGTGCGAAGAAGATTGACCGCCTCATTGTCTGGCCCCGGATGGCGGGACGTACGGCGTGGTGCGCGCAACGTAGGTCTGCACCTGGAACTCGGTGTCGATGAGTGATTCGCCTTTCTTCACGCGCGCTTTCGTCTTGTCCGCAATCGGATGAAGCTTGATCCCCATCGTGACCGGGGCGATGATGCGATTGAGCGAGCCGACGTTGCTGAGGAATTGCCCCACAGGGTGGTAGCCGCCTATTACGGCGAGCTTGTAGCGATACGTATCGAACATCTCGCCCGGCAAAACCGGCATCGGTTCGACAGTAGCCAGATCGAGTCCGACGCGACGGGCGGCGGTTGAAATGTCCTCGAGCAGGGCCGGCACCTCATTGCTCCTCGGCACGAGCTGCCGCATTACCCTCAGGCTCTGCTCGTATTCAGCAGACTGCGCGCGGAGCTTCTGCAGGCTGCCCTGCGCAATGTCAGCCTTCGCCTGCTGGTTCTTTCTGTCCAGCGAGTCGACGTGAGCCTGCGTGACCGCCATCTCGGCGGCCTTCGGCTTGTACAGGAAGTACCAGTAAGCGACGAGCACCAGCACGGCGACGACTCCGATGCCGACGAGCGATTGCTCCCGCTTTGTCATGTTGGCTAGCGATAGTGCCATGTTAGTGCACCGCTGAGACGATTAGTGGAACGGTCTTGATCGCGAAGGCTGGCGGAGGTTGCGTCTCCGCCTCGAGCGTGAACTCCGTGACTTCCTTTCCGTCGGTCTGAACCAGATCGGACCTCGATAGCTGAACGTTCTGAATAAATGGCGACGCCTCGAGTGACTTCATGAAGCGGGTAAGCGCCTGGATGTCGACGGTGTGGCCCACGAGCTTGAACTTGATATCCCTTGCCGAGGCGAGGAGTGAATCGGATCTCGCCCTCTTGGCACGGTCTCTTTCCAACGCTCTCTGCCTTGGCGACTTCGTCGAGCCGCTGTCGCTTCCGGCGGCTTTCGCCACGGTATCGGCTACGGCGACGCTGCGTGGCGCGCTCGTCTGGGTGATCTCCCTCAGCCACGTGTACTGCGGTAGTGCGTTCGAGATCTCGTACATCAGGTGCGACCATAGGTAGCGCGAATCATCGATCGACTTGATGATCGCGATCTGCTGGTAGAGTGAGTCTCGCGTCGCTTCAGCTCTCGCCTTGGCGTTCAGGACCGCGCCGAATTGCGCCGAATCCTTGACCGCCTGCGTCTCGCGCGCCTCCAGCATGGTCGCCCTGGCGGCCTGGCTGATGAACATCAGCACGAGCAGCGCTCCCGACGCACCCACTGCGCCGATTGCGCCGAGCATGTACTTATCGGTGATCTTCTCGGTGATCCCGGCGAGCCACGGTGGAGGCTTGAGGTTGAATTCGAACTTCGCTGCGCTGGTGGTTTTCGCGCGGCGCTTCTTCTTGCCGTCCCCAGGGAGGAGATTGATCTGAATCATATATGTCGTAGCTCCGGGGTCAGTTCTTGCGGAGAGCGAGGCCGATCGCGAGCATCAGGAGAGGCGCGACCTCGTCGGTCACGAGCGAGTCCAGCGCACCATCCCTCACCGACATCGTGGTGAGCGGGTTGGCGAGCTCGACATGCTTCCTAAGTCGTTGCCCCAGTGATTCGGTCAGACCTGGCGTGCGCGACCCGCCGCCGCACGTATAGACGGCTTTCATCTGCCCATCACCTTTGAGCGACGTGGACAGGAAGGCAATTGCGCGCTCGAGCCCGGTGGCGATCTCTTCGGTGCGCTGAGCGATCACCGAGTCGAGCTGGGGGGAGCGGTCATATCCTCTGATCAATGCCTCGGCGTCAGCCGCCGAGAGTCCGTGCTCGCGCTGAAGATCTTCGCGCAGGCGCCTGGTACCTATTGGAAGGTCGCGGGTGAGAATCGGAACGCCGTCGTCAAGAATGTTGATGTTCGTGACTTCGTGGCCGATGTTCACGAGGCCGACGGCTCCGCTCATCGCGGCCGGATAGTTGATTTCAAATGCATTGTGAAGCGCAAAGGCGTCCACATCCATCGAGCTCGGCGTGATCCCGGCTTCTGCCAGGATGCGCAGCTTGGCTTCCACCAGGTCGCGCTTGGCTGCGACGAGGAGAACGCTCATCTCGTCCCTGCCGTCACCGTCGCCGTCGAGGATCTGGAAGTCGAGCTCGACCGAGTCGACGTCCGGAACATGCTGCTCCGCTTCCCAACGCATCAGCTCGCGGGCCTGCGCTTCCTTTACGCGCTCGGTCTTGATGCGCTTGATGATGACATCGCGGCCTCCGACTGCCGCGACTACCGCTTTCGGGTTCGCGCCAACCGACTCCATGGTCGCCCTGATCACATCGGAAACGAGATGCGGATCCATCACTTCACCGTCGACGATAGCGTCGTCAGGCAACGGAGTGATTGCGACCTTGACCAGCTCGGGTGTTGACTTCGAGTTATCGATGACGGCGACCTTCACGAGGCCTGACCCGATATCGAGCCCTACGGTAGTCTTGTTGCGGCCAAAAAACGCCATCGCGGCCCTGGATTAATGAAAGAAGCGAGTTTTTGTACCCAGGCGCGCCCGCATTCGTAACCGTCTTGAAGCGTGCGATCCTAAGAACTCTGTGTGCTTGCATTTACGCGGAGACAAACCGAGGCAGTGCTGCCTGAAAGGTCCGTCGCCAAACGTTCGTGCTAAGACACGATTCAATTGCCGGGAAAGTAACGGTGGGCTGGCACGGTCTTAGAAAAGCTCGGACCACCCTCGCTCGGGGATCCGCTCGATACTGATCGAACCGGCCGGGCCATTTCTGACCCGCACTACTACTACTCCGATTCTCCGGACGACGCCGGAGCCCAGAGAGGTGCTGCTCCCTGCATCGGCCACGAGCCAGTAGATCGCGGAGTCGAGCCGAGTCGCATACACGACGACCGGCACCCCAAGTCCGTCAACCTGCCGGGATCGGGTCTCACCGACGCCAATCGAACCTCCGGGCGATGCAGATTGTGCCGTGATCTCGACTTGGATCGCGGACTCGGCGCTTATCAACGCTTGCTGGCGGTCGGCTGCTGCTGCTCCAATCCGCGTTTCCTCTGTGGTCGCGCTGAACGCGCCGGAAATCAGTGCGGCAACCAGCAGTAGGGCCAACAGCGCAGCCAGGATCGCGAAGCCGTTCCGGCGTCTCGTCGCTCCCAACTCTGGAAAGGAGGTTAGCCGGAGGCGGACTCGAGTCATCAGGGCCAGCTGGTTCGGATAGCAATCGCGACCGTTGCGGAATCGGACGGCCTGCTTCGCCATCCCCCGGCGTCGATCAGCTGCCCGCTCTCCGCTCGTGCGGTCACGTCGATCCTGACAATGCTCAGCGGCGACTCGCCCAACACGAGTCGAGTCCCCGTCCGATCGAAATACTCGAATAGCAGTCCAGTATTCCGAGGGTTGGGGCTATAGTCGCGATAGGGTCCCGACAAGGGTTGGATGGCGGCGCATGCCGGGGGACCGACGGCGTTGCACCGACGATACCCGAGATACCAACTTCCGTCGGACGCGTGGTAGAGACTGTATCGGCCGCGTCTGATAAAGCGGACAGGCGCCCCCGCCCTGACGTGTGAGCTCAGCGGGGTTGCCAGGTCGAGCACGTATCCGCTGCCGCCGGCATCGATCTCCGACTGGGTTACAAACCCCGACGAGATGGCACACGCGCCGAGCGGTCGCGCCGCGAAGCTGGCGATGCGATGGCGCTCCCACTCGCTTGCTCCCTCGATTGAATCGCGATGGAACACAGCGATGTCGCCGGTATCAGGCTGGGCAAGGAAGGAGGTCAGGGTGTTGCCGCGGCCGAAAGAGGCCGGCAATCCCACCACCGATCCGTCGGTCTTCTGGCAGACAACCGAGCTTCCAATGCTGGCAAAGAACTCGATTGCCGAGTCTGCGACGAGTCTCACCGTGTCGGCGACCGCCATTCCCCGGATATCAGTCGACAGCAGCTCCATTGCGTCTCTCACTCCTTCGCGGGCGCGCAGGAGCTCGGTCGCCCCTCGATAGAACCGCTGTTGGCGAATCAGAGAGATTCCGATGGTGCTGCCGACCACGCCGATGAGGACCAGCACCACTATTAGCTCGGCGATGGTAACTCCGTCACGACAGCGCGCGTGAACTGGCGGAGACCGATCGGCACAGCGTCCAGTCATCGCGCGCACCAGATCGTCGTCCGGTAAGAATCGGTGCGGTCGCCGCCCCGGGCGGGATAGGTGATCGACTCGACTACGCTCACGCGTCCGGAGTCGGGAAAGCTAACTGACCACTCGGATTCGATTGGGCCGACCATCTCGCGTCCGCCCGTCGCACCTTGACACGCTGCGGTCAGGATTTCTAGCCTCGTCTCGGCAATCCTCTCGGCGCGCTCTCGCATGGCGTTCCTGTTCAGCTCTCGGCCGATGACAGCGCTGGTCGTCACCAAGCCAAGCCCGCCCACCGTGAATAAGAGGAGTGCGACCACAATCTCGATGAGCGTGTATCCGACACGGGTGCGCCTTGGCATTCCTCACAATGCGCGCCTGGCAATGCGATGCATCATTCGAGGCGCGCCGGTGAAACCAAAAGCGCGCCGCGTTGGGGCGCAAAAGAGAACGGAGCGCCTTTCGACGCTCCGTTCTCTTGGACTAGATCAGCCCAATTAGACGCAGGTGATTACACCGTTGATCATGGTGCAAACCTTAGCCGACTGCGAGTGCGTAGCAGTCGCGTCCCATGAAGGCGGCGGGCCGACGGTCGAGTTCACGACGACGGTCACGTTCTGCGA
>JALYKQ010000242.1 GCA_030774675.1 Gemmatimonadota bacterium | reverse complement strand
GCGAGCACGCCGCCTACGAGGACACCTCGCCTCTCCTGACATGACTCCGTAACTGCACGCGCGAATAGCGCGGTGGCGCAGCCACCACGCCCGTGGGGCTGCATGGGCGCACGAGCTTCAGGTTCGATCCGTCACGGCAAGTCGGAGATCGCTAGTCAGGGAGTCGGTCGAGGGTGCTGCGTAGCGAGTTCCGCGAACGCGGGAGGAAAGCAATCGGTGCCGCGCGCTGCGCGGCGCCGATGCTGCGCTCCCGAGTGAGTTACTCGCCTAGCAGCATCCTCGGCCGGCGACCATGCGCGAAGATCTCTTCGAAGATTAGAACTTGAAGATCTTGCCGAGCGCTTTCCCGATCTTCTTGCCAAAATCGTTCGACCAATCGCGTTGGTTCGGCCACTCCGGATTCTCCTGGTCACCCATGTCGGGGCCGTGGACCGGACACTGGATCGTGGGCTCGGTTCCCGGCTTGTAGTACTCGTTCCTCGTCGCCGGACACCACTCGGTCGCCAGATATCCGGTCGTCGGGTCGATGATGCGCATCGACATTCCGGGCGGTGGATTCCAGGCGGTGGACGGCGCGTACTCACGCCAGCCGTTATTGTAGAATTCAGCCCACGCCGGGGCAGCCAGCCGGCCCCCCGATGCGTCACTACTGATCGGCGCTGGATTGTCGAAGCCGAACCAGAAGCCGGCCACGATCGTCGGGGTGTAGCCCACGAACCAGACATCAGTGCCGCTGTTGGTCGTTCCCGTCTTTCCGGCGACGAGTCCCTTCACTCCGTAGTCGCGGACGACTTTACCGGTGCCGTAGTCGATGACCGACTGGAGCATGGAGGTCACCTGATATGCGTCCTGCGGCGTCATGACGGCGACGTGATTCCCTTCCCGGATGTCCTCCTCCTGCCAGATCGGGGTCTCATCCGCGGTCGAGATGCTCTTGATCAGACGTGGCCTCACCCGGAATCCGCCATTGGCAAACGGCGCATAGGCGGTGACCAGCTCAATCGGCGTAACCTCGGCCGAGCCCAGCGCCATCGATGGAACGTTGGGGAGCGCACTTCCGATTCCGTTACGCCTCGCGGTTTCGATGATCCGTGGGATTCCGACGGCCTGGCTTACGCGCACCGTTGCCGCGTTGGCCGACTTGATCAAAGCTCGGCGAAATGTGATGCGGCCCGAGTAGTCGTCGCCGTAATTCGCGGGCGACCAGACATTTCTTCCCTGAATGACGTCGATCGGGTCATCATCCACTTCGGAAGATGGCGTGTAGCCATCGGCCATCGCCGCCGCGTAGACGAAGGGCTTAAAAGCGGAGCCCGGCTGACGGTGCGCCAGCAGCGCTCGATTGAACGTTCCGCGCTCGTACTGGCGCCCGCCGCTCAGTGCACGGATGTCGCCGTTACGCGGATCTATCGCGACCATCGCTCCCTGGACCAGAGCCCGGCGGCCCGCCTCGGATTGGATCGCCGCCGCCTGGCGCCGGATCGCGCGGTCGGCGGCGATCTGAGCGTTACGATCCAGCGTCGTGCGAACGGTGAGATCGACAATGTCAGACGTTCCGCCCTGGATGATGGAATCGACGAGAGCGCGCACAGCATCGAGCGCGAATGAATCGTTCGGATCTTTGGGACGATACTCGTCGCGTGCGATGCGAAGCGGCTGCGACTGCAGTCCCTTGAGTCTGTTCGCCGAGACGAATCCCTCCTTCACCATGAGGGAGAGCACGAGATTCCGACGCGACAACGCACGGTCCGGATGGCGGCGCGGGGTATAAACGGATGGCGCTTTCGGAAGCGCCGCCAGCATCGCGGCCTGGGGCAGGTTCAGCTGATTCACGCTTCTTCCGAACAGGTCCTTGCTTGCTGCCTCGACTCCGTAGACGCCGTTCCCCATGTAGATGACGTTGAAGTAGAGCTCGAGGATTTGCTGCTTGGTGAGCGAATGCTCGATCAACCGTGACAGCCGGAGCTCGGTGAGCTTCTGTCGGAGCGATCGCGGCGGGTACCTGCGCACGGCGAAGGTATTGCGCGCTACCTGCATCGTGATGGTACTGAATCCTTCGCGGGTGCGGCCGGCTTTCAGGTTGGTCACGAGCGCGCGAAAGAATCCGCGCCAGTCGAGCCCGCCGTGCTGGTAAAAGCGCCGGTCCTCGGTCGCGATGAAGGCCTGCTGGACGAACTCCGGCACCGCGCTGAGTGGAACATTGAGGCGGCGGACGGTTTCGAGCCGCCCCATCACACGGTTGTATCGGTCGAGGATGCGGCCACCCTGGTCGGGCTGGAAGGTCTGGATGTCGCGAGGTGTCGGGCACCCGTCGAAGCCGCAGGTTCCCAGCCAAACGTCGGTGAAGTAAACCGCTAGAATGCTAATTGCGAGCACGCCGAGCAGGATCGCGCGTCGTCTCGCTTTTATCTCTAACAGCAGCTGGGAAAAATGTATCGTTCAGTCCTCGTTTCGATCGTCGTTTTTGCCTCCGCCTGCAGGGCCGGAGCGAATGCATCTGCCGCGAACAGTAACAGCGCCGTCCCGGACACGTTCGTCGCTGCCGCTCAGACATCAGACACCGGAGCTGCCGTCGCGGGTCCAGCATCCACTACGCAAACACCGACCGCGGGTTCCGCCGCCAATTCGGCAGGCGGAGCATCTGCAGCCGCTGGGCCAGCCGACGCGTCCGCTGCCCCGAACAGCACGATATCAGGCACCGCCAATCCCAATCGGGTTCCCAACGAGATGGGCCGGATCATGGTGCTCGAGTATCACCTGATAACGGATCACAACAGCGCCTACGCGCGCGAGCGTGGTCAGTTCCGGAAGGACCTCGAGCTGCTGTACGATCGCGGCTACAGACCGGTGAACATGTCCGATGTATTGGACAAGAAGCTCAACTTGCCGCGTGGACTTTCTCCCGTTGTCATAGTGTTCGACGACGCATCGCCCGAACAGTTTCGCTACATCGAGAACAACGGGAAGCTCGAGATCGATCCGACGAGTGGTGTGGGCATCTGGCTCGATTTCAGAAAGACGCATCCCGACTGGAGCAACAAGGCGGTGTACTGTCTGCTCTCAGGCGCGTCGGCCGGACATAACTTCTTCGGCGACCGCGGGGTTCAGGGTCAGAAATCGAATTGGCGATTTCAGAAGGTGAGGTGGCTCGCGGAGAACGGATTCGAGCTGTGCGACCACACGCTCTGGCACGCGCAGCTGAGCAAGTATCCCGATGCATTCGTGCAGGAGCAGATCGCGCGGAACGCGCTGGCAATCGATTCGGCGGTGCCCGGATACAAGATCAGATCGATGGCGCTGCCGCAGGGATTGTGGCCGAAAAACCGCGCGCTCGCCAGCAAGGGATCGTGGACTGATCCCAAGACCGGCAAGACCGTGAGCTACGACTGGCCCGTCGTGTTCGAGGTCGCGGGTGGGCCGATGCGGAGCCCGTACGATCGGGCGTTCAACCCCGGCACGACACCGCGCATCCAGGTGATCGGGAATGCGATCGAATCGATGGTCAATAAACTCGAGCAGTCGGGTAACATGTACATCTCCGACGGCAATCCTTCCGTCGTCGCGCGACCGGCTGCTGGTCCTGCACCCGCAACCGCATCTCGCGCGAAGCGCTGATCGTTGAGCTACCGGTTTCTTTGCCGGTCAGTCGGGCCCGGGTATCTTCTGCGGGGCAGTGTCCTCGCCTGGGACGAAGCTTGGGCTTCGTCCCACCGCGCCGCGAAAAACTATAGCGGCGCTGGCTGCGGGTACCCCTCCGAGGACACCCGCGCCCTCCTTCCCACTAGATTCGTAACGGCAGCGGCGCTTGACGCCGCGTGGAGTTGTCCTGCGACAGTACCGCAGCGCACTCGCGCGCCGAAGAGAACGGAGCGCGTCAGAGATGTACGAGTTGCGCTCTGTCGGTGTGGAACCGGGTGCGAGGTGCATTCCCTTGCTTAGGGGCGCGGAGATACGGTCCGGGCTGAGCGAGTCAGCGCACGAGACTTCGTAGTGCGCGCGCAGTTACAGATCTCGGCTCAGGGAGGCGAGGGGTGTCCTCGGAGGGGCACCCGGAAGAGAGTCTGAGGACACTGCCCCGCAGAGGATACCCCTCGCCGACCACGCGTGAGGGGATCAGAAGAAAGCGCGCACCACGAAGCTACCGAGCGAGACGCTCCAACTCAGACCACCTATCAACAGCGCGCCTAAGATGCGGAATGACGATCGAACCACCGACAACCAAGCCCACGGAGAGGCACTCAAAGATCTCGGGTCGGGTGACGCGCTCCTCGGCGCAGCGGGTGAGATGATACGTGACGCAGTCATCACACCGAAGCACCAGCGACGCGACGAGGCCGAGGAGCTCCTTGGTCTTGACGTCGAGCGCACCGGCTTCGTAGGTGCGGGTGTCGAGCGCGAAAAACCGGTTGATGACGAGATTCCCTTCGCCGAGAATCTCGACGTTCAAACGCTGGCGGAATTGGACGAAGTCCTCGAGCGAAGCACCATGCTCGTGCGGGATGTTATCGCGGCGCTCTACCGACGATGAACCGACCGACTTCGTCTGCTTTCTTTTCGGACTCTTCCGAGTCAAAACTTCCACCCTTTGAGCGTCTTGATCGCCTTCTCGAGCGCGCTCCGCTGGTCTGGCTGCTGGGCGGTGGCGAGCAGATCCTCGTACGTCTCGATCGCGAGATCCACCGCCTGATAGTCGTGCTCGGCGCCGGCGAGGCTCGCGGCGTTGTCGGCTAGATTGGCCTTCGCCAGCTCGTCGAGGGGAAAGCGGGCCGACACCTGCTGCCATCGGGACACCCGCTCGTGCGGGTTCGATTCGGCCAGCGCCCACAGGTGCCAGGCTGCCCTGTTGTCGGCGTCGGACGCGATCGCGCGCGATGCCAGATCACCCACAGCCTCAGGTCCCGCGCCAATCAGCCAGTAATGATTGGCCAGCGCGACGAGCGCCTTGGGATCGTCGGGACGCTCCGCTACCGCACGCTCGAGTGCGGGCAGCGGATCGGTCAACGGCTCGCTTGTGCTCGTATCGAATGTCTGCGGCTCAGTCATAGCACTCTGCTTCGGTAACGTACGAATATAGGCAACGGCTGGATGTCGACGCCGTGTTGTTGCGCTGGACTTTCTTTGCGCTGGACCATACCATTCACATTGTTGCTGGACATTTCCGGCAGGCAATAGTACCATTCTTGCACGAGCGCAGCCCCTGGTAGGCGCGCGCCATTCTAAACAGAATAGGGTTCCGGATTTCGCGTGAGTTTTCCCCGCGGTCCCCGTGAGCCATTCGAGTAGCACTTTTCTTCTCAGCCACACCACAACTGCATGAGCGAACGCCGACGTCCTTTTCGTCGCGGCCGGAGGCCCCGTCCGTCCGGCAATCAACCCAACACTCCCGAATCGTACGGTGATGCAGATCCGTATCTGGAGCCAATGGATTCCTTGAGACCACCACCAGACGCAGCGCAGATACCCGATGCGCGCGATGCCTGTTCTCCGCCGCCGCCTTGACCGCCTTGACCACCGCCGCCTCCCCGTGGTCCGTTCTGCTGCCGCTGCCTGCCGCGTCCGCGCTGGTTGCGCGAGCGCCGTCCGTTATGCCGG
>JALYKQ010000241.1 GCA_030774675.1 Gemmatimonadota bacterium | reverse complement strand
CGACCCATCCGACGAACGCCTCTGAGCCGCCGCAGCGGAACTGAGCCTCCAACTCGTGTTCGATGACTTCGATTCCCAGTCGTTCCGCTGTCTCGCGAATCAACTGGGTGCTTCCAACCTCGCCGGGACGGACAACCTGTAGATCGTCGATGAAGAACACGCCCACCTTTGCCGTCTTCATCAGTTCTTCGACCTGGGGTACGTCTGATCGCTCAGCCTTCTTCGTAAAGCGATTCGCTGAGGTCTCTCGGATCCGGTGGCTCTCGTCGCAGATGATCGCGTCGAGCACCTGCGGTTCAGCTTCCGTGAATCCGTTGAAGTAGCCGAACTGAGCCGAAGCGCGAGGGCCCACTACGCGCCGGAGGTTCTCGGTGAATGCCTTCGAGCCGGTCGCGTGCTTCGTGGCGAACCCTTCGGCCGAGAGTTCCGCAAGGAGGTTGACCGCGATCACCGACTTCCCCGTTCCGGGACCGCCTCGGATCAGGAACACACTCTGGGCTGAACTGCGCTGCCGGTCGCGGACCTTCCCGAGGATGTGGTTGAAGGCGACCTGTTGCTCATCGAGAAGGACGTAGGCAGGCTCGCGCCGGATGACGCGTGCGGTGTGTTCGAGCAAGCGTTTGTGTGGGCGATACTTCCCCTTCAACACGTCATCGAGGATGGGGCCTCCGTCGCCGGCGCTGAGTTGGATCGTGAGAAAGTCAGACAGCAGATCCACCTGATCTCCGACGAACACCGGAAATTGCTCGGTCAGTTTGCGATGCTGCTTCGCGAACACCTCGGCATCCGGGTCGTAGGCCATGTTGTGCAGGTAGCTGCACGCGGTGAGACCTACTGAGCCGTCGCTGAAGGTTGTGTGCACGTCTTGGAGATATCGCGCGTAGTTGCCCACCTGGGCAGACGGATGAAGGACGTCACGCTCCCGTTGACCGACCCACGTAGTAACGCAGTCGTCGATCTCGGAGTGGCCGGCTACTTCCCACTGCTTGAGCTCAACGATCACCGCTTGGGCCTTGTCGGCGTCGTCACGTCCAGTGAGCATGCAATCGAGCCGGCGCGACGAAAGCGGGAGCTGCAGCTCCACGACGATTCCCTGATCGTCGAGGCTCGCGAGCTCAACCGCCGAGGCCATTGCCCGCAGCGAGTTCTGCCACGATCGGATTTCGCTCTGGCCCGGCGAATAGCGGAAGTACTGAAAGAAGGCCTCCTGCAGCTTGCCAGCGATCTTGTTTCGAGTGGCATCCGCAACAAAGGAGTCGGTCATCCCGCTGTAGAGATGCATCTGAGAAGGCTAACCTCGGGCCATTGTGTCCGCACCGCCTGGGGGGGCTTGACCCAGGCGGCAGCTCCCTGTTGAAGGAGGACAAGAAGAGGAAGGTCGCTGTAACTCCAAGAGTCAGCGAGCGAATGTTCGGATCGACCGCGCACTTGGGCTGGGGACTACAACCGGCTGCGTAGGACAATCCTGGAAATCCTCGGATAGTTGTGTATTCAGAAGACTCTCGCGGTTTGTTGCGATTGTGGTCGTGCCTGCTTCTTCAGTCGACCTCGTAAACTATGTGGAATCGCGAGGGCAAAAAGGCGGGTTCTCGCGACTCCTCCTAGGGCCGCCATCGGTCATTGCATCGACCCGAGTACGGAAGGGTGATGGACCATGACGACCAGAAGACTTACGAGCAAGGTCATTTTGCTCACGGCAACGGTGGCGATCATCGGTGGAACTGCCACGGGTACCGCGCTTTCGGCCAAGTTGTCAGACCGGTCGGCAAGCGCTCGCGTTCGCTGCACCCCAGGGTACAGACCGTGCATCCCGGACCGCCGATCCGATGTCGATTGCTACGGCGGCGGAGGCAATGGGCCGAGATACACGAAACCTGGCGTCACGTATCGGGTGCGGGGAAGCGATCGCTACGGCCTCGACGGCGACAATGACGGTCGAGGCTGCGAGTGACCTAAGCGTTTTCTCTAGCGCAAGACCAAAAGCAAACTTGCTGAGGAAACCAAATGGGACTCTTCGGACCACGCGAGCCGTGCCCTCACTGCGGCAAGAAGGTCAAGAAGCCGGACGACCCTGATGATTTCCTATGTCGGCACTGTGGTCTCCCCGGTCCCTGGGCGAGCGCCGATCAGATCAACAAGTGGGATCGAGCTCAAGAGGCACGAAGGCAGCAGGAAGCACAGCAGAACGAAGCGAGGCATCGATACTCCGACCTACTCTCCGCACTCGCTACGGGCACACAGGTTGACGCTTCATCCCTCCCCGGGTTGGCCTCCCAAACCGGTCTCTCGACTGCAGACCTTGCCGAGACGAATGCCGCAACCTTTGCCACCTATCTAGAGCGGGCCGTCGGTGACGACCTTCTAACGCCCGAAGAGGAGAGCCATGTCAACCAGCTCGTTCAGGTCCTAGGGATCGACCTTCAAGCTTTTTGGGGAGCGCATTCGGAACTCGGGCGCCATGCCTTGATCGCCGAGGCTAATGGCGGATTGCTGCCCGAGGTCGCGTCGTCGCGCCTGATTCAGAAGAAGGGTGAGACCGTGCACCTCGAGGTGCCAGCGACATTGTTGAAGGACGTCACGATTCGACAGTCACAAGGTGGGTACAGCGGGTTCAGCTTTCCGATCGGGAAGACGGGTATCCGCTACAAGGTCGGTGGCTACCGCGGGCAAAGCGTGGAAGTTGGGACGAAACGGATCCCGGCGGACACTGGTTATCTCGTCATCTCTTCACAAAGGGCGGTTTTCCTGGGCGGCAAGAAGACCCTCGACCTGCCGTTTTCGAAGCTTGAGAGCCTCACGCTGTTCACAGATGGCATTCAGTTCCATCAGTCGAACCGCCAGACGGCACCCGTGTTCACGAGCTCCATGCCAGATGTCATCTCGGCGTTCGTGCACTCGGCCGCCCAAAAGCTGAATGGCTGATGCAACCGCGGCTGCGGTGTCGTAGTGCTTCAGGAGAAAGGACGTAATCATGCGACG
>JALYKQ010000240.1 GCA_030774675.1 Gemmatimonadota bacterium | reverse complement strand
TCGCGCGTCTCGTACTGGCCGGGCGGAAGCCTATCCGCGGTTTCCGCCGTCTGTCGTCTTCCCCGAAATCCTCGAGAGATCAATGACATCGTCGCGATGAATTGGAGTGGCTGCCAATATCCATCATACTACATCAGCGGCAGCTTCGCGGGTGGAAACACGTCATACGATGGGTTCTTCGATGTTACGAACCTCATCCAGGTCCAGGTCGCTGATCACTCTTCTAAACACTGCATCTCCAATGACCTCGTCGTCACGAAGACGCGCAACCGCTTCGCGCGACGCTTCGCGCACCTCCTGCTCAGCATCTCTGATCGAGTCCTCGAGCGTAAGTCCGGTGTGGCCAGCGGAGTGGTCGGTATCGTCCAGATCCAGTCTGGTGCGCTGATTGATAGCTTCGCGCATCTGCGCCAGGGCGTTCGCAGGGATGTGTCCGAGGCCGCCAATTTCGTCGAGCCTTTTTATCGCAGCTTGTTCTGCCTCGATGCGTGCACGTCGTTCTTCTTCTTCAGCCGCATTTCCTCGCGGGAGTGCGAACAGCTTGATGACGGGACGGAGAGTGAAGCCCTGGGTGAGCAGGGTCAACAGAATCACACCGAACGCGACTGTCACGACGAGCTCTCGCGCTGGAAAGGGCGCGCCCGACGCGGTCTGGAGAGGAACTGCCAGCGCCATCACCAAGGTGTCACCGCCGCGGAGACCTGCCCAACCCAGGACGAACAGCGCGCGCCAGGACGGCATAGGGTCGCGAGCACGAAGGCTGGCGCTCAAGAGTCGCGGCACGTATGCAGCTATGTAGATCCACACCACTCGGGTGACGATCACGGCAATGCTTACGACGAGAACCGCCAGAGCCAATCCGAGCGCCTCGCGTCCCAGGAATTGCGGAATGAGCCGGCCGATCTGCAGCCCGATGAGCATAAAGACCAGTGCTCCAATTGCGAACGTCGTGGTGTCCCAGACGACGTTCATTCGCACACGCGTGCGCGCGGACGTCGTGCGCAGCGGCGTACGCGATGCGACAGCACCAGCTGCCACGACAGCCAGGACCCCGGACGCGCCGATCTGCTCGGCGAGTAGATAAGCCGCAAAAGGTGTCAACAGTGACAGAGTGCTCACCGCGACCGAGTCAGTGACGAAAGGACGGAGCTTCCTGATCACCCAACCGAGAGCGAGACCGACTGCCAGTCCACCAATAGTGATTGCGACGAAGGCTACTGCCGCCCCGCCCAGTGAGAACGACCCCAGCGCGGCGGCCCCGACCGCCATTCGGTAGGACACGAACGCAGTGGTGTCATTGAGTAGTGTTTCTCCTTCCAGTATCGTAACCAGACGCGCGGGCAAACCCAGCCGCCGCACGATCTGAGTGGTGACGTCAGCATCGGACGGAGCGACGATGGCGGCAAGAACGAAGGCGGCCGCCCATGGAATCTGCGGTGCAAAGAAGTGCGCAGCGGCCGCAACGGCAGCGATCGTCACCAGCACCAGCGCTACGGCGAGGAGAAAAATCGGCCGCGCGTTTTTCCGGGTATCCCGAAGCGAGCTGGTCGAAGCCGTTCGATAAAGGAGCGGCGGGACGAACAGTACGAACGTCAGCTCCGGATCGAACGGAATGGTTGGAAGGAGCGGCAGTGCCGACAACACTATTCCACCCAATACCTGCGCAATCGCCAACGGAACATCGAAGCGGCGCGCGATGGGCTGCAGCAGCGTGGCTACGAAGACCAGCCCAAGAACAATCTCGAATTCGCGCATTTCTCAGCCTGCCCCACTAGAGCTGGATTACGTAGAGCGCAATCAAACCCAGAGCGTCTGCTTCACTCCTGCAGCGCCTGATGCACGAAGGAAACTGCTATAGATCCCTCGCCTACCGCTGACGCAACGCGTTTGATGTTGCCGGCTCGGACATCCCCAACAGCGAAAACGCCGGGCTTGCTCGTCTCCAGAAGATTCGGAGAACGAGCCAATGGCCAATGTGCAGCAGACAAATCATCCGGCGATAGCTCGGTCCCGGTCTTGATGAATCCGTGAGCGTCGAGGGCGACGCAACCGTCGAGCCACCGGGTGCTCGGGTTGGCTCCCGTCATGACGAACACGTGACGAACGTCCTTTCGCTCCGTTTTCGTGGCGTCGTCACGCTGGCGCAAGTGCACGGTCTCGAGGTGATCTTCGCCTTCGAGCGCGGCGATTTCGGTGTGTGTGTGCACGGTGATCCGCGGATCCTCTTCAATGCGTCGGATCAGGTATCGCGACATGGTGTCGGCCAAACCATCGGATCGTACGAGCATGTGGACGTGTCTCGCCGACTGGGCGAGTGACACGGCAGCCTGCCCCGCCGCGTTGCCGCCGCCAACCACGCAAACCTCCTCACCGGCGCACAACTGCGACTCGATGAACGTGGCGCTGTAGTACACGCCGACGCCTTCGAACTGCGAAATATTGTCGAGCGGAAGCTTTCGGTATTCCGCACCGGTCGCGATGATGACGGTACGCGTGAGTATTTGCGCACCGTCGTCGGTTTCGATCACGTACTGTCTCGTATTGCACCTGAGACGCGTCGCGGCCTTCGTGATCATCACGTGCGCACCGAATTTCTGGGTTTGAGCATAAGCGCGCGCCGTCAGCTCCTGACCGGAGATTCCGGAGGGAAAGCCGAGGTAGTTCTCGATTCTCGAGCTCGACCCGGCCTGTCCTCCGGGAGCACCGGATTCCAGCACCATCACATCGAGTCCTTCCGAAGCCGCATACACCGCCGCCGCGAGACCGGAAGGTCCGGCACCGACGATTACTGCGTCGTGCATCTGCGCCTGGTCGATCGGGTCGTTGAAGCCGAGACAGTCAGCGATTTCGCGATTGCTCGGATTCCGCAGAACGACCTCGCTGCGGCAGATCACGACGGGGATGTCGGTGACGGCAATATGAAATCGATCCAGCATCTCCTGAACACCGGTGTCACGATCGAGATCGATGCACGTGTAGGGATGGCTGTTGCGCGTCAGAAACTCCTGAATGCGGAGCGTTTCCTGAGAGTGTTTGGATCCGATCAGGATGACGTCGCCGATGCCGCTCGCGATCATCCTCGCCCGCCGCAGCAGAAACGCACGCATCAGGATCTCGCTCAGGTCGGCGTCTGTCTGCACGATCTCCAGCAGCTGCTCGTGATCGACCTCGATCACTTCACCTGCTTCGCCGGCGCGGATGGAAAAGACTGCTCGCCGACCTGAAAGGAGGTTGAGCTCGCCCGAGATCTGACCGGGCCTATGTACCACGACGAGTGTCTCCACTCCGTCGGACAACTGGACAATGTCCAGGTGCCCGGAAACAACCACGAAGAAGCTCGCGTTTCTGGCGCCCGCTTTCACCAGCACCTCGCCGCGCTCCACCTTGCGCAAGTGGCCGTGCGCAGCGACCCGCGCGACCTGTGCCTCGGTAAGCGTCGGAAATGCCTGATCCCCTTTCGTGGCCGTCGATGGCAGCGCGACCTCGGGATCCGCCGCCGTCGCAGTCGCCGGCTGGAATGCCGGCGTGATCGTTGTCTCAGTACTCAAGCGGGTCACTCAGGCACGAAGCTCAGGATTCGTCGAGCTCGTGTACGTTGTATCGGGTACGAAAGCAGCTTTGACATCGGCGAGAGTGACCTGTTCACGTGCGTTCGCATTCGCCCACTGGATTGCGAAGTCCGCAACTTCTTCCCAGCCCTTCTGCCCGACTGTGTGGTGCGTGCGGTTCGGGAACTCCCGGTAGTCCGTGGCGGCCGAGGTATTCTTGACGTACTTGCGCACGTTCGCCTTGTTGATGGCGGGCGGAGCGAGGTGGTCGTTGCTGCCCGCGATGAACAGGAGCGGCGCGCGATCAGTCTTCCGATAATTGACCTTTGATGATCCGTTCGGATTCAGCAGCGCCAGCGCGGCGTCCCAGAGGATGCTGTTGGCTGCCGGGATCTGGTACCTGTCGTACACCTTCCCGGACTCCTCGGCGCTGAGCTCGTTCGTGAAGGCGTAGTTGAACTGCTTCGGGCTCAGTGAGGTAGTGCGGTTGTAACTGAATGGATTACCGAGGATGGGGAGCGTCGCCCGGATCGTCGCGAAAGGCAAAACCGGTACCCCTGCCGTCTGTGCCGAATCGATAAGGATTCCGGCCGATCCGAGGCCACGATCGACCAGCATCTGGACGATGAGCCCACCGAAGGAATGCCCCATCAGGATGGGCTGATGGTCGAGCTTGCGAATGATGCGATCGTAGTGATCGACCACCGTTTTCAGCTTGAGCCCCTTGAGCGCGGACGGATCCTTACGAATGGCTTCGACCTCTCCTTCCAGGCCGGGCCAGGACGGAGCGAGGACGTTGTAACCAGCTTTCTGATAGCGGTCGATCCAGCCTTCCCAGCTTCGAGGCGTCAGCCAAAGACCGTGAACGAGTACGATTGTCGGCTTTATGGAAGTTCGTCCGTTGGCGGTCACGCTATCCTCCTTGAAGAAGTGCTGCACAAATAACCTACTGTATCGAGCGGAAAATCAGGAGACCAAGGAAGACGGTGGAAATGCTACGCGTGAAATCAGGGCCAGCATGCCGCCCTGACCTACTTCACTGCTTACCTCTGGAGAAGACCCTCTCTGGCTGTGCTCGCGATCACCCGGGAGCCGTTCCTGGTCTACACTTCCAACGTCTTTGCAATCCTTGGCCGCGTTCGCTCTGCTTTGTTCTGGCGGGAGTAATCGATCGCTCCCGCTTTTTGCGCCTCGGACTGGCCGCGATTCTCATCTTTTTCGGTGCGCGGCTCTTATTGAGCGACTTCTTCGAAGTTCCGCCCGCGATGTCGCTGGGCGTGATTGCAGCGGCGCTTGCGCTCTCCGTCGCCGCATCGATCAAATGGCCGAACGCCCCGGATTAGCACTTCAGTGGGTTCTCACGGCGTCTCCGGAATGGGCGTCGCCACAAAGGTCAGGGTCTTTCCGGTACTTGTCTCGAACACCCTGCCGGTGATCTGCCCAGCTTCGTTGATGTCCTGAGCCGAGCGGAGGATGTCCGGAAATCCGGGACCAACGAGGTTGTTGAGGTCCATCATGACTCCGTCCTGCCACAGGAAGGCATGGCTGCCGTTGGCGCCACCGAAAGACACGCCTACTATCTGGCGTCGCGAATTGATGGCGAAGGCTTCGCTATAGAAGTCTCCGGGAAGCGTTTTTAGATCCGTGGCCGTCGGCGCCCCGTTGATCCAGAGGAAGGCGCGCGAGATGAAGTCTCCCACCTCGTCACCGGGCTCGGGCGGGTTTGAGAACCCGACGACGTCACCCAGGGCGTTGATGTCCATGGGCGTGTGCCAGCTCGTTCCACCCAGATTGGGAATCTCGGTCACCTTGCGGTTCTTTCCCCAGAGTACGGCATGACGGGCGCTGTAGCGTCCAACCGCCTGGTCGCAATCGCCTGAGATGCCGACCGCCTGACCCTTGTCATTGATCGCAGTGGCGGCCGAGGTCGAGTCGCCGGGGAATGGACGGAGCTCCCGTGCTTTGATCTTGCCATTGCTTCCATCCTTCGGGTCCCAGATGGTCGCCCGGAACTGGAGGATCTGTGCGGCGGTGGGAGAGCATGTTGGGTCGTGCACCGTCGTCTCCGACCAGCCGACAATGAGTCCCCGGTTGTTGACGCTGGTGGCGAAGCTATGATAGCCGCCTAGTGCGGGCAGCTCGCGCATCACGCCATTCTCCCACACAAACCCACGACAAATCCGGTTCGTGGTCTCCGGAAGAAAACCTCCCAGCTCGCAGGCCCAGTCTTCGTTCAACGGATCCACCTCGGCGGTCTGGGAAACGCCGACGATCACACCCGCATCGTTCATTCCGGGCCACGGCACGGTGCTGCTCAAGCCGCCGAGTGTGCCGAGGTCAACTATCGATCCGTCGCGCCAGAGGGCCGCATGTCGGGACCCATCCGCGAGGTTGGACCAGCCTGCCACCCATCCCAGGGTGTTGATGCTCATGCCTCGACTGACAGTTCCGCCAAGGGACGAGGAGAACTTGGTGATTGCGTACTGTGTGGTCGGGCTCGAGACATCCCGGCGTGCCGACACTTTTAGCGGTTGGGTGATCTGTGTCTCGTTGCTGCAGGCGGCCAGAACGGCGATGGTGGTGGCACATAAGATCTTGCGCATCGAATCCTCCGTGCGATGTTTGGTGTCAGTCCGGGTTACGGACGCGGAGCGGTCATCGCTCGCATGATTCACCATAGGGCGGCGTCGTCGGGCGCGCGTGCCGGAATCGGACCCGCAATTCCCGCGGACGGCGAGTTAGAGGTCCGAATCCGGCCAGACACTTGAAGCGTCCAGACGCTATCTTCGCGTCGTGACCGCGCCGACCGCCCCGTTCCTCGCACTCCACGCCGACGTTTTTGCGCGCGCCCTCGACGCGCGTGATGCGCGTTTCGATGGCGTCTTCTTCGTCGGGATCACGACCACGCGCGTTTACTGTCGGCCTGTCTGTCCGGCACGGGTGGCCTATCACGACCACCGTCGATTCTTCCGCTCGGCTGCGGCGGCCGAGCGCGCGGGCTTTCGCCCCTGCATGCGCTGCCGGCCCGAGCTCGCGCCGGGACTTGCTCTGATCGACGCGGTCCCGCGGCTGGCGCGCGCCGCCGCGCATCGTATCGCTGCGGGCGCGCTGAACGGCCACACCGTCGCCGATCTCGCCTGCGAGCTGGGTGTCGGCGAACGACACCTGCGTCGCGCGCTCGAGCGCGAAATCGGCGTCTCCCCGATCGAGCTCGCGCAGACTCACCGCCTGCTACTCGCCAAGCGGCTTCTCGCCGATACGCGGCTTGCGGTGACTCGCGTCGCGTACGCCAGCGGCTTTCAGAGCCTGCGGCGCTTCAACGCTGCCTTCCGCGAGCAGTACCGCATGCCACCGAGTGCAGTCAGACGCGGTTCGCGCACTCATTGGGGGGAGAAGGTGCCATTAGTCAACGATGGGCCGCTGCGGCTCAGCCTCGCTTACCGGGCTCCATTCGCCTGGGATGCGTTGCTTGCCTTTCTGGGGCGGGACGCGATCGACGGCGTGGAGATCGTGGATGGCCGTCGCTACGCCCGCACCATCCAGATCGACGGGCTCAGCGGCTTCGTCGTCGTCGAGGACGCCGCGCTAAACGCGAATGCGGTGCCGGCGGATCTGACCGTTCGCGGGCCAACTGCTATCGCGCGACGGCCAGTGCACGCGCGTGCGAGCCACCTCAACGTGGCCGTTTCGCCATCACTGGTGCCGGCCCTCATGCCGCTGCTTGCGCGGCTGCGACAGCTTTTCGACCTGGACGCCGAGCCGACCGTGATTGATGCACACTTGGTGGAGAGTGGGCTCGGCGCGCTCGTCGCTCGGCGCCCAGGTATTCGCATCCCGGGCGCGATCGATGGATTCGACGTCGCGCTCCGCGCACTACTTCGTGGGCGCGCGCGCGCCGCCCTTGCCACGTCGTCGAATGATCCAGCCCGCCGCGTAGCCTGGGCGCTCGGCGAGCCTATCGAGACGGGAATCCCGGCGCTATCTCGGCTCACGCCGAGCGCGGCGCGAGTGGCCGACGCGGGCAGCACCCGTCTCGAAGCGCTTGGGATTCCGCGGCGCCGAGCAAGTGCGACGGTCGCCGTCGCGCGCCTGGTGGCCGATGGAACGCTGCGGCTGGAGCCGGGAAGTGAT
>JALYKQ010000239.1 GCA_030774675.1 Gemmatimonadota bacterium | reverse complement strand
GCTGGTCGAGGGCGAGATATACCCCACCCAGGCCCGCAAGCATTCCGGAGATTGCGACCGCGGCGTAACGCACGCGCTTGACGCTCACTCCGACGCTCTCGGCCGCGTCGGGATGCTCACCGGCCGCTCGCACCCGCAACCCGAAAGGCGTGCGGTAGATCACGAACGCCATCACCGGTGCCACGAGAATGCCGAGCCACAGGAGTGGGTTGTCGAAGCCGGCCGCGTTGATGTTGCCACCGAAACCCGCAACCCTCGGCGAATTCGACGAGCTGGCGAAAAACAGCTTCAGGAAAAAACGGGTGACGCCGATCGCCAGCAAATTGATCGCGACGCCGACGACCACCTGATCAGCGCGATATCGGATCGTCGCAACCGCGTGGATGAGGGCGAAGATCAATCCGCCAAGAATTCCAGTGAGGACACCCACCCACGGGCTGCCGGAGTAATTGGTGCCCAGCACGGCGGCAAAGGCGCCGCTCAGCATGAATCCCTCGAGCGTGAGGCTCACGATTCCGGCGCGCTCGGCTACGACACCCCCGCTCGCCGCGAAGAGATACGGAATTGCGATCCGGATCATCTGCGTCAGGAACGAGATCGGATTCAAGCGTCGCTCCTTCGGCGCGCACCGCGGAGAATTCGTCGAACCTCGGGCACCGACATCGCGACTGCGAGAATGACGACGCCCTGCAGCACGTCCATCATCTGCTTGGGGACAAAGGCGTGAATTGCCAGGCCGCCCTGCGACAGCGTCGCAAAGAAGAACGCGGCCAGCAAGACGCCGACTGGGTGGTTGCGGCCTACGAGCGCGACAGCGATTCCCATGAATCCGGCGCCGCTGGCGAAGCCATCCTCATAGTAGTGCTTATAGCCGAGGACGTAGTTGATGCCACCGATGCCGGCGATCATCCCGGAGAGTGTGAGCGTGCGGAGCCAGACCCGGCCAACACTGATGCCACCGTATTCTGCGGCATCGGGCTGCAATCCAACCGCACGCAGGTCGTAACCGGCGCGCGCGCGAAAAAGGTAGAACCAGACTGCGCCCGCCGCGACGACTGCGACGATCAGCGCGAGATTTGCCGCGGAGCCATGGAATCGCGGAGATATGTCTGCTAGTCGCGGCAGGACTCCAGCGTGGATCTCCGGGGTGTGCAGAGTCTCGGGAACATGGAGGTGTCCCGCGATGAACCAGTTGAGCAGCGCCAGCACGATGAAGTTGAGCATGATCGTGACGATGACTTCATGGGCGCCGAATCGGGTCTTGAGATAGGCGGGAACAGATCCGACCACACCGCCAGCCAACCCAGCGGCGATCATGCAAAGGGGCAGTGCCAGTATCAGCGGCGTACCCAACGGAAGCGCGAGTCCGGTGAGCGCGGCTGCGAATCCTCCGGCCGCGAGCTGGCTCTCACCACCAATGTTGAACAATCCTGCCCGCAAACCGAACGAGACTGCGAGCCCGGTGAAAGCGAGGGTGGTCGCCTTGTACAACACCTGGCCGAGGCCGTACGCGTTCCCCCAGGTTCCTTCGAGCAGCAGCCGATACACCGCTGCCGGTGACTGTCCGTAACTCAGAATCAACAAGTCCCCGCAAACGAGCGCGACGAGCAAGGCAACCAGTGGAGGAATGAGTGCTTCTTCCGCGCGCTCCCGCCACGGCGTCGCGGCGAACTTCGGCCTGGCTTCTGCCGGCAACGAGGACGCGGTCAAGCGGCGTTGCCTTTTTTCGTGCCGATCATGTATTCGCCAAGAACCTCTTCACTCGCGTCGGCCGCTGGCATCACGACCGCGAACTTGCCGCGATACATCACAGCAATCCGGTCGGACAGCGCCAGAACCTCATTCAGCTCGGCGCTGACGAGCAGAATGGCCTTGCCCCCCGCCCGCGCATCCAGCAGCTGCTGGTGGATGAATTCGATCGCGCCGACGTCGACGCCGCGTGTCGGCTGGGAGGCGAGGAGGACGGAGAAGCTACGCCCCATTTCCCGGGCTACGACGACTTTCTGCTGATTGCCGCCGGAGAGCGCTCGCGCGACGAGGACCGGATTTGCCGGCCTGATGTCGAAGGCGGAGACCTCCTTGATGGCGTTCTCCATGACGCGATCGTTGTCGATCACTCCTCGCTTCGAGAAATGCTTCTGGAGCCCCAGTATGAGATTGTCGGCAACCGTATACTCGAGGATCAGTCCACGGCGGTGCCTGTCCTCGGGAATGTGGGACAGGCCGGCATCGTGACGCACGGCTACCGGTCTCCGGGTTATGTCGACGCCATCTATCAGGATCTCCCCCGCGGCGATGCTTCTGAGCCCCGCCAGCGCTTCGATGAGCTCAGTCTGGCCATTTCCTTCGACTCCCGCGATGCCGAGAATCTCGCCCGGCTTGACCCCGAAGCTGACATCATCGACTACCCGAACGCCGTGCGAGCCGGTGATGCCGAGATTTCGGACATCAAGCCCCTGACCGGTGCCAGCTTCGGTCGGTCGCCCGAGTGGTTGGACCCTCTTGCCGGCTGAGAGCGAGACTTCGCGGCCTACCATCATGCGCGCGATCTCAGCCGGCGTCGTTTCCGCTGTCTTGATCCGAGCGACTGTTTCACCCGCGCGCATCACGGTTATCGTGTCCGACAACTCCACCACCTCGTCCAGACGGTGGGTTATCAGGACGATCGTGTCTCCATTGTCGCGGAGTCGGCGCAGCACCGCCCATAGCTCGCGGACCTCGGGCGGCGACAAAACGGCGGTTGGCTCGTCGAGAACAAGAATGCGAGCGCCGCGAAACAAGACTTTGAGTATCTCGACGCGCTGTGCTTCGCCCACCGAGAGGTCGGAGACGAGTCTCTCCGGAGCGATCACCAGCCCTGTCTCGCTGGAGAGTTTTCGTACATCCTCGGCGGCGCGCTGGTAATCGAGAACGACGCCTCTTGTCTTCGGCTCGCAGCCAAGCACGAGATTCTCTGCCACCGTCAGCGTTGGCACGAGCATGAAGTGCTGGTGGACGATTCCAATGCCGGCCGCGATAGCGTCGTTGGTCGACCATCCGGTTACATCACGGCCGTTGACCTCGACTCGCCCGGCATCGGGCTTCATCAAGCCGCCGAGGATGCGCATGAGTGTCGACTTGCCGGCCCCATTCTCTCCGACAAGGGCGTGAATCTCGCCCGGCATCACCTCGAGCGTGGCGC
>JALYKQ010000238.1 GCA_030774675.1 Gemmatimonadota bacterium | reverse complement strand
ACAACGAGATGGGCGACTTCAACGGGCAGCCCGGCCTCACGGACACCACCGGTTTGATCGGCACGCCGGCGAACGTGGCGCGGCCCGGCAAGCGGATGCTCTCGAGCATGACACCGACGATCATTTCGAAGGACGGCCGTCTTGTAGCAGTCGTTGGAAGTCCCGGCGGCCGCACCATTATCAATACCGTCCTTCAGGTGGTACTGAATCAGATCGATTTCAACATGGGGATTCAGGAAGCGGTGACTGCGCCACGCTTCCATCATCAGTGGCTGCCGGACGTCCTCTCAGTCGAAGAGAACGGTCTTCCCTTGTCGACGGTCTCGGCTCTCGAGGCGATGGGATATCGGGTACGTATGAGAGGCGAGCAGGGGTTAGCGCATTCCATTCGAATCGATCCACGCACGGGCGATCGACAAGGCGCCGCGGATCCCCGCGAGGGTGACGCAGGGGCAGCGGGTTACTGAGGCCGGAACGACGCCTTGATGCGTATCGGCACCGCCGTCGTGCCCCAGTGGAGCCGCATCACCGCTTCGTCGCGCAGGACCATCGGGAAATAGATCGTAAAGGACTCTACGCTCGAGACCTGTTCCGGCGACACATCGATGCGCATCACATCGAATTGCTCCCCGGGATACGGCAAATGAAAGACGTGCGCCGCTCGGCTTACAATCAGCGTCCACGGCGCCTTCTCGCGCGGAATGAGCCACAGCGTGTACTCGCCGGCGCGTAACGGCTTCCCCTCGAGCAGCACGTCGTGATTGAAGGTCACGCGCGTCGCTGAATCTGCACCGGGGTGCCAGACCTTGTCCCACGGCACGAGCGCACCGAACAGAGCTCGCCCACGCGCGACGGGCCGACCGTACGTGACGGAGATCTCAGTGAAGGCGACCATCTGGGTGACGGTGCCCCTCTGGCTGGGAGGATAGCCTTGCGATCGCGCCGGCGAACAGGCAACCGCCACGAGCACACAGGCCGCAGCGAGGGAGACACGGAACGATTTGGGTACCATGGGCTTTTACTCTCTTGATCGTAGCCGCTGAGAAACTTCATCCACGTTGAATCAGCAGAGTCTGGAGCTTTCCGACGACCTCGTCGATAGTAACTGACGGGAGGGCACAAATGCGCGTAGCCTTTCTGGCGCGCCAATCGAGACTCCTCACCTGGTCGGACAGAACCGCTCCACCTATTGGCAGCTCGGCCGGCAACACCACCTCGAACGGATAACCCTTGACCTGGCTCGTGACAGGGCAGAAGAGAGCGAGGCCACTTCGACCGTTGTACCGGCTCGGCGAAACGACGACGGCCGGTCGCCGGCCAGCCTGCTCATGCCCAGCCTGTGGGTCGAACGTCAGCCACACTGCGTCGCCGCGCTCAGGGACGTAGCGTGAGCGCTTGCCCGAGCGCGTCACCAAGATTCGGCGCCGGCTCTATCTCCCCAACTGATCTCTTTATGCGCGTTGCGCGAAGTAATTCCAGCGAGCAAGTCGTCGAGCTTCCATTCTTTCGCGGCTGGACTGACCACGATCCGGTCGCCCTCGAGCGAAATATCGACCTGGCTGTTCTCGCTGAGGTCGGTTTGCAGGGCGAAGGGCTTAGGGATCCGCACGGCCAGACTATTTCCCCACCGCTGAATCGTTGTCAGCATAATCGCTCCTCCACCCAGTTTGGGGCTGTATCTACAATATATATATATATATACGAATTGGGGCGGCTCGACGCAACATAGAATGCCCGCGAACCGAGCCAGTTTGCGCCGGTGCTGGCGGGTAGTGCCACGGGGGATGCGCCACCGGGCTGACGAACAAAGCGACTACGCTGCTTCCTGCGTCCCGCTCTTCGCTAACCGCTTCTCGCGAAAACCGCCTCGACAGTTCGATTCGCATGCTCGGGAAAGGACAGTTCATTCCCCCCCCCGAGAAGAGCTGTCCGTTTGTCCTAGCGAAAAGCGCACAGCGTTAAACGGGCAGCGGGCAGCAGCGTAGTTCCGCTCTGGCAGGGAGTAGCTAAGATTTTACCATCCGAAAAGCGAGTCCGTCCCACAGCTCGAATGGCCTCGCCCCAGCTAGCCGGACCTCGAATCCATTCTGCGAAGCCAGGCTCCGCACCTCCGTTGCATCGGCCTCGTCGTCCTCCGAGTAGGAGTAGTTCAGGATCACCAATTGCCCACCTGGCTTGATTACTCGCGCCGATTCCGCGAAATAGCGCTCGACCAGTGCATAGCCGGATTGCCGGAGATAGGGGAAGCTGTCCACGGCAATGACGACGTCGAACGCCTCGTCGTCGATCCCACCGAGGCCACGACCATCTCCCTTCATCACAGTGACGTTCGAGTAGGGCGCGCATCGCCGTTGCGCCGCTTTCACCATCTGAGCGGAGACGTCAATTCCGGTCGCGCTCCGCACCTCGGGAGCGAGGGCGGTCAGCAGTCGCCCGATTCCACAGCCGATGTCGAGGAGCGCGGTGTCCTTCGTCACTGCGCCCCAAGCCCGGAGCTGCGCCACTATCTCCGCGGTCGCACGCTCCAGGAGCTCCGGATTCCCCAGCGAGTACATGGCAACGCTCGCTTCCTCCGACTGCTGCACCGACCAGTCGAACAATCGCTCGCAGAAGGCAATGCCTTCTTCCACCGATCGCGCCGGCTTCGCCGAATCCACGTCGGCGCGGAGCATCGCCGCTATCCTCTCACAACCCTCGGCGTTAGCGATCATCA
>JALYKQ010000237.1 GCA_030774675.1 Gemmatimonadota bacterium | reverse complement strand
GCCGTCCCGACTGGCGCCGCGATTCCAATCCCATTCCAGCGTGTGGTGGTATTGTTCGGGTTTACGGTGCGGCCGAACCGGTAGAGGAAGTTGCCGTTCACGGGCCAATCCAGCCTGCCGATATCAGTGGTCCTGATAGAGCTTGGCGCAAGCGTCGCGGTTCCGCTGCGGCCGCTTGCTCTCCTCCGCTCGGCTTCGAGCGACGTGATGAAGTTGTTGAGCCGAGCTTCGCTCTTCTCGAGTTCGGCGAGCCGTGCCTTCGTCCGTTTGGCATCCTCCTGCACACGGGCGAGGTTCCGGCTCCGAAGGTTCTCAAGCTCCGCCAGGCGTGCGGCCTCACGCTCTTTTTGGGCGTGATTCTCCACCACACTGCTCTGGAGACGCACGAGCTGGATGTGCTGGGACTCGATTCTGTTGTGCAGTTCTTCCAGTCGATAAACCAGACCTTTGTCGCGCAGGGCGAGCAGGTGCAGATACTTGTAGCGAGCCACCAGCTGTCCGACCGATTGAGCCGAAAAAAGCACTTCCGCGGAGTAGAGTGGGCCGCGCTTGTAGATCTCGATCAGGCGTCGCTGCAGTATCGCGCGCTTCATCGCGGCTTCCCGCTCCGAAGTGCTAAGATTGGTCGTGGTCGTTTGCACCTCGTCCGTGATAGACACGAGCTGCTGATCCAGTGACTTCACCATCCGCGCCGTCGCGTCGTGCTGCTTGTCGAGAAGGTTCACTTCGTCGGCGAGCTCGTGGGCCGTGCTCTGCAGACCACTCATCTTCTGCTCGAGCTCGTCGCGCTCGGCGCGGATGCGGGCAAGCTCGTCACGCTGGGTTCTAATACGCGCCTCGGCGCTCTCATTTTGCTGGGCCGGAAGGCGCGACGCCAGCAGCGTGATGCACACCAGAACGAGCGAGACACGCCTCAGATCCGACGTAAGTGTCTCCCTACGGAAACGAGACTTCCCATTACTCCCATCAGTGCGCCCGCGATGATGCCGACGAATATCATCTCTCTGTCGAAGAAGACGGTCTGGATGAAGTACTCATTGATGACGCGATCGGCGATCCATACGAAGAGAAGGGCTAACAGTCCGCCGAGGACGCCTTTGACGAGCCCGTCGATGAGGAATGGAAGGCGGATGAACATGTCCGTCGCGCCAACGAGCCGCATGATGGAGATCTCCTTTGCGCGCGCCAGAACCATCATCCGTATCGTGGCGCCGATGATGATAACCGCGACGGCGGCGAAGGCGACACCGAGCACGATACCCGCGACCGTAGCGATGTTGCGCAGACGATAGAGCTTTGCCACCCACTCCTCGCCGTAGCGCACGTCGTCGATGAAGGCATATGTCCTGATGCGGTCAGCCACTGATTTCACCGTGGCCGGGCTGCGCATGCCAGGACGCAGGTGCACCTCGATGGAGGCCGGAAGAACCCCCGCCTCGAAGACATCGGCGAACTCACCCATCTCCTTCCTCGCTCGCTCCAGCGCCTTCTCCTTGGAGACGTAGTCGACCCGGCCGACTTCGGGAAATGCGCCTACGTCCTTCATTGCCGCGGCGACAGACTCGATCTCGGTGCTGTCGCTCACGAAGGCGCGAACTTCGACCCGCTCCTCGACCTGGTCGAGCGCCCGCCGGATGTTGATCGCAACCAGCCCGAAAAGTCCGAACGCAAAAAGGGAGAAGGCGATGGTGACGATGCCCAGCGCACTGAGGAGCGGCGCACGGCGTGACGCCGTGAGGGCTTCCCGGACCGATCGCACCTAGAGACTCTCCCTGTAGTCGCTCGGCGTGTCAGGCACCTCGAAGGGCTCGTCGGGCGGCCGCGCAGAGGCTGGTGACTCGGCGGAATCGAACACGACCCGACCATGATTGAGCTCGATCGTTCGATAACTCGACCGGCGAACCAGATCCAGGTCGTGTGTTGCCATGATCACAGCGGTGCCGGACGCGTTGATGTCGCGAAGGAGCTGGAAGACTCCGCGGGTCGCCCGCTCGTCGAGATTGCCCGTGGGCTCGTCGGCGATGAGCACGAACGGGTCGTTGATGAGGGCGCGGGCGATTGCCACTCGTTGCTGCTCGCCACCCGAAAGCTCGCGAGGGTAGCTCGTTGCTTTCGACGCCAGGCCGACCTGTGTAAGGGCGCGGGCTACCTTGGCCCGGATGGTGGCCTTGGCCGCGCCGGTGACTTCGAGTGCAAACCTTACGTTCGCTTCGGCGGTGCGGTCCTCCAGGAGCCGGAAATCCTGGAACACGATGCCGATCCGCCGGCGCAGCTTCGAGATCTCGCGCCCGCTCGCCCGCTTCGAGCTCACGCCGTTGATCCAGACCTCACCGCGGCTCGGTTTGTCGTCCATGTAGAGCAGCTTGAGGATCGTCGTCTTGCCCGATCCACTGGGACCGGTGAGAAAGACGAACTCGCCTTTCTTCACCCTGAACGTTGCGTGCGCGAGCGCGACACCCGATCGAGGATATTCCTTAGCGACTTCGGTGAGGCGGATCATCGCTACTGCTGAAGCGCCTGCTCTATATCGGCGATCAGGTCTTCCGCGTTCTCGATTCCGATGCTCATGCGGAGGAAGCCATCGGGGATGCCGATGTTCTCACGCTCCTCGGACGTCATGTGCTCGTGGGAGCTGTAACGCGGCTCGATGACCAGGGAATCGACACCCCCGAGACTGGCCGCGTAGGTGAAGACCTGAAGCTTCCTGACAAATCTGACGGTGGCGGGTCCGCCTCCCTTCAGCTCGATCGCAAGCATGCCTCCAAATCCGTCCAGCAGCTTCTTTGCGATCTTGTGGTCAGGATGATTGGTGAGACCAGGGTAATGGACCTTCGCGATCTCCGGACGTTTCGCGCACCACTCGGCGATGCGCATGGCGTTCTCGTTTTGCCGCTTCACTCTGACGTCGAGCGTCTTTAGACCGCGCTCCAGCAGCCAGCACGCAAAAGGATCCGGTGCCTGACCCCAGACGGTCATCTTGCGGCGCACTTCGTCGATGAAGGGCTCGCTGCCGCAAACGACTCCGGCCAGGATGTCGTGGTGGCCATTCAGGTACTTGGTGGCGGAATGGATCACGACATCGACGCCGTGCTCGATCGGACGGAAGTTGACCGGGCTCGCAAAGGTGGAGTCGACGACCAGGGCAATTCCTTCCGAATGTGCGAGGCTCTGGAGCGAGTTTAGCTCGATCACCCTGCAAGTCGGATTCACCGGTGATTCGAGAAAAACCACCCGGGTGTTCTTCCGGAGTGCTTTTCTCCAGCCGCGGGGCTCCAGCGGATTCACGAAGGAAACCTCGATCCCCATCCCGATGATATCCTCGGTGAAGAGCTTGCGCGTGCCACCGTAGATCCACGAGCTCGAGATCAAATGATCGCCGGGACGTACAAGGGCGAGCATCGCACAGGCGGTCGCGCCCATTCCACTCGACAGTACCAGCGCCGATTCGGCTCCCTCCAGCATTGCCAACCGCTTCTGGACGAGGACTGCGTTCGGCGTGTTGCCGTAGCGCGTGTAGAGCAGGCCCTCACTGGTTCCGGTCTCCTGGGCGTAATTCACGGACTGGACGAGTGGCGAGCTGACGCCCGCACCCGGATCCGGGCGCGGAGATCCGCCATGCACTGCAGTAGTCGACAGACCCGGCTTGCGCGTCCCTTCTGCCACCAGCTCTCCTACCCGAGGTTGCGTGTGTCGCGCCCGGCGTCAAAGTCGTGCTTGACGACGCGAACGGTCTCGGCCGGCGCAATGCCCAGAATGTCGCGCGCGACGATAGTACCAGGGCCGACCGTATCATCGACGACGAGCACCGCCAGGTCGTGACGTCTTGGCCCGTAAACCCAGACCAGCTCGCCATCCTCGAGCAGCCGCCTGAGAGCGTCGGAAGGATGAAGCCGCACGAGTGGTCCACGCTCCGGGTCACCGGCTCGCGTGGCGATGTATTGCGCCACCATCAAGCCGGGTTGCAACGATTCGGTTATCAAGCGTCGAGTCTCATCGGCTCGGTGGCGCTGCCGACGGCGACGTACCCGTTGTCAAAGCGGATGACGAGCCGGCGTCTCCACAGGGTGTCGAGCATGCGCTCGGCGTCATCACGCGAGAGTCCGATCGCATCCGCGACATCGGCACTTGCGCCCGCCCCGAGCTGCGAGATGATCTCCCACGCCTTTCTCTCCTCGACACCGACGATCCCGACGAGGCGCGAACAACCGTCGGCAAGCTGGGTCACGAGCGCGAGCTGGTGCCGCTCGAGCACCGCCTCGATCGCGTCCATATGCGACTCGCTGATTCCGCGAAACACGAAATACACTTCGCGCCGCGGAGCATCGACGCTCACGTACTGGAGCAGGAGCTTGGCGACTATCTCGTCGGCACAGGAAAAATCGAGCAGCCCAACGTGCGAAAAGTCGATCACCGTCAGTGCGCGATCACCGATTCGATCGAGCTCCTGCTCGATCTCGCACCGAACGGCCGCGCCGGTCGGACGCGTCACGAGATTCGAGTAGAGCTCGCAGACGCTCTTCCGGAGCATCGAGCTGACATCGATATGGTTTATCAAGTGACCCGCTCCGGAATCGTTATCTGCACCTGTGCGCCTGGAAAGTATGAAAGATCTTCGACCAGCGGCTCATCCTCGTCCCAATCGCCCTTGGGAAGAACGGCGATGCGGGCGGTCCCGCTCCGGATCGAAAGCTTGCCGTCCCAGTTTCCTACAAACCGCCTCACTCCGGCAAGCCCTTGACCGCGGCCGGGGTCCCTGAACCGGGACGCTCCCCGCATTACCGTCTCCTCCAGGGCCTGTCCATCGTCCCAGCGGTCCTTGCGCTGAAATCCGGGCGCCGACTCCAGTGATTGCCGGAATCCGATCCCCGGATCGCAGACGGCGATGACGACAACCTTCCGTCCACCGAGCCTGACCCGCCAGGTGTAGGTCTGGACGGCAACCCAGCCGCCGCGGCCGGCGTGCTCGACGATGTTCTGGCAGACCTCCGAAAGCGCCATGGTGAAGCGCATGGTGATCTTGGCGTCGAGATTCAGGTTCTTCACCAGAGCCTCCTGTGCCCGCTGCTGAATCTTGTCCACCACGTCGTGAACGTCGTCGCTCTTCGAGATCGACGTCACTTCAAGAAGCACACTCGTCTCGACCGCCTTGGTACTCTTGACGCGTCCCTGCAGCTCGTAGAGCTCGGCCGCGTGCTTGAAGAAATCCATCCGTGACCAATAGCTGCTGACGTTCTCCGCCTCCGGCACGTAGAGAATCGGCCGCTCGGCCCTCGACTGCGCCAACGCGAGGAGCGCGGTCAACCCGTACGGCGAGGCCCAGCGCGCGTGTCTCGTGTCGACGATGATCTTCTCATCGAGTGGCAACGGCGCCACTTGATCCAGCACCAGCTCGAAGGACTTGTCCTCGAGCGAATGTGGGACATTGATGATTGTCGTCACTTGATGCTGAGCTCTCCGCGCAGGTAGTCGGCGAGACCTGTAGCGCCGCGATGGTCCACGTTACGGGCTGCCGCGTCCAGAGCGCGGTCGATCGCCGCGTCTAACTTATCACCCGCGAGCAATCGGGAGAAATAGGTCGCGCCCCAGACATCGCCGCATCCGATCGGATCGCCGGGACCCGAATGCCGTCGGATCTTTGCCGGCACTCTGGCGGTGCGGATGGCACCGGACGCGCCGGCGAGCGTGGGCCGCCGCAAGTCGGTGATCCGATCGAAGCCCGGAGCCGCGAAGTAGACCACTCCACGGCTGCCGAGGGTGACTGTCATCGAGCTCACGCCTGTGGCAAATGCAATTGCCGCCAGTCCCATCGCGTCAGACGCCATCATTCCCATCTCGTCCTCGTTGACCTGGATGAAGTCGAAGCAGCGACACCACGCCGCCGGATTCGGAAGCGGCTGCAGCGTTCGCATCCCGTCAGGTTGGACAGCGAGCAACAGGGAGTGAAGATCGCAGTAGACCGGACCGCGGAAATGTTGCCGAATGAGCTGAGCAGTCTCGAGATCGAGCTCGAACCCGCTGATCAAATTGATGTAAAGCGCGTCAAGGTCCGACAGCAGCGGCTTCAGTCCCAGCCAATGCCAGCCGGGCACGCCCCCGCTCAGTCGCTCACAACGCCGCTCGTCGCTCAGGTAATGCAAAGCCACACGATTATTCGGGTGGGGCACTTCGATTGGAGCCGCATCCGGCGCCGCGCGGTCGAGTCCGGCAACGAACTCGCGCGCCGATTGGGCCAGATCCCTGCCAACCTTGAGGATGGGAACGAACTCCCAATCCTTCGGCAGCGCCGCGTCGAGTGCGCCGAGAGCGTAGGTAATTCCGCCCCATTCCTCTACCGGCGCGTCTCTCGGGTCGCGTCCGTGAATCACGTCCCAGACGAAGCTTCCCATCACGCCGACCCGCCGTTTCCGTGCTGTCACGGTTTCACTCTCACCATCAGGTCAGAGCTCACCGAGCGTTTGCATTTTGAAAGTGGCGATGGCGCCGACGACGCCAGCAGAGAGAGGAAGCGCGCCCGGAACTATCCGGCAAGCCTCGACAGCGGGTCTGAAGGCGCGTCGCTTCACTTCCGCGCGCAACGGAAGGAAGAGGGCATCTCCCGCCTGGGTGACGCCGCCGGCCAGAACGACGACATCCGGATTGAAGATGTTCAGCAGATTCGAGACGCCCGCTCCGAGGAACCGCGCTGTCTCGCGCACTACTTCTCTGGCGATCGTATCACCCCGCTTCGACGCCTCGTACACGGTCTGCGCAGTTATCTTCTTCGGATCGCCGCCCGCCATCCCGATGAGAATGGACTCGCCCTCATCTCCGCGCAGCGCCTCGCGCGCTCGCTCCGCGATCGCGGGACCCGAAGCGTAGGCTTCGAGGCAGCCATAGTTGCCGCACTTGCAGCGGCGCCCGGTGGAATCGATCGTGGTGTGACCTATTTCGCCGGCCACATCGGACGCGCCGTGATAGAGCTTTCCCTCGAGAATCAGCCCGCCCCCGATTCCGGTGCCGAGCGTCATGCCAATGACATTCCGGCCGCCAACCGCGGCGCCACACCAGAATTCTCCGAGGGTCGCGCAGTTGGCGTCGTTGTCGAGCGTGGCCTCGAGCTTGACGCGCTTTGCGATCTCGTCCCGCAGCGGAAAATTCTTCCAGCCAAGGTTCGGCGTGACGATGACAATGCCCTTCTCACGGTCGAGCGGCCCCGGTGATCCGATGCCCACTCCGAGAAAGTCGGATCGCTCCGCTCCCGTCTCTTTCATCGTCTGCGCCATCACCTGCTCGATCATGTCCACGATCCGCTCGACTACCCCGGACGCTCCGCCATCGGCAAGCGTCTGGGTCGTGCGCATGGCGATCTCGCGGCTGCCATCGAGTGGCATCGCGCCGGCCACGATGTTGGTGCCTCCGAGGTCGACTCCGACTATGTAACGCTCCTTCACGCTCATACTGGCACCGCCGGGTTGAGGACTTCGGTCAACAAGCTCGATATGTAGTCCGGAGTCAGCTCGCGCATGCAGCGCCAGTGACCGAGGGGGCAGCTTCGTGGGCCGTGACGGTGGCACGGGCGGCACGCGAGGCTCTGATGGCCGGCAACGACGTGCCGTTCCGCCAGCGGGCCGAAGCCAAACTCGGCTACCGTCGGCCCGAAGATAGTCAGGGTCGGCGTCCCCATGGCCGATGCAAGATGCTGCGGCGCGGAGTCATTCGTTATGATTGCTTTGGCCCGACCAATGAGCTCCGCTGAGACCAGCAATGGCAAGCCAATTCCGCTGATCGCGCAGCCGGGTGCCAGGCCATCGATAATCCGGGTTGCCACTGCCGAATCCGCTTTCGATCCAATGATGGCGATTCTATAGTCTTCACTCAGTCGCTTCGCCAGCTCCGGGTAGTAGGGCCAGCGCTTCGTTCCCCACGCGCTCCCGGGAGCCACCGCCACGAACGGCTCGTCCGTGCTTCCACTCTGGCGCAATAACAAATCGACTCTGCGGCGGTCCTCATCGGATGGATAGAGCCGCGGCCGGATTTGATTGCGGCTCGGCGGATCAGCACAGTCGCACATCGACAGAGACCAGAGCCGCTCAGCGTGATGCCGCTCCGGCCGGTACGGAATCTCCGTCGTATACAGCACTCGACCCGTGGAGCTCGCGAACCCAATTCGCTCCTTGGCTCCGGTCATCATGGCGATAAGGCCGCTCCGAAAAGATCCCTGCGCGAGGTAAGCACCGTCGTAGGGACGTCCGGCCCTGAGCTCACGAACAGTCTGCCAGAGTCCGAGTGCCGACCCGTAAGTGCCGCGTTTGTCGTATGGGATGATGGAGCGAATGTGCGGATTGTTGGCGAGCGCCTCCGCTCCGCCCGGAGTGGCGAGAACGTCAACGGGCCCACGCTTGGCGAGCTCGGCGATCAGCGGCGTCGTGAGGATGACGTCGCCTAAAAAGCTCGTCTGAATAACCAGCGACCGGCCCACTCAGTCTACCTGGAGCACAGCGAGAAAGGCTTCCTGCGGAATCTCCACCGATCCCACCTGCTTCATCCGCTTTTTTCCCTCTTTCTGCTTCTCGAGCAGCTTGCGCTTGCGCGTGATGTCGCCACCGTAGCACTTGGCGAGCACGTCCTTCCGCAATGGCTTGACGCTGGTGCGCGCGATAATCTTCGTTCCGATCGCGGCCTGGATGGCGACCTCGAACAGCTGGCGCGGAATCAGCTCCTTCAGCTTGTCGGCGATCTTCCTCCCCCATTCGTACGCCTTGTCGCGATGGATGATCACGGAGAACGCATCCACCGGATCTCCGTTGATCAGCATGTCCAACCGCACCAGCTCGCTCGTGCGGTAGTCGAGCACGTCGTAGGCGAGGCTCGCATATCCGCGGGTGATGTTCTTCAGCTTGTCGTAGAAATCGAGAATTATCTCGGCGAGCGGAAACTCGAAATCCACTTCCACGCGCGTCGCGTCGATGTAGCTCATCGTCTTGTACACGCCGCGCCGCTCGTTTCCGAGCGACATGATCGGTCCGATGTAGTCGGCCGGAGTCACGATTCGCGCCTTCACGAACGGCTCCTCGACGTGCGAGAC
>JALYKQ010000236.1 GCA_030774675.1 Gemmatimonadota bacterium | reverse complement strand
CTTGGTTGACTTCTCCTGTTCCCTTGTCCTAAGTTAGGAGCACAATAGGCATCCCGATGACCGCCCGGGCTGGGGGGGTTTTGGGTATTGCCCACTGTGTTTGCGGGCGCCGAGTGCATACTGCTCTCGGCACCGCACAGATGCAGGCACATAGTATCCGTCCGCCGTGATGAGCGAATGACGCTCACGGGCGATATGGGCACACCACATCCCAGTTTCACTTTCTGCGAGGTGTTGTATGGGAATGACAGGTAAGATCTCTCGCTTCCTTGCGGCAGCGGGCGTCGTGCTCGGGCTTGTCCCGGCAGTCGCTTATGCGCAGGGAACGACCATCAGTGGCCAGGTGACTGGCACCGGTGGAGCACCAGTAGTCGGCGCCAGCGTGAGTGTTCCGACGCTGCGCGTTGGCGGATTTACGGACGACCAGGGTCACTACACCTTCACGGCGCCAGCGAGCGCCAGCGGAACGACAGTGACCGTTACCGCCCGTCGTCTCGGCTTCCAGCCGAGCTCGGCGCAGGTAACGCTCAGCGGCGCACCGGTCGTTCAGAACTTCAGTCTTTCGGCGAGCGCGACGGAGCTTCAAGGCGTAGTCGTCACTGCCTTGGGCTTGACGAGAGAGAAGAGTCGGCTCGGAACGGCGCAGCAGCAAATCAGCACGCAGGAGCTCAATCAGACTCGTGCTCAGAACGTCGTGCAGCAGCTCGAAGGCAAGGTTTCCGGTGTGGCAATCACGTCACCCGGCACCCAGGGCGGATCGACCAACATCATCATCCGCGGTCAGAACTCGATTACAGGCAATAACCAGCCGCTGTTCATCGTGGATGGCGTAGCGGTATCGAACGCGAACCGCGGCGGCGCTGCCTTCGTCGGCACCAACACCACTTTCGATTTCGGCAATGCGCTAAACGACATCAATCCGGATGACATTGAAACGCTAAGCGTGCTCAAGGGCCCGAACGCGGCGGCCCTCTACGGCTCACGTGCCGCGAACGGTGTCATCCTCATCACGACGCGCAAAGGCGGCAATTCTGCCGGACGGATGCGCACGGAGATCAACACCAATCTTACCTTTGAGAATCCGGCTATTCTGCCCGACTTCCAGAACCTTTATGGGCAGGGTTCCGGCGGCGAGTTCGAGTGGGTGGATGGAAACTACGGCGGCATCAACGATGGCACCGACGAAAGTTGGGGCCCGAGGCTGGACGGAAGACTGATTTGTCAGTTCGACAGCCCTGGTGCCGGCAGCGCCAACTGCACCGCGACGCCGTGGATTGCCCACCCGGACAACGTCAAGGATTTCTTCCGGACAGGCATTACGGGATCGACAACGGTCGGCGTGAGCGGCGGTACCGAGCGCTCGTTCGGCCGCCTTTCGCTGGGCGCCGACAACATCAATGGAATCTTTCCGGACAACATGTTTCAGCGCCGGACGGCTTCTCTCAGCGGCACTTTCAAGGCGAGCGAGAAGCTGACTGCTGACGGTTCCGTGCAGTACATCCGCAATTCCGGACGCAACCGTCCGGGCGTCGGGTACTCGGGCCGGAACCCGCTCCAGTCGATGTTCAATTGGTATGGCCGCCAGATCAACACGGAGTCGCTCAGGAATTTCGGTCAGGGCGGTGTCACGAACGGTGGACCGGCCACGCGTGAGTTCAACTGGAATTACAGCTATCATAACAACCCGTTCTGGGTCATGGCGGAAAACCCGCAGCTGGACGATCGCGATCGCGTGATCGGGTCGGTGTCGATGAACTACCAGTTCGCCGAAGGGTTGAACGCCCTGTTACGGACTGGCTCAGACATCTATCGGATGGGGATCCAGCAGCTTTATGCACGCGGTGCCGAGTCGTACGTCAACACCGCGTACAACGGCGGGTTCCGCTTCGCCAACGACTACAGAAACGACAACAACACCGACCTCACGTTGACCGGCAATCGCCGGCTTTCCAGCTGGCTTGATATGAACGCCGTCGCCGGTGGCAACATCCGGCGCGAGTACTATAACGGCAACAGCCAGCAGACACCGGGCCTCCTGGTAGCGGGAGTTTATAACCCATCCAACGCCGCAATCGCACCAACGATCGACCAGCAGATCGTCCGTCGGCAGGTGCAGGGCTTGTATGGATCCGCCGCATTTACGGTAAAAAACTGGTGGACCATTGAGGGAACGGCGCGCAACGACTGGTCGTCCACACTTCCGGTCGGCGCCAACTCGTACTTCTATCCGTCAGTCAACACTTCAGTGGTGCTAACGGATGCTATCCCCAGCCTGCAGAGCAAGGTGATCAGCTCGCTCAAGGTCCGTGCTGCGTCGGCCAAGGTTGGTAGCGATGCCCCGGTCTATTCCCTCGTGCCCGTTTTTATCGGCGAGGCGAATAGATTCGGCACTTCACCCCAGTTCCGTCTGGATACCAGATTGGCCAACCCCGATCTGAAGCCTGAGATCACCCGCTCAGACGAAGTAGGCGCCGAGCTGGCCATGTTCGACAGCCGGGTCAGCCTCGACTTCAGCGCCTACAGCAAGTCAACAAAGAACCAGATCTTCGATGTGGAGATCTCTGGTGCCAGCGGTTTCGACAGGAAATGGGTCAACGCCGGTGAAATCAGCAACAAGGGAATCGAGGCGCTGCTGACGATGAGCCCGGTTCAGTCACCGAGCGGGTTCAACTGGACCACGACGTTGAACTATGCTCACAATCGCAGCAAGGTCGTCGACCTTGCGCCGGGTGTCCAAACGATCGTCCTTGGATCGGGTGGCTTCGGCGACGTAGTGGTCGAGGCTCGGAAAGGTGAGCCATACGGCGCGATTCGCGGCTACAAGTACGAGCGCGACGCGGCCGGCAACATTCTGGTCGAAGATGGTTTCCCCCTCAGAGAGAACAGCCTCTCCGTGCTCGGCAACATCCAACCGAAATGGACTGGTGGATGGGGTAACCAATTCAGCTTCGGCAATTTCTCCATTAATACGCTGCTCGATGCCCGCCATGGCGGTAAGCTGTACAGCGTCACCAACATGTTCGGCGAGTACGCCGGTGTGCTCGCGGCCACCATACCTGGCCGTGAGAACGACTGGAACGACCCGGGAGTCGTCGTCGCGGGAATTGATAACGTTACGGGTCAGCCCAACACCACGGCGATCACCGCCGAGGAGTACTACCACGGGCTGTTCGGATACACCGAGCGGTACGTGTACGACGCCGGCTACGTGAAGCTTCGTGAGCTGCGTCTGTCATACAATCTCCCTGCGAGCTGGGCGAACAGGATCATGGGCGCTCATGGCGCGAGCATCGCGTTCACAGGCCGGAATCTCAAGATGTGGACGAACGTTCCGAACATTGACCCCGAGTTCGCTTACAGCAGCAGGAATGATCAGGGCATCGAGGTTAACATGTCGCCGAATCCACGCAGCATCGGCTTCAACCTCCGCATCGTTCCGTAAGGCCACCCTCACTGGAGTTAAGACACAATGACGTATAGAAGTTTTCGACTCGCCAGCGTCGGTGCGGTCGTGCTGCTCGGATTGAGCGCATGCAACCCCGATAAGCTGACGAAAATCAATCAGGATCCGAATAACCCGACGTCGGCACCGCCGGCGCCGGTTTTCACGTATGCCACGCGAATCTCGATGCAGCGGTATTTCGGCCGCACTCCCATGAACATGGTGGGTCCTGTGCTGACCGCGGAGCATCTCGCTGAGTCTCAGTACCCGGACGAGGATCAGTACCTGCGCCTTGATGGCACCGTGACCGACGCCAGTTTCATCTTCACCTACGCCCAGGATCTCAAAAACTTCCAGGCTGTTATCGACGCTGGAAAGCCGGATCAGCAGGAGATGTTGTGGGGCCCGGCGCAGGTCATGCGCAGCCTCATATTCGGCTACGTTACCGATATTTGGGGCGATGTTCCCTACTCCCAGGCTCTTAAGGGAGATGCCGCGGACGCAACGCTCCTGCCCGCGTACGACGCGCAGAAGGACATCTACAACGGTCTTTTTGCTGACTTGAGCGAGGCCGTGACTGGCATGGCGGCCGGTGCGAGCGGAGTGAGTGTGTTGAACCCCGTAGGATCCGCAGATCCGATCTATGCTGGCAACCGTTTGCGCTGGCAGCGGTTCGGCAATTCCCTGCGTGCGAGACACGCGATGCGCCTGGCCAATGTGGACCCGGCGACCGCAAAGGCGCAACTCGCCGCGGCGATCGCCGCTCCGGGAGGATTGATCGCGTCCAATGCCGATAATGCGAAGATGAACTGGCCGGGGGACGGAGTTTATGACAACCCTTGGGCAGCCAACAATCGCAGCCGGGATGATCACCGGCTGTCGGATCGGCTCATGGGCCAAATGCTTCCGTACAACGATCCACGTGTGCCGGTGTATGCCCAGCCGACGCTGTGTTGGCAGGATCCGACCAAAACCGGGTGTCCAGCCAACCCTCCGAAGTACGCCGGAATGCCGAATGGGCTCACGGCGTCTGACGCGGCCACTTACTCTCTAACCTCTTCGCGTCCGGGAAAGGTTTTCTATTCCACGTCCCGGTTCTGCCCGGCAGCTGCTGGCTGTTCGCCGCTTGCCGGAGCGAGCTTCCCGTCGTTCATTTTGACCTACGCCGAGGTCTCCTTCATTCTAGCCGAGGCGGCGGAACGAGGCTGGATTGCCGGCACCGCGGCAACGTACTACAACCAGGGAATTCAAGCATCGATGGCTCAGTGGGGTGTAACCGACGCCACCGCTATCGCTGCGTTCCTCGCTACACCTGGGATCGCCTACACGCCCGGCACGGCTGGGCTCCGGCAAATCGCGCTTCAGAAGTGGATCGCGCTGTATACCGACGGCATAGAGGCGTGGTCTGAGTGGCGCCGAACCTGTGTTCCGGAGACGGTGAAGCCCGGACCCGCTGCTGTTATCGGGACGGTGCCTCGCCGGTATGAGTATTCAATCAGGGAGGCGTCGGTCAACTCCGCGAACCTGGACGCGGCTATCACTCGCCAGGGTGCCGACGACTTCACGACCAGAATGTACTGGGACTCCAAGCCAACCGCGGCCCCGACGTACCCGGGACCTACCTGCGGCGTACGGTAGAAACTGGCGGCAAGCAAGAAAAAAGCCTCCCCGATGCGGGGGGCTTTTTTTTTCGGAGGTGTGCGCGCTTTTACTGCGTTCTCGTCCAGACGAGAACTGAACCGCAGAGGCGGTTTCCGCGCTCCAGATACTGTGCGGGAATTCCGGCGTTGGAGGGATAGAACTCGATCGCCGCTATCTCTGAGGGGTGAATGACTTCGTCAAGCTCTGCGCCCGGCACACGCTGGCCATCCACCCAAACCATCGGCTGGCAACCCCGGATGCGCATGGTATTGCCCCCAGACGCTGTGGCAATGACAATCCCTGGAACGCTGCGGAACAGGTCGCTGGGGTTCGTCGGCCCGAGCCGGCGGATCTCGTGCTGCTCGAGGAATCGTCCGAAACTCCCGCGCTGCTGCCTGTGCTCGTAGAACTCACGCAGCTTGCCCCGTTCATTTGCCGCGATCGTCACTTCCTCCAGCTCGCTGGCAGCAGTCTTCAGGACTATCTCGAGCGTAGCAGAAGAGGGAACGCGTGCGTCGACGTCGAGAAACTGCATTGCGTAACCAAGGCGACGGATCCTGAGAGGAACAATGCTTCGACCGACTCCCGTCAGCAGAAACTTTCCATCGGCGGCGGTAATGACGAACTGCTGTAACCTTTCCCCTTTTATGATGCCGACCTCCACGTCGGAAACGGGGAGTCCGCCGACGTCCCTGACCACCCCGGCTACGGTCGGCTCAATGACAGCGGTGTTAGTGACTCCCTGTGCCTGAAGAGTCGTCGCGGCAAAGACCGCCACCGGAAGAAAAAACCTGGCTGACACCATTCGTATTCCTCGAGTCCTGTGAGGATCCTTTAGGCTGGGTCCGGTGACAAAGTTTGTCAAGCCAGAGCGGACATTTCCTCGAGCCGTTTGCCACCGCGCTGCCAACCGCGAGCTCCGGCTGGCTTGCGAATTGCCCGCTTCGGGGCATAACATCATCTCAGACAATCGCTTATGGCAGATTCATCACATCCACCGATACTCGTCGTCGACGACAA
>JALYKQ010000235.1 GCA_030774675.1 Gemmatimonadota bacterium | reverse complement strand
AAATCGTTGAGCACCGCGACGATGAGGATCGTGGTTTCGATGAGGCGGAAGAACGTGGCGACGAGAGCGAGTCGTCGATTCACCCGCTCGAGGACGACATAGAGTGCAGTGACGAGCACCACATCGGCCGCAAAAACCAGCAGATTGCTGGCAATGCCGAGTCGAAATAGCCGTTCGTGCGCAATGATATTCTGAGCCGTCAGGATGGCGTTGTCGGAGACGAGCCGACCCGACACGTAGAACTCGGCGAAGATCGACGGTAAGAGTGCGAAGACGTAGCTGAATCCCACCACTCGAGCCCATCGGCGTTGAATCGCGTCCGGCTCGGTCATCGTGCCGCCGGATTGATCGCGGTGCGACGAGCGACCGTGGATCGCCACTGCTCGACGTTCACGCCTCTCAAAAGCAGCCACAGCGCCAGCGAGCCTTCTCCGAGCAGAACAATCGGCAGCAGCAGCGGTGCCAACCGGTCGCCAAGAGCCGGCGACACGAAATTCGTGAACGAGGTGACGAGGAAGCACGAGCCTCCGAGAACCAACAGCACTCCGATCGCTCGCGGGATTAAATACGAGCGCGCGATCAGATACCCGACGGATGCTATCTGACATCCAAACCAGACATCCTCACCGCTGAATCGGGGTGCGGTACCGAGGAGGATCTTCGCCGCTCCCTGCAGCTGGCTGGCAACCGGCTCGGTTGCGCGTCGCGACTCCTCGAGCAGCGACAGGGCGGTGAGCAGGTTGAAGTGGCCGGCGCCCCCGCTCAGGAGGCCGGCAAGGCCGCAAAACGCGCCGAACAGGGCGATGCTCTTGTTGACCGGTTTGAGCAGCTCGTAGAGGAGGACAGTGACGCCCAGGTAGCAGACCTTACCGAAGAAAAAGAGGACGAAGGCGAGGCGGATCTTTGACGCCGACGCCAGGGCATTCGCGGCCATCGTTCCCGGGTCGCCGTGCAAGTCGAGGGAGATCCCGCCGATGACGGCTATGATGCTCACAAGGATGACGGTCAGCCACAATGCGCCGGCCATTCGGGCCGCGAAAAGTGGGGATGATTCGGTGGATGTATCCGACGGCATGACGGGTGTCCTCGAGAAGAGTGTTGTCGTCAATACGAATAACTTAGTTTTTAGTTTCTCTCAAGGCGAGGGCCGGGCGGCATGTCGGGCATGTTGGGCATGTTGGGCATTTTCGGGAAATCCAGCGAGGCTTTGGAGTCTTGATCCAAGCCTCCGCGATCGTTGGTATCAGCGGCGTTTGTACTGCCCGTCGTTCACCTTCTCCAACCAGTCAACAGCCTTCCCGTCCAGCGCCTCCTGAATCGCGATGTGCGTCATCGCTGTCGTCGGCGACGCACCGTGCCAATGCTTTTCGCCCGACTCGAACCAGACCACATCGCCCGGACGGATCTCCTCGACCGGCCCACCATCGCGCTGAGCCCAGCCGCAACCGAACGTGACAATCAGCGTCTGACCCAACGGATGCGTGTGCCACGCGGTGCGAGCCCCAGGTTCGAAAGTGATGGCGTTGCCGGCAGCGCGTGCTGGCGCGGTTACCGGAAACAGAGGATCGATCCGCACTGTGCCGGTAAACCACTCGGCCGGTCCCTTGGCGGAAGGCTCTGAACCGCTTCGTTTGATCTTCATCGTTGCTCTCCTTATAGCTCCTGACGCGTCGGCCGGAACAGGATTTCGTTCATGTCCGCGTCCTCAGGCTACGCACATACCGACAAGTTTACGCGCGCTCCTCGAACCACTCGAACCGATATGCGAGCGCCGGTCCACGATCACCCTCGTACGCCAGCTGCCCGATGAGCAGCGCGAATGGCTCGGCGTACCGCGCGATCCGAAGCGGACCAGCATCGACGGGCTCGAACCCGACATCGCGAATCAGTCGAGCAGCCACTTCCTTCGCGCCTGCATCGTCACCGTAGTACACGACGTTGGGCCGAGCGCCGCGACTGCGCCTTTCGAAGACGCTGAAAAACACTTCGCTCGGCAGCGTGTTGAATGCCGACACGATGCGAGCCTTCGGGACCTTCTTCGCCAACTTCTCCGCGCCCGATGACGTGTGGGCGACGGCGAGGCCCGTATCATCGGCGTTCATGGGCAGCGAGCATGTCACGATGACTTTGCCCGACAGGTCGCCCGCCTTCCTGAGGACATCGTCCATGCGCGACCAATGCACCGCCAGCAATAATGCGTCGGCGTCCTTCGCCGCTTCCGCCGGAGTACCGGCCCGAGCGGCACCGCCGGCGTCGCGAGCCAACCGCTCGAGCTTCTTTTTTGTCCGGGCGTAGCTGAAGACCACATCATGACCCGCCCGGGCGAAAATAGTCCCTAGCTTCCCGCCCATCAGACCAGAACCGAGAATCCCTATTCGCATCTGTCTCTCCCGTTCGCCGGCGACATGATTACAACCGCCGCAGCATCGGCGCGTACAAACGAAGCACGATTGGTTCAGGCGTGGTCAGCGATTCGTCGACCGTCAGGCGAACGCGTCGTACTGTTGCCGTCGGAAAGAGATCCAGCTTGGTGTAACCAATCGTCGTCCCTCGCGACAGCACGCGCCAATCCTCGCCGATCGCACCTGTCAGCGTGTAGCCTGCAACCGATTGTCCACCCCTGATGTCTTCCTCGAGACGAGCCAGTCCAATTGTCGTTGGCGCGCCGAGGTCCAACTCCAGTACTGCCGAGTGGGCGCCCGTCACTCGCCAGGTGCGTTGTGCGTGCGAGCCAATGTCATCCTCGAACATCCCCGACAGTCGATCGCGGAATGTGGTGAGACGCGCAATGTCAGTAGAGTGCAATAGTCCCTCGCGCGTCGGCGGAACGTTGAGCAGCAGCTTCCCGTTTCGCCCAACCGAACTGAAGTAGAGACTGACCAGGTTATCCACAGAGCGCACGCGATCATCCTCGGCAGAATGGTAGAACCAGCCTGGCCGGATCGACACATCGACTTCGGCGGGTCGCCACACCAATCCCGCCGGATCGCCATGTTGGAGTATCTCTCCAATGTCCGGAACGGACGCGCCGGGATAAGGAACCGCATTCGGATCGATTGTCGACCAATTGGGATCGCCAGCTGTCCCACTTTCGTTACCACACCAGCGCACGTCCGGCCCGACATCCGAGAACATCACTGC
>JALYKQ010000234.1 GCA_030774675.1 Gemmatimonadota bacterium | reverse complement strand
GAAGGCAACCTCTGCGATGCCTCGCGCGGCTGTCCCGTCAGATGGCAATTCAAGATCACCGGCGATAAGTTGACTTTCCACGTCAGTCCGGACGCGTACGTGTTGGGCGCGTGGGAAGCCGCTCCCTTTCACCGGGTGAACTGAGATGCGGAGGGTACCGTTCGGCGCCGCGCTTCTAGCCTTAGCCGCCGCCTGCACCAGTAGCGGATCAGCTAAGCCAGCGTTTCGTCCGAGCACTATCGCCACAAAGTGTCCTACTGATCGAGATCGTTCTGAGTACGCCACACTCGTGCGGATACCTGACCGTCCTTGAGGATCGGGCGCGCCCCGGCGGTCAGACGATCAGACTCTTCTACCTGCGCGTGCAACCAGACAACGGCGCAACTGGCCCTCCCCCGAATTGACGGACATCCGACAAGTGGGGCGCGGCCCCAGAGAGGATGTCCAACATGGAAACCAAAGAGCAACATTCGAGGCGAACCTTCACGCCCGAGTTCAAGGCTGAGGTCGTCGAGCTGTGCCGGGCGGGAGACCGCTCTGTAGGGCAGGTCGCTCGGGATCTAGGCCTGGTCGCGTCGTCGGTCCGTAACTGGCTAAAGCAGGCCGATGTCGATTCCGGGCTTCGTGACGGACTCACGAGCACAGAGCGCGAGGAGATAGCCCGCCTCCGCAAAGAGAACCGGATGCTGCGTGAAGATCGCGACATCCTCCGGCGAGCGACAGCTTTCTTCGCCAAGGAGACCCGGTGAACATCTATCCGTTCATCGAGGTGGAGAGAGCTGAGCGGCGCAACGTCAAGCGTGCGTGTGCGCTGCTCGAGGTCTCCCGCGCCGCCTTCTATGACTGGCTCCGTCGCATCCCCTGTGCCCGCAAACGCGCCGACCACGAGCTGCTGGAGAAGATCGAGGCCATCCACGCCGACAGCAACGAGACCTACGGATCCCCGCGTGTGCATGCTCAGCTCAAAGCAGACGGCGAGGTCTGCGGCGAGAACCGGATCGCCCGCCTGATGCAGGTAAACGGCATCGTGGGGCGGGCCAAGCGCCGCTTCAAGCGCACCACCATCCCGGATCCGGTCGCCTCGGCCGCGGTCGACCTCGTCAAGCGCGTCTTCGGACCGGGCACGATCGAGACCAACAAGCTGTGGTGTGGCGATATCTCGTTCATCCGTACGTGGGAGGGGTGGCTCTATCTGGCCACCGTGATCGATGTCGCATCCCGGCGCGTGGTCGGATGGGCGATGGCCGATCACATGCGCACCGAACTCGTCACAGGCGCTCTCGAGATGGCTCTCGATCGCCGCCGGCCTGAACCGGGGCTGATCTTCCATTCCGACAGGGGCTGTCAGTACACATCTTCGGGGTTCACCGAGATACTCGCTCGAAACAAGATCGTGCAGTCGCTGTCGCGGCCCGGGCAGTGCTGGGATAACGCGGTCGCGGAAAGCTTCTTCGCGACGCTCAAGTGCGAGCTCGTTCACCGCTACGTGTGGCCGACGCGCGCTCGGGCGCGCAGCGCCATCTTCGAGTTCATCGAGACCTGGTACAACCAGCACAGGTTGCACTCGTCGCTTGGATACATGGCACCGATCGACTACGAAAGGAGACGCGAAGGACTGGACGTTATGACCGAGAAAGCGGCATAGTCAATGTGTCCGTTGATGCGGGGGAACCCCACATGCGGCCAGTCGAAGGAATGCAAACGCGAATACCCAAATCTGCAGAGAACTCTTTCGACAGCGGTAGCCGCGCTCGATCGGTCGCCTGTCCCAGCATCGGTGCGTGGGAAGAATGTGATTGTCGACGGAGCGGCGCTGGTGCGAGTTGTTCGGAGCCTAGTGTCATCCGGGGATGCCGCGTCTCTGGGGCAAGTGCCCCACATCGTGTACCGCGCGCTGAAGGGGCAAGTGAGGAGGATCGCATCGGAGGTTGCGTCCGATCCCGGGATGTGTGTCGGGTATCTGCCTCTGTGTGAGGCGCCGCCCAGCATGGGCGCGTACCTCTCCTTCACCTGTTCCGCTGCGTCCCCGCAGCAGCAGAGCTCTGACACCTACGCTGGAGCGTTCGGCAAAGCAGACCCCTACCTAGCCGCATGTCGAGCGTGGGGCATCCCTCCCCACGGCGACGGTCCTACACCGGTCAGGACGAATGTTCCAACCTTAGTGCTTCGAGGCGAATACGATGCGTTCAGTCCCCTCGACCTGGTGCAGCAGATCAACACGACCATGCCCCGGGCCCACGTCGTGCTGATTCCCGGGTTTGGTCACGAGATCTCGGGCGACTGTTTACGCGACGCGCGGAACAGCTGGCTTTTGCATCCGCAAGATGCCCCCGAC
>JALYKQ010000233.1 GCA_030774675.1 Gemmatimonadota bacterium | reverse complement strand
ACGGGAAATTCAAGTTCGAGCAGGCGAAGATGGCGCGCCAGGCGAAGAAGAAGCAGCACGTGATTCACCTGAAGGAAGTGAAGTACCGTCCGGGAATCGAAGAGCACGACTTCATGACCAAGACGCGCCACGCGCGCGAATTCCTGAACGAGGGAAACAAGGTGAAGGTGACGTTGATGTTCAGGGGGCGGCAGATCGCGCACCCGGAGCTGGGACGTCAGGTCGTAAATCGGGTCGCGCAGGAGCTCGCGGACGTCGCGAAGATCGAGAGCGATCCGAAGTTCGAAGGAAAGTTCATGACCATGATTCTCGCGCCCAAATAGCCGGATCGGGTCGACCGAAAGCTCATAGCGAGCCCGGCACTCAGCCGGGATCTACATACGAAGGGAACAGCAATGCCGAAGATGAAGTCGCACAAGGGCGCCAGGAAACGGTTCAAGATCACCGGTTCCGGAAAGGTGAAGCGCATGAGGGCGTTCAAGAGCCACATCCTCACCAAGAAGTCGCCGAAGAGAAAACGCCGCCTCCGTCAGGCAACGATCGTGCAGACGCCGGGCGAAGCGAAAAACATCAAGCGCCTTCTTCAGGCATAGAGGAGAAGACCAATGCCACGCGTTAGATCGAATGTCGCGCGCCTGAAGCGCAAGAAGCAGGTGATGAAGGCCGCCCGTGGCGCCTTCGGCGCCCGGAGCAAGCTGTGGAAGGCCGCCAAGGAGAACGTCGAGCGCGGCTGGAAATACGCGTACCGCGATCGCAAGAACAAGAAGCGCGATTTCCGGAAGCTGTGGATCGTCCGCATCAACGCGGGCGCGCATCTGCACGGAATGTCGTACTCCGTATTCATGCACGGGCTCAAGAAGGCGGGAATCGAGATCGATCGTAAGGTCCTCTCGGACATCGCCATCCATGACTCCGCAGCGTTTACCGCGCTCGCCGAAAAGGCGAGATCAGCTTTAGACGCCGCGTAACGTCTCGCAAGGATTTAAAAAGGACTCTACCGGCGCTAATGTAAAACCAGCGCGGTAGAGTCCTTTTGCTTTCTGCCCACCCAATCTCTGAACCGTGACTCTTTCGGAATTCCAGCAGCTCGTAACGACGCTCGCCGCTGAAGGCGAGAGGCTGATCGATGCCGCGACCACGGCCTCCCTGCTCGAGGAGGCGCGGACGTCACTGCTAGGAAGAAAGTCCGGCCGGTTGCCGGAGCTCTTCAAGCAGCTGCCGTCGCTCGCGCCCGAAGAGCTGCGCGAGGGTGGCTCGCTGATCAATGCCGTAAAGGCAAAGCTCGAGTCGCGCATCGAGGAACGACACCGGCAGCTCGAGGCAGCCAGCTCGTCCAAGCGGAACATCGACCTCACGATGCCGGCGCGCCGCCAGTGGCTCGGATCGAAGCATCCCGTCACGCTCGTGATCGAAGAGATCGAGGACATCTTCCGCGAGCTCGGTTTCACGATTGCTCTCGGGCCCGAAGCGGAAACCGAGTGGTACAACTTCACCGCCCTCAACTTCCCATCCGATCACCCTGCGCTCGACCTGCATGACACGCTCTACCTGGGCGAGAACGTGATGCTAAGGACCCACACATCTCCCGTGCAGATCCGGACGATGCAGAAGTTCAAGCCGCCAATAAGAATTCTGAGTCCGGGAAACGCCTACCGACGCGATTTCTTCGACGCATCGCATGCCCCGATGTTTGCGCAGATCGAAGGCCTGGCGATCGACGAAGGGGTGAGCTTCGTCGATCTCAAGGCGACCCTCACGCACTTTGCCAACAAATTCTTCGGTAAGACCAAGACGCGCTTCCGGCCGAGCTATTTCCCATTCACCGAGCCGTCCGCTGAGATGGACGTCGAATGCCAGCTTTGTCACGGGTCCGGGTGCCCGGGCTGCAAAGGCACAGGGTGGATGGAGATCCTCGGCTCGGGAATGGTCCATCCTTCGGTCGTCAACGCAGCTGGACTGGACGCCGACAAATACACGGGCTGGGCGTTCGGCATGGGTCCGGCGCGCATCGCAATGCTGCGCTATGACATTCCCGACATCCGCATTCTCTACGATTCCGATGTGAGATTCCTATACCAGATCTCACGATGAGATCTGTTCCGATTAGCACTTCCGCGCCATGAATGCCTCGTACGAATGGTTGCGCGCGCTCGTCCCGTTCACGCTCAGTCCCACTGAGCTGCGCGATCTTCTCACGTCGCGCTGCGCGACAGTGGACGATTTGGTCGGCCTCCGGGAGGATTTGCGGGACATCGTGATCGGCCGGGTCGTCGAGGCCGCACGCCATCCGAACTCCGATCACCTGTGGGTCACCAAAGTCGATGCCGGCGGTGGAACTCTTGTCGATGTCGTATGCGGCGCGGCGAATGTCACCGTGGACACACTCTACCCTTTCGCTCCGGTGGGAGCGGTGCTTCCCGGTGGAGTGAAGATCGAGAAGCGAAAGATCCGTGGAGAGACATCGGAGGGCATGCTCTGCTCGGCGAAGGAGCTCGGACTCGGCCAGGACCAGGAAGGGATCATGGCACTCTCGCTCGTGGGCGAGCCGGGAAAGAGCTTTCTCGACGCGATGCCGATTGGGGACACACGACTCGTGATCGACGTCCTGCCGAATCGCCCCGACCTCCTCTCGCACGAAGGTCTCGCGCGCGAGATCGCTGCCGCCACGGGCGGCACGGTGAACAGGCCGGAAATCATGGAAGAGAAACCTTTCGTCATCCGGACGCACACCGTGAAAGCGACCTCCGGAAAAGTGGGCGATGTGACCGTTCGTCTCGAGGATACCGACGGCTGCGTCCGGTACGCCGGAGCTGTCATTACTGGACTCAAAGTCGGCCCGAGCCCCGACTGGCTCGTTCAGCGACTGCAATCCGTAGGATCGCGCTCCATCAACAATGTCGTCGACGTCACCAACTACATGCTCCTGGGCTTCGGCCAGCCAATGCACGCGTTCGATCTGGAAAAAATTGCGCACGACACCGTGGTGGTGAGAAAGACCCGCGGCGAAGAGCTGATCAAGACACTCGACGGAGTGGATCGGACGCTTCCTCCTGGCGCGGTCGTGATCGGTGACGCAGAGCGAGCGCACGGGATCGCCGGCATAATCGGCGGTAGCGGAAGCGAGGTTTGCGACGGCACAACAGAGATATTTCTCGAGGTGGCGGCGTTCAATCCCGCGCGCATTCGCGCCACCCGTCGAAAGCTCGGAATCTCCACTGACGCCAGCTATCGCTTCGAGCGCGGGGTCGACGTTGACGCCATTCCCGGGTTGGTGGACTACGCCGTGAGGCTGATACTGTCGCTGGCGGGAGGGATTCCGCAGGGAAGCCCAATCGACTTGTACCCCCTTCCGAAGCGTCCGCAACCCATCTCGCTCAAGCTTCCGCGGGTGGCGCGAATCCTGGGCGAGCCGGTCGAGGCGACGGAAGTGGAAAGAAATCTCAGAACGGTTGGATTCAGGATCGCCCCGGAGGCAAAGGACGTGCTCAAGGTGTCGCCGCCGAGTTGGCGGCACGACGTCCGCAGCGACGTGGATCTGGCCGAAGAGATCGCACGACTTCGTGGGTACGACACGTTTTCCTCCGAACTCCGGCCCTTCCGCGCCAGCGCTGTCCCCGACTCGCCGCTCGTTCCGGTCACGAAGCGCGTGGTGGAGACGCTCGTTGGCGCAGGTCTCAACGAAGTGCGCCCGATGCCATTCGTGTCGGATGGAAAGGGCGCGACTGTCCGCGTCACCAACCCGTTGGCGGAGGACGAAGCCTTCCTTCGCGGAGATCTGCTGACGACCCTCATTTCCAGGGCTGAGTACAACCTCGCCCGCATGCAGGGCAACGTCCGGCTGTTCGAAATCGGCACTGCATTCTTCGCCGGGGAGGATCCGGCCCAACTACCTGGCCCCAAGAAGGCAGCGTTGCCGCGCGAAGAGATGCACGTCGCCGCGCTGGTGATGGGACAACGCACACCTACGCATTTCACCAAAGCCGTGCAACCGAGCTACGACGAGTGGGACATCAAATTCCTTGCCGAGAGAGCGGCCACCGCTGCGTTCCCGGACGCGGAGATCGAGCTCGTACCAGGCTCGGGCGAAGTCCTGTGGGAAATTTCGGCCAACGGTGCGACCGTCGGTGTGGCGCGACGGCTCAAGCTCGATGCGCCGGTATGGGCGAAGCCGGCGTTCGGCCTGGAGATCAACCTCGAAGCCCGCGAACAGGTCGGGGCCAGGGGCAAGGCCTACCGCGCGATTCCCGCGACTCCACGCGTGCAGGTCGATCTCGCGCTCCTCGCGCCCGTAACTGTGACCGCGGCGCAAATTGATGCAGTCATAAGAAGAGAAGCGGGTGAGCAGCTCGAGAGTCTGACCTTGTTCGATGAATTTGTCGGGCAGGGAATTCAGGAAGGCTCGCGCAGTCTCGCGTGGGCGTTGACGTTCCGTCACCCTGACCGCACACTAAAGGATCAGGAAGTGCAGGGCACAACAGCGAAAATCGTTCAAGCACTCGAAGGAGAACTTGGTGTCCGACAGCGTACGGCCTGAGGCAACCGCTTTTGCGGAGCTGGAGCAGCTGGTCAAGCATCTTGGTGACGAGCTGGCTTCATTCCGGCGCCGCGCCCTGCAGGCTGAAGCGAGGTTGAAGGGCCTCGAGTCCACCGGAGTGAAGGGTGTCGTCTCCCCGGAGCGGGTGCAATTCCTGGAGCGCGAAAACGCCGGCCTCACGACTCGCCTCGACACGGCGCGAGCGCGGACGCAGCAGATGATCGACCGCGTCCGATTTCTCCGACAGCAACACGACGGGGCGCCCGCCCGGTGACCTCCAAGAAAAACGTCGTTCGTGTCACCATCCTCGGTGACGAATACTCGATCAGAAGTGACCAGAGCCCGGAGCGCACCCGCGCCGTAGCCGAGCACGTCGACAATGTGATCAAGCAGACGATGAGGGCGGGCAACGTCGTCGAGGCCCAGAAAGCGGCGATTCTCGCGGCCCTCAGCATCACCGACGAGCTGTTCGACGCCCGCGACGCGGGGGAGGACCTCGCCGGATCCATGAAGCGGCTCAGTAGCGAGATCAGGCCGTGGCTGCCGCCGGCCAAGCGAAAAGATTAACTGTTGGAGTCGCCCCCCCCAACCGACTCTCGCCCGCCCCTCGAATAATCATTAGCTTACCTCAGCTACGCGACGACTTTCCGGCGCGATAGGGGCCGCCTGTGGCTTTGCCGCGGGCCCAACATAGATCTCACATGACGAACACGGCGTGGTTATCCGCAGCCGGCAT
>JALYKQ010000232.1 GCA_030774675.1 Gemmatimonadota bacterium | reverse complement strand
CCCAAGCGACCGATGGTACGACGCGTGAAATGGAGTCGGCGAGCAGTTTTCCGGTGGTGAGGTCCTTCACATAGAGCGTATAGACGCGGAGGGCGGTGGTGTCGTGGAGGTAGGCGGCGCGCGATCCGCCGGGGCTGACCTCGAGAGAGCCGACCTGGCTGAACTTTTTCCCTTCCGCGAGCTTGTTAGCGTCGACCACGACTTGGTCAGGAGAGCCGGCCGTCGCCCTGCGTCTTATGTAGACCGGATACGATTTCCCCTTCTCGGTGGCGGTCCAGTAGAGGTAGCCGTTGTCGCGGTAGGGGACGGAGAGGTCGGTCTCCTTGATGCGCGAGAGCATCTCGTCGTAGAGCTTCTGCTGGAGGGCCTCGGTGTGCTTCATCCGTGCCGTCGTGTACGCGTTCTCGGCGTTGAGGTAGGAGATGACCTCCGGGTTGGTCTTGTCGCGGATCCAGAAGTAGTTGTCGGTTACGACATCGCCGTGGAGGGTGTCGATCTTTGGCTTGGCGGTGGCGACAGGCGGAGTGAGGTCCTGCGCGGGAAGACGCGATACGTATGTCCCTACTATAGGTAGGACGGCGAGGGAGCTGGCGAGAAGACGGAGACGGCGCATTGAGGCCTCTGGGGGAGGTCGGAGAAGGCGGGTGGGTTGGCTTTGTTTTATCCCTTCGGCGAGGGAGGTGTCAAGCCGCTGACGCAGATGCAGAGATGGACGTGAGCATAGGTGCTCTGCTCTGACGATAGGCCTGTTTTCGCAAGAATCGACGCGCCCGCACGTGACGAGCTTCTGACGGCCGCAAATAACCTCTCCTTGCACGGATTTGAGCATCCACCTCAAACGACAAGGAGATCAGGCCATGCCAGCGCTGCTTACACCGACGGGAGGAATCCCTGCCGACTCTTCCTTTCCCAAAGTCAGGGGAGGCCGATTGTGCTGCTCCATATTCGCTGTTTGTGTGGTCGCGGCACTCAGCGGATGCAACGAAAATGATCCATTGACGCCGCCCGCGGTTCGAGGCCCGTCAACGCCGGCCGGTGCGACCTCCGCCTACGCCTCCGATCCGGGCATCAATTACAACGACACCTGGGTCTCTGCCACCGAGGTCATCGCGGACACCACGGTGTTTACCACCGACCAGCCGATACTCGACCCCAGCACAGGTCAACAGACGAACTCGGTGAGAATTGCGTCGGATCCGCAGACGGTGCAGGCTGTAGGCGGGTACGGATACGATGGGCAGCTGCGCGTCACTACCGCTTACGATACAGACAATCCGGTTGCGACATCAACCGTGCGCCAAGTCGGGGACGCTACTGCCGACTACTCCCAGAATGGAGAGGCCAACTACGACGCGCTTCCCCAGGAACCGACAGCGGAGCTGGGCTCGCTCCAATACGCCCAGCTTGACCCGTCAGGTGGAGGAGGAGGAGGCGGCGGCTGCACCGACAACTGCACCATGATGATGACGAGACTGGCGCCGAACGCGATTCGCGGCGCTGCCAACATCGGCGAGCGCATCGAGTTGCGGGATGCCAACCACGTGCGCTTTACGCAGCTGATGCCGCTCGCCATCACAACCGCTAGTGCCGCCGAGGTCGCGACCGACGCCCAGGCCGACAAGTCCGCCAAGCGCGAAGGCAAACAGATCCGCGATTACGAAAAGCACGGCGCGGACTGGGTTCTGAAGCACGTTCGGCAGGAATCGCTTGTCGAAGAAGGTGGCCGATCTGCGAAGCACATTCAGGAAATCGAGTTCAGCAACGTGCAGTTCTTCACCAACAAGGACAAGGACAAGGAGCGGAAGGATGCGCGGGAAAAGCTTCTTGCCTCGGCGCCTGCCCAGACAGGTCCGTTATCTTCGATTGCGATTCGCCCCGCTGACTTTCGACCGCTGATCGCCTGCGACGTGAATTGCACCGGTGGGGGAGGGACGAGTAGCGGTGGCACCACTACCGCGTATGCCTACGAGCAACCCGTCAACGAGATCTCGCAGATCCAGTCTGACGAAACCACCAATTGCAACTCGGGCTCGGGGAACACCTACCTTGTTCTTCAGCACGGATTCGTCAGTGCCTCCGACACCTGGCGGCCAATGCACCATTGGCTCTGCCACGATCTCCAGTTTGCGCGGATCACACGCAAAACTACGAACTGGAGAGACACTTACGAGAGCGAAGCCGGCGCGCTCAGCAGCCGATTGTCCAGCGACGGGTCCTTCTACTACGGGGCTCCCGTGATTCTAGTGGGGCACAGCAACGGCGGCATGATAGCCCGGTACCTCGCCCGTAACCAGAACTCCTACAACATCAAAGGCGTCGTCACGGTTGGAACTCCGCACAAAGGAGCGCCGGCGGCGCGCTATCTGAGAACGCTGGTAATACTGTTCGGTTGGGGGCCGTATCCGGCTGCGGCAATCTGTCCGGTGCTCGGGATGGCGGGCTGCAGCCGCTTCGGAGAGCTCGCCACCCAGCCGGTCAGTGCGTATTGGCGGTCGCTGTGGGATCCCGTTCCGGTCCTCAACGAGATGCAACCGAACTCGGCCTATCATGCTTCCTTCAACTCCCAGGCCGAGTCATTCGACCGGTACGGGATCGAGAGCTACATCTGGCAGCACTGGCAGATCTGGAAACAGAACGGCGACATGAAGTGCTTCCCCGAGGAGTCATGCGGCGGGTATAAGGAAGTAAAGAAAACGGATCGGATATATCATCACGACATATCGTGTTCCATCATCGGGTTCTTTACGATCAACTGGGCGAAGGCGTTCAAGTGCGGGCTGGACGCGGGATTCCTGAAGGCGATCGATGGGTTGTACAACAAGTACACGAGGGATGGGGACACCGACGGCATCGTTCCCAAGTACTCGCAGCTCTATCCAAACGTACCGGCCGATCACCAGTATGAGATTTACGATGGGCCATCGCACACGGGTGAGACCAAGGCCATCGTCGTGAGAGACAGGCTTGAAACGGTTCTCAGGAGGCTCGGCATTGCATCGCGCTAGGGCTTTGCTGCTGTTGGCATGCTCGTTGGGGTGGTCGTGCTCGGAGGCGAGCCCGACCACCCGCTCGACTGTGTCACGTATGACGCGCGTGTGGTCGACCCCGCTCGCGGGCGGCACGGAAGAAGGTCGCTGGACGGGAGTACCGGTGGTCACACAGGGCCTCGTACTCTTTGGTATTCGCGGCGGAATGGCCGCATTCGACACCGCTACAGGGCGCGAGGTATGGAGAGCGAAGCTCTGGACCAACGGAAATCATGCATACGGTCACATCCGGACCGCGGCTGACAAAGCTTGCCTCGAGGATTGGCCGGCCGTTGGGTGCGTAGATGTCGCGACGGGCAGAGTACTCTGGGCAAGAGCCATCGCGGCCTCTACCGCCAACTGCGAGACGGCGATCGACAGCTCGGCGTGGTACATCGGCACCGACTCACACATGGTATATGCTCTGGATCCCGCGAACGGGCAGCAGTTGTGGGAGACCGACATAAACCCGGGCGCCAAGTTCTCTTCACGCGTCTACGGGCTGGCGATGAGCGGCGACACGCTTTACGCCACGACGGTCCGCCTCGCCACTGAGGCCAGCAACAGCAACATCGGCGACCTCGTCGGCCTCGAGCGGAAGACCGGCATGGTTTTGTTCACGTACACAACGCCGGCGAAAGGCGGGTACCAGGGCCACCCGACGATCAAAGGGCGGCTGGCGATCATGAACGACGGCTACGCGTCGAGTCTGGTCGCAATCGATCGCTTCGCACTCACGGAAGCGTGGCGGACCGCCGCGGATCCGAGCGGCTACATCAACTCGGAGACGAGCCCCGTACTCGTTGGCGACACCATCTTCGCCGCATCGAGTGACACGCAGGTGTACTCGGTAAACGCAAACACGGGCGCGCTTCAATGGCGTGTCGTAGCCCTGACGCACGATAGCCTTGGCAGCCTCGATGTTTGCGGGCCGCTCCTGCTCGCGGTGGAGTTCGGGGGCGGATACATCATCGCCGTCGACCGGAAGAGCCACGAGAGCGGCATCCTCCCTTCAATCCCGAGGGATGTGCATTCGCGAATCGGAGTCGCGAACGGCGTGGCTTATTTCGAGACGACTAATGCGGTAGCGGCGTACCGCTGCTGAAAGGCTTCGAGGGGGGGAGTGCCGCGAGTCCCTCCTGGCGCCCGGCATATGGGACACGGCCCCATCTTCGGCTCCTTCCCGTAAATCAGGGTAACCGGGGGCCTAGCACCCGCACGATGTCTGTGAGCGAGACCGTGAGGGTCATCGTCTGCGGTGCCGCTCACAATCATCCCGGCGTTGTCGCCGCCCCACGTCCCGACGACGTCGGTGATGGGCGTCGAGGTAGCGCCAGAGCACGCGGGGGCGGCGAAAGTCGAGAGGAGTGCAGCGGTCCTCGTCATGGCTGAACCTTAAGCGAGCCGTACCGCTGCTCAACTTTCGGATAGAGCCCGTCACCAAACAACTGGTGGACGCGGGCCCCGCACCAGCCGCCGTGGCATAGCACCGCCGGGCCTACCGCCGCGATGAAAGCGAAGTGGGACGGCGGGCGGCTCTTGACGATACCCAAAATGGGGTATATCATACCCGATATGGGTATGACCCGAACGAAGCGTAAGCGGATTCCCTCCAAAACGACCACCGTCGCCGACGCGCTCTTTACGAAGAGCCAGCAGCGAGTGCTCGGGGTCATCTTCGGCAATCCCGGACGGAGCTTCTACGCCAACGAGATCATCGCGCGGGCTGGCTCAGGCAATGGTGCCGTTCAACGTGAGCTCGCGAAGCTGGAGGGAGCAGGCCTAGTCAAGGTCTCGCGCCTCGGCAATCAAAAGCATTATCAGGTGAATGCCAACGCCCCGGTATTCGCTGCGCTCCACGAGCTCGTCCTCAAGACCTCCGGGCTCGCCGACGTGCTACGCCGCTCCCTTGCTCCCATCAGTAGCCGGATCAGCGCTGCCTTCGTCTACGGGTCGGTCTCAAAGGGTCAGGACAGCGCGGGGAGCGACATCGATCTGATGATCATCAGTGACGATCTCGCCTACCCCGATCTTTTCAAGGTCCTAGAGGGCGCATCGCGGCGTCTCGGTCGCCCGGTGAATCCGACCGTCTACTCCGTGTCGGAGCTGGCGAAACGCATTCGCGAGCGAAACTCCTTCGCCGTTCGCGTGCTCAAGCAGCCCAAGATCTGGTTGATTGGTGGAGAGGATGACCTCGCCCCTCGATAACCTCGCTGGCCCAGGCGGGCCGCTCAAGAGGGAAGCACCGGACGCTGACGAATACTTGGGTTTGATTCGCTCGGGTGCAGTGCGCCTCGTAGACGCGGAGAACTTGGACAATTCGCTCGAGAGCCGATTCGACCTCGCATATAACGCGGCGCATGCGTTTTGCCTTGCTGGGTTGCGCCATGCGGGCTTTCGGTCTCATAATCGGTACATTGTCTTCCAGGCGCTACCGCACACGCTGGGGCTTGGGCCCGAGGTCTGGCGCGTCCTGGCCAAAGCCCACGAGATCAGGAACCGGGGGGAGTACGAGGGGGACCTGAACGTGGACGACCGGCTGGTGAAGGACCTCATCATTGCCTGCAAGGCCGTCGCAACTGCGGTGGAGAAGCTCGCTCCTCTTTAGGCGACCTTGAACCGCTCGAAGCGTTCCTCGAGGTAATCGCGCCTGGGCTGGAGGCGCGAATC
>JALYKQ010000231.1 GCA_030774675.1 Gemmatimonadota bacterium | reverse complement strand
CAATGGTGCTGACGTGAGCTCGTGGGCCAAGGCCGCACCTTCAGGTCGCGACCTCACGGTTCCGCTCAACGTGACGGCGAGTCTCATGAATCGCGGGCTCAGCTCCGACGCGGCGCTTGCGCGCGTTCATGACAGGCTGATGCAGAAAAAGACCGACCGTCAGCTCGTTGAGGAAGCGAATGCTACAGCAGATGAGCACCGCCCCGCGACGGCTGACAAGGCGGGAGGGCTTGCTCATCGTCCCGCGAATGTGGGCGTCAGCAGCCGCCCAGTTTCACCTCCTCGTCCGACCACCTCGGGGAGAAAGCGGTAGCTCCCCGCAGCATCTGATTAAAAGCGCCGGCCCCCGAAAGGGCCGGCGTTTTTTATATGCGGTTCCCGCTGATTGCGTCGAAGAAGTGCGCCTTCTCGAGATTGAACGCCAGCACAATCTTGGATCCGAGCGGCGGCAGAGACAATGGAGAGACGCGGGCCGTGATGTCGTGCCTGCCCGCGGTCGCATAGATGAATGTCTCGTTGCCGAGCGATTCCACCAGATCCAGTCGCGCCGTTGCCGTAGCCGGAGCGGCGCCCGGACCCGCGACCACTGAGACATCCTCAGGCCGGATCCCCATCGTTATGGCCCGTCCGCGAGCTGAACCGAGCGGGGCCGCCACACCACCGGGCAAATTGATCTCCCACTCCCCTCCCTCGGCCACGAATCTCGACGGCCCTCCACCCTCGATCGTACCGTTGGCGAAGTTCATTGCCGGATTGCCGATGAAGCCGGCGACAAATCTGTTCCTGGGTTTCTCGTAGAGATTGAGCGGAGTGTCGATCTGCATCACGTGCCCCTTGTTCATGACGACGATGCGATCGCCCAAGGTCATCGCCTCGACCTGGTCGTGGGTGACGTAGATCATCGTGACCTTCAGCTCCTGGTGCAGCCGCGCGATCTCGCGGCGCATCGACACTCGCATCTGGGCATCGAGGTTCGAGAGCGGCTCGTCGAACAGGAACACCTGCGGTTGCCGAACGATCGCCCGGCCGAGGGCGACGCGCTGACGCTGACCGCCGGAGAGCTGGCGCGGCCTGCGGTCGAGGTAATCGTCCAGGCCCAGCGTCGTCGCCGCGATGTGAACGCGATCGTTGATGTCCGCGAGGGTCATGTTTCTGAGCTTGAGGGCGAAGCCCAGGTTCTCACGCACCGTCATGTGGGGATAGAGCGCGTAATTCTGGAAGACCATCGCGATGTCGCGTGCCTTGGGCGGCACGTCGTTCACGATGCGGTCGCCGATCTTGACCGTGCCGGCGCTGATCGACTCGAGACCGGCGATCATCCGTAGCGTCGTACTTTTACCGCAGCCCGATGGGCCGACGAGCACCACGAATTCACCATCCTTCACGTCGAGATCGACACGATCGACCGCTACCTGCTCGACCCCTTCGTGATAAATTTTACGAACGCCATTGAGCGTTACGCTCGCCATTTCGCCCCCGCCCCCGTCGCAAACAACATTGAATGAGTGATTCCTATCGCTTCCCAGATGATTTCCTGTGGGGAGCAGCGACGTCGGCCTACCAGATCGAAGGATCTCCGACAGCCGACGGCGCCGGACGCAGTATCTGGCACCGCTTCTCCCACACTCCCGGCAACACCTGGCTCGACCAGACCGGTGACGTCGCCTGCGATCACTACCGGCGCTACAGGGACGATGTCGCCATCATGTCGGAGCTCGGTCTCAACACCTACCGGTTCAGCGTGGCGTGGGGCCGGATTTATCCGCAGGGTACGGGAGTCGTCAACAAAAAGGGGATCGACTTCTACTCGCGCCTGGTCGATGCGCTGCTCGAGAAGGGAATCAAGCCGAACGTCACGCTCTACCACTGGGATCTTCCCGAAGCGCTCGATGACCGCGGGGGCTGGCTCAATCGCGACATCGCCGACTGGTTCTGCGATTACGCGGTCACAATGTTCGAGGCGCTTGGCGATCGCGTCGAGATGTGGTCCACGCTGAACGAGCCGTGGGTCGTCACCGATGGTGGCTATCTGTCGGGCGTTCTCGCTCCCGGACACTCGAATCTTTTCGAGGCGCCGGTCGCCACCCACAATCTCTTGCGTGCCCACGGCACCGTGGTCGAGAGATTCCGCTCCACCAAAGCGGCGAAGAAGGGGAAGATCGGACTGGTGGTCAATCTGGAGCCAAAATATCCGGCGTCTCAATCGCCGGAGGACCTGAACGCGGTGCGGCGCGCCGACGCGTACATGAACCGGCAGTACCTCGATCCCGTTTTCCTCGGGACTTACCCGGAGGAGCTGAAGGAGATCTTCGGCGAGGCGTGGCCGGTATGGCCCGACGAAGACATGCGGCTGATCAAGCAGCCCATCGATTTCCTTGGTGTCAACTATTACACGCGGCGTGTCGAGCAGCATCATCCGAACCATCTTCCGCTGCGCACGAAGCACGTCCCGCAGCCCCAGCACATCCAGACGGATACCAATTGGGAAGTATTTCCCGAGGCGCTGACGAAGGTGCTGCTCTGGGTCAACGAGCGGTACGGCGGTGGAAAGCTGCCGATCTATATCACCGAGAACGGCGCTTCCTTTTACGATCCTCCGCACACGATCGACGGACGCGTCGAAGATCCGCTGCGGGTCGAGTACTACCGCCAGCACCTGCGCGCTGCGCACGAGGCGATGCAAAAGGGCGTAAACCTGCGCGGCTACTACGCCTGGTCGCTGCTCGACAACTACGAGTGGTCGCACGGCTACGCGAAGCGCTTCGGCATCGTCCACGTCGATTATTCGACGCAGCAGAGAACGATCAAATCGTCGGGGCGATACTACTCTTCGGTTATTCGGAGCAAAGGAGAGATTCTTTCTAAGTAACGAGCTATTCGCCCTTCGGCTGGCATCTATAACAGAGGTTGATACGGATGCTTCGGATTTTGACGGATGCTCCGGATCGCTCCTGGTGGCAGTACGGCGCGTAACCCCAGGGCCGGGATTTTTTGGGAACAACCCCCCGGGATGCATTATTCGCGGCACTGAGCCGTAGAGTGAGATAACAACAAACAAAATCCGTGGCATCCGCTTCGATCCGGAGCATCCGTATAAAGCTGTTGCTTTAGCAGTCGCCCCGACCTCTGAGTTGTCGCAATCATCTGGGATAGCGAATCGTGATGATCGCCGGGACCTTGCGCACTTTTACTTCCGGACCGTAGACCGCAGTAGGAACTCCATCGACCGCGGCTGACAGGATTGGCTGCTGGAGTGGCGACCACACCACGATCCCGCCGGGCGGCATCCGGATGCCCGCGCGCAGATTCACCGTCACCACGCTCCCGATCGCACGCATGTCGTAATTGAGCAGACCGTATTGGGTGTTGAGATTGACGACGCGCACACCGGGATCCTCTTTCACCCATTCGTCTCGCACCCCCGCGCCGATCACGAGCGAGCTGTCCCGCTCGCGCTCGAAAGCGAGCATATCGAGAAAGCTCCTGATGTAGTCGCTTCCCACCCAGGTGTGCGGCATGTCGCCGATGAACTTGGGGGTCTTGGGATCGCGATAGACCACCTCCGCCCATTGGTGCCACGCCGCGGGGCGCTGGTCCTTGAAGAAGAAATCGAGCAGCTCGTGCGCTCTCGATCGCTGACCGAGCTGCACCAGCACGCCAACATTGCGCAGCTCGTAGGGCGTGTAGGCATCCCACGCCTTGTACCCGAGTGAGCGGGCATGCGCGTCCTGGAAATACTTGTCGAATGTCCGCGTAAGGAGGGGGCCGGGTAGACGGCCGGCTTCACCGCCGGGCGATACCGCAATCGTCGTCGATGTCGCGTCGAAATCAGCTAGCTCCACCGAGCCCGGGATGTAGTCGACGCGGCGCGTCATCACTACCTGCCGGATCGACTCGAACAGATTCGAGCGGAAGCTGTTCCGGATCTGGGCGAAGCTCGCCGCCTCCGGTTTGTCCAGCTCCTTTGCTATGAACGCCGCGTCCTTGAAGCCTCGCAGAGCAAAGAAATCATCCCAGTAGGAATGCATCGGCTTCGCACTGTAGCCCTCGTGCGATATAGACTGGGGCAGCAGACCGTAGAACGGCTTGTTGGCGCCTATGGTGTACTGCTCCGTCATCCTTTCGTGGCGGAGCGAATCCATATACGCGACCGCTTTCGCCACGTGCGGCCACATCTTCTCCAGCTCCGCCTTGTCCCGGGTGTGGCGGTAGTACTCGCCCACGAGATAGATGAATTCGCCGTGACTGTCATTCTCCGGCACCGGCGTCGCGCCGTGCTCGTCCACGCAGCACGGCACCTTGCCGTTGTCGTACTGGTATCCTGCGTACCACTCCATGAACTCCTTCACGTCTGCCGCGTGGCCGAGTCGGAGCAACGCGGTGGATGTCAGCGCGCCGTCCCGGATCCACGAGCGTGAATAGCTGCGCGATCCCGGCTGGATCGCCGGACCGTCGCGATTGATCAGAATGTCGGCGAGCTGCGTTCGCATTGTCTCGGTGTACCGTGACGCCGAAGGCGGGAGCGCTATCGTCACGCGGCCGAGCTTCTCCCGCCACGCCGTCTGAGTCCTCTCGAGCTGCGCCGCGACGGTGCGCTCGCCCTGACCGGGCAACAGCATAGTTCCGGGCAACAGATCGCCGCCGTGAAGGGGAACCGCGATATCGATCGGACTGGAGGTCGCCCGCGGACCCAGCTCGAGCTGATAGGAGAACGCCGCCGATGCGTGGCTGGAGGGATCGGCGACCGTACCGATGCTAGGAAGCCGGCCCGTCCGCAACCAGTCAACGATATTCCCTTCGTCGAACGTCACCGCTCCGAAACCGCTCGGAGACGCCAGCGAACGCACGAACTTGTTGCCGCCCCCCGTGACGCGCGCGCTGGATCCTTGCAGCGAGATCGCATCGACACGCGCGACTCCACCGGGAAGATTCAGGAACTGCCAGGGCGGATTCACCTGAAAGGGTCGTAACGCCAGGTAAAGCGTCAGCCTTTTGTATTGCCTCGAGGTGTTGGTGATCCGGTAGCGCGCGTAGAGGACGGAGGAATCCGGTGCACCCGCGGCGAAGGCGCTGATGTTGAGGTCGAGGTCCTTGGCGCTCCAGGTGACCTGCGGCA
>JALYKQ010000230.1 GCA_030774675.1 Gemmatimonadota bacterium | reverse complement strand
TTGGCGCCGCCCAGATGGGCCAGCTGAACCGCGAAACGGCCGACACCCCCCGATGCGCCAGTGACGAGTACGCGGCGACCAAGGATCGCAGGACCGAGCCGGAGAGTGCGCAGCGCGGTCAGGCCGGCGGTAGGAAGCGCTGCGGCGTCCGCGAAGGAAACGCTGTCTGGCAACTCGGCGATCCACGTCTGCGGCACCGTTATCCGCTGAGCCCATGCGCCGCCTTGCTGGATGCCCACCACTCGGGTACCCGCTCGCGGTCCGCCGGCGACATCGGAGTGGAGCACGCCGGCGAAGTCCCATCCAGGACGCCAGCCATCGGATGCGGTCCCCAACATCCTCATCTCGCCGCGATTCAGCGAGAAGGCTCGTACCGCCACCAGCACCTCGCCGGGTAATGGCAGCGGCTCGGGGACGTCGCGCAACGCGATTCGGGCGGGAGCGGAGCTGTCCGCGACGAGCGCACGCATGGGCTTATCTTAAAGCACGAACGCCAGTCCGCTCACGCGCTCGGATGGGTGTGATAGATCTTGCTGACCACGGTCCACTTGCCGTCGACCTTGAGCAGGTGGAAGAAGTCGGTGAAGCAGTAGCCGGAGACGTTGTCGGTATCGACCCGCGCGCTGGCCGCCGTGCCCACGATGTCGACGCGCACGATCGCGGCCTTGGCTTCGGGCGATGGGCGGAACGCCGTGTCAATCGCCTTGAACAGGGCGTCGATGGGGCCGCCGGAGAGCTTGCCTTTGTCGATGCCGAAGATGGTGGCCTGCTCGCTGAAGGCGGGCTTCATGATGCTGCTGTCAGCCTTGGCGCAGCCCCCGTTGTACTTGTTCAGCACATCGACGATGGCGTTGTAGTCTTCGACAAAGGTCGGATTGGTCATCTCATGGTTCCTTTCTTGAGAAGTTTCCCGGAAGCTGCCGGAACAGGAATCTGTTGTCAGTTCGGGCAGCGGGTCTTGATCCGGCATCCATCGGCGCCCACACTGGCACATCACGGAGGGTTCACTTGTCTTGACGCCTTGCCAAAAGCGGCTTCAGCAGTCGATTATGTATCGCTCACTACAGACAACATTTGTATAGTGAACGCTACAAACTGTCAAGCCCTTGGGTAAACGAAGCAAAATTAAAAGGATATGCCGCGCACGACGACTGTTCCGCCCCACCGGAGCAAAGGACGGCCTCGCACCTTCGATCGTGCGGCCGCGCTCAACCGCGCCCTGAATGTGTTCTGGCGTCGTGGTTATGAGCCTGCGTCGATCTCCGAGTTGTGCGCGGCCATGGAGATCAACCCGCCGAGCCTCTATGCCGCGTTCGGCAACAAGGCGCAACTCTTCATGGAAGCGGTCCAGCATTATGAGGACGTCTATTGGGACGCCGCCTGGGCACGCATGACTGAGGTTCCGGACATCCATGAGGCGATGTCAGGCTTCTTCAAGGACGCCGGCAGTATCCTCACCTCACAGGACGCCCCTTGCGGATGCCTTGTGATTCTGGCCGCCACAAATGTCTCGGCAGAGGGGCAGGACGTGAACGATGCGCTCCGCGCGCTGCGCAAGGAAGGCAGGGATTGGTTTCTGGCCCGGCTTAGGCGGGCGGTCGAGGACAGGCAGTTGCCGGCCAAAACGGATGTAGAAGCCTTGGCGTCGGCGCTGAACACAATGTTGGAAGGCATGTCGTTGCAGGCGCGCGACGGCGTGACCCATGACGAGCTCGATCGCGTCGCCGCCATCGCCATGGCCATGCTGCCCAGCACGCAAAAGAGCGAGCGCGCTCATAGACCGAAAACAGGTCGCACCAGGAGTGTCCGGCAGCGGAAATCAACAGCATCGAGACAGACAAAGAGATATGGCTAGATTTGCAGAGATGAACATCGATGACGTGCAGCCCCTCGTGTCAGGCCCTGAACCGGGCAGTCTGATTCATGGAAGCCCGGAGTTCAGGTCCTGGAGCCTCGACGAAGCAGATGACGGGGTGTCCGCAGGCCTGTGGGAGGCGACGCCTGGTGCGTCGCGTACACGCCTCCGCTTGAGGCACGCCGTCGCCATGTTTTCCGTCGTCGCATTCTTCTCGCCCGCAGCACCGGAGGCCCAAGCGCTGAAGCCGGTCATCGACAACGAGCGCGTGGCGGTCTGGAAGGTCAGCGGCGGAGATGTGATGCGTCCGCAGCCGTCAACCGGCGAGTCAATCGAAATTTCACTCGGCCCTTCCGCGGGCGCGGTCGTTCTGAGGAAGAAGGGGGACGCGCGGCAGACCGCGCCTCCAGCCGTCGTTGTCGAATTGAAGGATCATCCGATGACGCCGCGTATCAACCGATCGGGGTATCCGAACGCGTTTCCTCGGCCTCGGGGACGTAAGGTCTTGGAAACCGGCCGGGTTGTCGTCTGGGACTACTCATGGACGCGCGGTCAGCCAACGCCGATGCACTATCACGACAAGGACGTGGTCGTCGTCTATCTCGCCGACGGTGCGCTCCGATCGACAACGCCGACCGGCGAGGAAACCTTGAACGACTATAAGGCCGGTGACATCCGGTTCAACCTCGGCGACCGGGTCCACAGCGAAGACTTGGCGACGGGCGACCAGCACGCCATCATCATCGAATTGAAATGAGCCGGCCGATGAGCGATTGACGATCGTAACCAGCGGACACCTGGCGTTGACTCAAGGAGCGAGACAAACGGTGCCACGGACACGTACCGGTGCAGACAGACGCGCATCCGTTTAAGTGCGCTCGGCTTCTGTGTCAGAACTGTGTCACATA
>JALYKQ010000229.1 GCA_030774675.1 Gemmatimonadota bacterium | reverse complement strand
ATTGGCCATCTGGCGGAATCATCGGGCATCCCTGCGGCCTCGATCGCGACCGCGTAGCGGACAGTGTCCGCGGGTGCCCACACAAAAACCGCGATAGCCACAACTATTGCGCGTGGACGCCGAACAGCTGCGTGACCGCTCAGTAAGTCCTTTGAGATCATTAGGAGATTCACCGCCAGGCACGCCGAGGGGAAGAGCAGCGGTTCCGAGGACCGTCGCGTTCACGTTCAGAACATGCGAGAATCACTAGGAAATCCGCGCCGACGTAGCTCAGTTGGTAGAGCAGCGGTTTCGTAACTTCTTGTGCACGACCACCGCGAACTCAGCGAAATCATTAGGGATCGGCGCAACGACGGGCGGCAGGCACCGCATCCGTCACCCAGAACTGTTGTGCTCTCTCAACTGCGTTCGCTTGAAAGCGCGGCGCACCGAGCTGCCATGGCATGTGCGTGTTCATTGGATCTCGAGTAGTAGGTGATGCAGGGGGACGCCAGCATGACGCACGTCACACCGGCGGTGTGACCAGCACAGCCCCCCGCGGCCCCCTGGTGTTTGAGATTGCAGTCTGCAATCTCGAAGTGCGAGCCTCCTGGTCCTCGTTGCGCGCCTTACGCGATGAGAGTCGAGGCGCGGTCTATCCACTGCCTCGTACTTGTCCAGAACGACGCGCAGCCCCGAAATCCACGCCGGGCGTCCGCGCGCACGCCGACGCCCGGTCAGGACGAGAGTCCCTCTTGCGTGGGCACGACACCGGGGCCTCATTGAGCCTTCGAGCAACCCATGGACGATCTATCCAGCGGCAGTGCCTCGGCTGCTCCGCTCGCGGTCGGGGTGTCGCCAAGGGCCTGCCCTACACAGAGCCTCCCGCGACTAGTGAATCTCACCGGATTCGCGTAACCGGACGAACGTTCCAGGAGTACACTTGGCAATGACACAACCCGTTCAGGGGAGAGACAGAGACCTCGTTTTGGGCCAGTTTTTGGGCTTGGCGACGTTTGGCCCCCTCCTTGCGACGACTGACATACGGGGAGAGCCCGCGCCTGTGTTAGAAAACGCGCAGGACGCAGGCGAGGGAAGGGGCCCGACGGCAGTCGGGTTGGGAGGCGGGAGACGACATGGCGGTACTTGAGCGTCTTAGCGAAGCCGACACGAAGAAGTACGCCGGCCAATGGGTTGCCGTTAAGGATGGCGAGGTCGTGTTCGCAGCGCCCAGCCCCGAGCCAATCGTTGCATGGCTCCGCGCCAAGCAGGTCGAAGCGGATCTTGTATTCGCAGTGCCAACGGAGAGTCAGGCCCTCAGTTCCTTCTACTAGTAGATCGTGGCGCCAATCACTATTCGCTACAGGGTGGCGCCCAACGACCCCACACCCAAGCCGTTCTTACGGGTCTGGTTCGAAGGCACACCGCCGATTCGCGTAGCGGCCCTTGTCGATTCGGGTGCGGACCGTTCGGCCCTTCCGCTTCATTTAGCAATCGCCGTCGGTGTGACCTACGACCCCGCGAAGCCAACCCTTTCACAGGGCGCCGGCGGAAAGTTCGAGCAATTTGAGGCGACGAGCGAAGTCCTCCTGCAGTCAGAGATTGGTCCCATCAAGCTCGATCGGCCGACGCTGAATGGGCACATTCCTCTCATCCTGCTAGGCCGAAATGACTTCTTTGCGTCCTACCGCGTCAAGTTCGACCAACGGGCGGGTCTGATGGAAATTGAGCCCTACGGCGCCGTGGCGAAACAGTCGAAGCGGCAAAAGAAACGGCGAAAGTGATCGTCGAAGACAGCCCGCCTGCGCCACGGTCATTTTGGTAGGAATCTGGCCAACCGCCCGACGGTTTCGTCTGTTGCGTCAACCAGTTTGAGAAGAGACCCAATGACAGGCGCGCCGTTGCCCGGCCCGCTCTCACCGAACGCGACAGAAAACCTGAACTCAGCCTCGACCCTAACGTCGGCCTCAGGTGCGCGGAGAACCCGCGTGAGTAAAGTGCCGTCGACAAAGGCGCGGGGTGGCAGGGAAGTCCCAATCAGTCGCACGATGCGATCCGGTGCGGGGATGTAAACCTTCAGCCTGTTCGGTCTGTCGTAGTCGGGCGCGATGGCCTGTCCGCCAAGTACGCCGCCGAAGACATCAATGTGCGGCATGCCCCATGACCACGGCCAAGGAACGCTGACCAGTCCTGCTCCGCCTCCCCCGCCGACAGTCATCCGCTTCTGCTCCGCGGCGCCACCGATGACATTCAGAAGGTGGTGCTTGTCTTCGATGTTCATACGATGAAGCTGATAGAGAGGGTGGTCCTTGTTGACCGGCGCGCCGGGCTGGTTTGGTTGGAGGTCTCTGATTACTTCGACAACCTCTTCTGCCATGCCGTCGACATGCGCCAGAAACTGCGCCTCACTCTTCGCCCCCGGTCCCCATGGGGAAGAGAAGATCGGAAACCCGGTGTGGTTGGTTTGTCTTTCTGGTCGCGTGAGTTGCCAAGCGAGGTGGTCGAGGGCCGACCGCAAGTCGTGAACGATCTCCCCAACAATGACGCTAATTCGCGGCGGCGGCTCGCGAATAACGTGCGCGCGGTACAGATCCTCGCCGGTCTCCTCGTTGTACTCGGCGCGCGCCACGTAAGGGCCAGCCTCTAAGAACTGCCGAACATCCGCGTCCAACGCAAGGGCCTGCTCTCTGGCACGCTCAGTTTTCGCGCGGACATCGTCGAGACGATTAGACATAGCCCGGTCGGAGGCTACAGGCGCGTACCCATTTGTGCTCCGTCCTGATCGATGAGCCGGAGATGCGTGGGTACCCGCACCGTGCAGGTCGTGCCCCCAGCCCGTAGCCTCCGTTCGTCGTCGGCGCGTCTTGCTGACAGACCCCAACAAACGCTTCCGATTCAGTCGAGACGAAGCACGATATGCGGGTGGTCTCGGATAATCTCGACCAACGTATCGAACAGCGTTGTCCCTCGGCCCGCTTCCGCCGCGGCAAGCCGACGGTCTAGCTCGGGATGGTTACTCGGGTGAGCATGAGGACGCGTCGACCGTATCCACCTCGCTGTCTCCGCAGGCCCCAGCTTCATTCGTGAACGCTCCGAGTTCCGCCAGACAATCGTGAATCTGACGGATCCTCCCGGCACGCGGCCCATGTCGCCCGAGAGGATGTCGTTGAACGCGTCGAGATTGCGTCCCCAGTACGTCTCATCGATGGGAATGCCACCGCTGCGCTCATACTTCGGCGACAACCCGCCCATCAGCTCGCGGGAAACCTCATCGTAGAAACCTTCGAGATCGTCGAAGCGCTCGCCATCCAGAACGAAGGTGCGCTCAACTGACATTCCGGACAGTCTCGAGCGCCTAGGTCAGCCTGCTGCCGCGACAGCCTCACGGACACGACCGGGACTCGCGCCCAGCTTCGCGAGGGCTTTGCTGGCCACGCTGTCATCGTTCGCGACGAGGATCACGAGCAGCAAACTCGGCGTAAGGTCGCAACCCGCGCGTTGCGCGCGAAGGGCGTCTGCCCGTTCGATGACTGCAGTCGCTTCTGGCGCCAACGGGAGACCACGCGGCGGAGCCGCCTCACCTGCCCCTCGGGGCACGAACGACTCAATAGCGTCACGCGCGTGCTCCAAATCAATGCCTAGCGAACGAAGCGCGTCCGACGCAGGACCAGGCGTACGGAGGATCCCTAGTAGAAGATGCTCGGGACCGATCGACGGATGATTCAGCTCCACCGCCGCACCCTGCGCCATCGCCAACGCATGTTTGGATTGATGGTCGAAGTAGCCAAATGGGCTGCCCACCTGCCAGAGTCTACGCGGCTGGGCTCGCTAGGGAGCCGCAAGGAACAGCAATGGCCACAACTATTGCGCACTGACTGCGAACCGTTGCCTGACCGTTCAGTAAGTCCTTGAGATCGCTAGGAGATTTACCACTGGGCATCCGCAAGGCGAGAGCAAAGGTTCCGCGGACTGTCGCGTTCGCGTTCAAGACATGCGAGAATCACTAGGAAATCCGCGCCGACGTAGCTCAGTGGTAGAGCAGCGGTTTCGTAAACCGCCGGTCGGCAGTTCGAGTCTGCCCGTCGGCTCTGAATTCTCCAGGGAACTCGCGAGTCTGTCCGTCAGCGTCGAGTGGCTGCAGCCACTCATGCAGCCAGAGTCTTCTCGTGTAGCGTGAGGAGACGTGAATAGGGGGGAGCGCTAAGTGGGGCGGAAAAAGAGAGTCGGCTTCGCCGACCTACACGCGACACAGGCCGAGTTGCTACGCGGGGAACTGCGCTGTCCCGAGTGCAAGCGGAGT
>JALYKQ010000228.1 GCA_030774675.1 Gemmatimonadota bacterium | reverse complement strand
CGCTGGAGCGCCATCGGATCCTTGGAGAGATCGATCGCCTGATCGCGCTTGAACTCCGTGACGAGCCAATCGATCACACGCTGGTCGAAGTCGTCGCCGCCCAGATGGGTGTCACCATTGGTCGATTTCACTTCGAACTGGCGCGAGCCCTCGACGTCGTACAGCTCCAGGACGGAGATGTCATAAGTGCCGCCGCCGAGATCGAAGACCGCAACCTTTTCGTCTTTCTTCTTGTCGAGGCCGTACGCGAGTGCGGCGGCCGTAGGCTCGTTGATGATACGAAGCACATCGAGACCTGCGATCTTGCCAGCATCTTTGGTTGCCTGGCGCTGGGAATCGTTGAAGTACGCAGGAACAGTGATCACGGCCTTCTCAACCTTGTAACCGAGATAGTCCTCAGCGGTCTGCTTCATCTTCTGCAGGATCATCGCGGATATTTCGGGCGGGGAGTAGCGTTTGCCCTGAACCTCGACCATCGCGACATCGTTGGGTCCGGCCACGACCTTGTAGGGAACCCGCTTAATCTCTTCGGTGACTTCCGACATCTTGCGCCCCATGAAGCGCTTGATCGAAAAGACGGTGTTCTGGGGGTTCGTAACAGCCTGTCTTTTTGCGATCTGACCAACGAGCCGCTCGCCGTCCTTAGTGAAGCCGACGACCGACGGGGTGGTCCGTCCACCCTCGGCGTTGGGGATCACGACGGGGTCGCCGCCTTCCATCACTGCCACCACTGAGTTGGTCGTACCGAGGTCGATACCAATTACTTTATCTGCCATCTCTGATTCTCCTGGCTTTGAGCCGATTCAGCTCCTGCCGTTTTTTAACGTTGCTTGGGGTAGCGCGTTCCGCGCCACACTGGTCAAAGGCAAGTGAAGGGCCGTGTTTTTCTGCCATAACGGCGGGGTTTACCGTGGTTGAGCCCGCCAACTTGCTGCGGCGGGCTGAAGTTGTCATCTTGGCGCGTCCGGTTTTGCAGCCTTCGCAAGGAACGAACTCGATGACTCGGCTCGCCTCGATCTCGTCAGTCGCTGTTCTCCTTCTCTCGATTTTACCGGTGCGCTCCGCGCCCGCGCAGACGTCCAGAGCTCCTAGGCAAATCGATGTTACGGCCAGCGATTTTGCCTTTCTACCGCTGCCGGCGCGGATCTCAGCCGGCCCAACCATCTTCTCGTTTGCCAATCGAGGCAAAGTGCAGCACGAGCTGAGCCTCGCTCGACTCAGGTCGGGCGCAACCATGGACGACTTCGTCAAGGCGCGGGACGACCTGCCTCGCCGGAGACAGCTGATCGACCGGTCGGTCGGAATTCTGATCGCGGGGCCCGGCAACCGACCCGACGGCCGGATTCTGGTCGACCTGATCAAGGGAGCAACGTACGTCGTTTTTTGCAACCTCCGGGACACGCCGGACGCGCCCGCGCACCTCATGTTCGGGATGTACACGAGTTTTACGCCGAAGTAGCTTGCAGAGTCTTACCCTGATGAGCGCGTCGAGGCTCCCGGGACTGCGCTAATTTCCGAGGTCAGCACCTGGATCTCGCACTCAGACGTAAAAGTCATTGATTCCCCTCAGCGACGAACTACCCACCATTCGCACGCCATGGATGACCTACGCCATCCTGGCCGTCATGTTCGCGTCCTGGATTCTCCTTCAGGGAGCAGGATTCGATCAGCAGGCGCTCGCTGCAAGCGTATGCAATCTGGGGATGGTCCCGGGTGAGCTCACCCACATGGCGCCCGTTGGAGCGGCAGTTCCGCTCGGGCGGGGCATGGCCTGCGTGGTGGACAACGATCCGATCAACGTCCTCACGCCGTTCATCTCCATGTTTCTGCACGGAGGCTGGGGACACCTGCTCGGCAATGCACTGTTCTTCTGGGTGTTCGGAAACAACATCGAGGACAGCCTTGGTCACTTCCGGTTTCTGGTGTTCTATCTCATTTGCGGGCTCGCCGCGGCGATCGCGCACATCGTCGCCCAGCCCGCGTCTCCGCTGCCGACCGTCGGGGCATCCGGCGCCATCTCGGGTATCCTCGGCGCCTATCTGGTGCTTTACCCGAAGGTGCGCGTGAGGATGCTCTTCTTTTTCATCATCTTCTTCAAGGTGATTCCGATCCCGGCGTGGCTGGTGTTGGTCTGGTGGTTTTTCTGGCAGCTCGTCGCGGCGCTCCCTGAATTGAAGAACGGCGCGGATCTCTCGGGAGGCGTGGCGGTGTGGGCCCATGTCGGCGGATTCCTCACCGGAGTGCTGCTGGTCAAACTCTTCGAGAACCGTCACTTGGTAGTGAAACGAGCCCCTCTCAGGTAGATTTTTTGGCCAAGGGGACTCCGACGGAGTCCTCACGCTTATTCCGGAGACACCGCTTTGCGAATCCTGCCTCGGGACGAAAAGTTCTACGACATGTTCACTGAGCTCGCGAAGCGACTCACGGCATCGGCGACTCTGCTGCACGAGCTGTTCAAGAGTCCGAGTGAGCTCGATGCCAAGGTTTCGAAGATAAAGGGGCTCGAGCACGAAGCCGATAACCTCACCCACGACATCATCGACCGGATCGACCGGACCTTCGTGACCCCGTTCGATCGAGAGGACATCCACGCCCTCGCCTCCGAGCTCGACGATGTCATCGACCTGATCGACGGAACCGCACGTCGTGCCACGATCTTCCGCATCCAGAAGACGAGACCGGCTGCCGTTGTGCTCGCCGAGGTGTTGGCGAGGGCCGCGTGCTGCGTCGAAGAAGGCGTCCGCGACATGAAGGACGCCAAGCACGTCTACGCCATCAGCGAGAAGCTCAAGGTCCTCGAGGAGGAAGGCGATGCGGTATACCACGAAGCGATGGGTGCACTCTTCGCTGAAGGCGGCGATGCGCTCGAGGTGGTGAAGTGGAAGGACCTTTACGACAAGATCGAAGACGCACTCGACCAGTGTGAAGATGTAGGCAACGTCCTCCAGAGCATCGCACTCAAAAACGCCTAGTGGTTTATTACGTCGCCGCGATCGTAGTGGTCGCGTTCGTGTTCGACTTCATCAACGGCTTCCACGATTCGGCGAACTCCATCGCCACGATCGTGGGCACGCGCGTTCTGAGCCCGCTCGCCGCCGTCATTTGGGCGGCCTTTTGGAACTTCGGCGCCGCATTCACCGCCGGCGAGCTGGTGGCCAAGGCCATCCAGAAAGACATAATCCGCACCGACCTCGTCACCCCCAATCTCATCCTGGCGGGTTTGCTGGGCGCCATCATCTGGAATCTTATAACATGGTACTACGGGATTCCGTCGAGCTCTTCGCACGCCCTCATTGGTGGGTATGCCGGCGCGGGCGTCGCCAAAGCTGGGTGGAGCGCGATCACCTGGGGAACGAAGTGGATCCAGACACTGTCGTTCATCGTGGTCTCACCGCTGGTCGGCGGGCTGGCGGGTTTCATACTGATGGTTAGCGTGTACTGGGCCTTCAGGCGGATGGCTCCCGCGCGGGTCGACCGTTTTTTTCGGGGCGCGCAGCTCGTCAGCTCCGCGCTTCTCTCACATGCGCACGGCGCGAACGATGCCCAGAAGACGATGGGCATCATCGTCGGATTGCTGGTAGCCGTCAGGCCGATGATGGCGCAGGAGACGGGCTTCTTTCACCACCTCTATGTGCCGGACGAAGGAATCCCGCTCTGGGTGAAGATGGGCGCATACACCGCCATCTCGCTCGGGACGCTATTCGGTGGTTGGAGGATCGTGCATACGATGGGCTCCCGCATCACGCGGCTCAGACCGGTTAGCGGGTTCGCCGCGGAAACCGGCGGCGCGCTGGCCATCAGCATTGCGACGCATTTCGGTATTCCGGTCAGCACCACGCACACGATTGCCGGCTCCATCATGGGCGCGGGCGCGACCTACCGCTTTTCGGCGGTACGATGGGGAATCGCCCGCCGGATTGTGTGGGCCTGGGTCATCACGATACCCGCCTCGGCCGCGATGGCAGCTATCTCCTATTTCCTGCTATCGAGATTTAGTCTTCCGTAGCGGTGTTAGCCACGCTCGTGTCCAATCATTCCTCGCGGTGGTGCTTGATCTGCTTTCCTTCCGCCAGATACACCGCGTCCTCGCTGATGTTGGTGGCGAGGTCTGCGATTCGCTCTAGATTGCGCCCGACCAGCAGCAGCTCGAGTGAAGGCGTGATGGTCTTGGGGTCGGCCATCATGTGGGTCAGCAGCACGCGAAATACGGAGTCGTGCAGCGAGTCGACGAC
>JALYKQ010000227.1 GCA_030774675.1 Gemmatimonadota bacterium | reverse complement strand
TCATTCGCGATCTTTCCGCGCAGTGACGTCAGAGGGCTCGCGGTCTGAGCGCCTCTTCATCGGAGTTCCGGTTACGCCTGACGCACGCGCCGCGATCTCGCGTGCGCTGCCGAAGAGCCTTCCGGGGGAACCCGTTGCCCCGGACAAATGGCACTTCACCATCAGATTTCTCGGCGCCACCGCTGGAGAGGCGCGAGACCAAATCATCACCCAGCTTTCCAGCTCGAAGCTCGGTCTGCGTTTTCAGGCGCGCTTTAGCGAGCTCGGAGCCTTTCCCAGCCCGCGTCGCGCGCGGATTCTCTGGCTGGGAGTGTCGGAAGGTGGTGAGAGACTATCCGAGCTCGCCGCGATGGCAGAGGCTGTCGCTCGCAACGCCGGATTCGCGCCCGAGTCGAGGCGCTTTACGTCGCACCTGACGCTGAGCCGCATCGATCCTCCTCAGAACATCAGCGCTCTGGTGGCGCAAAAGCATCGCTACGACATCCGGATGTCCGTGCGCGAGCTGGTACTCTACCGCAGCCGCCTCGGCGGCGGCCCGGCCCGGTACGAGGAAGTCGCGCGGTTCGAGCTGTAGCCCTTCACTTTAACCTGCGCCTTCAATCGTTCCAGGCGGCATTCGCGTTTCTCGCCGGGCCCAGGTATTTCTCGAGCCCCTCGAGAATGGGCTGCTTCGCGCCAGGGTCTAGCCGTCATCGCGCTACGCGCTTCCATCTCGCAATTACCAAAGCATACGCAGCAAAGTTCACGAGGAGGGCAAGACTTCCGAGCACGATCTGCGTTCCACGCGTGAGTCCACCCGGATACAACACTGGCTGAATGTAGTGCTCGATGAAGCCTCCACTGTATCCCGCCTCGCCTCCACGCCGCCAGAATGAGTTCTCGAGCGGCGTCAGCGGACAAATCCAACCGCTGTACTCAATGAGAACGCCCCAGATAGCTGCGGGAATGTGAAGGAACGCCATCCACGGCCAGCGCAGCACCAACAATCCGCCGAGTACGACGAACACCACGAACGCAAGATGAACGACCAGTACCAGATCGCCGAGCGCGCGGTAGATCAAGCCAGAGCGCTGCCGAATTTCATCCTTTCGATAAGCGCCGCGTAGCGGGGCTCGCCGCGTAGCGGATCCAGGATCGGATGCACGCGCAGATAGGCTGACCATCCTCGACGATCATCGACTGCGGCCTCGATCCAATCGAATGCCTTTTCTGCATTTCCCAGCGCGATGTACACGGTCGCCAGCTCGACCGGCGATACGTACTCAGTCTTGCGGCTTTCCTCGAGCTCCGCGGCGATCCGCTCCGCATACGAGCGATCGCCCGCACATGCCAGTGAGTAGGCGAGGGTGGCTTTCGTGTAACTCCCGCATTCGGGTGCCAGCGCCAGCGCTTCGCGCAGGACTCTCTCCGCCGCGGGATAATCCCTGAGGAGCGTCAGTATGAGACCCTGGATTCGATACGTCTCCTCGGCCGTCGGATTCATGGCGATGGCACGGTCGAGATGATACCGCGCCTGCTGGTACTTCCGCGCGTACAGGTAGCAGTAGCCGAGGCTGCGGCGCACGGACACCGAGGCCGGGTCGTTCTCCTGTGCGGTGTGCGCCTCCAGCAAGGCCTCGTCGAATTTGCCCTGCGATGCGAGCATGAAGGCGTACCACTGGTGTGCGGTCGCATACCGAGGATCGAGCTCGATGGCCCGCCGGAACTCCCTCGCAGCGCCATCCCAGTCCCAGTCGTAAATGAAAAGACTCCACGCCAGCGAAGCGTGCGCTTCTGCCAGCGTATCGTCCAGCCCGATCGCTTTGCGCGCGTAGAACTTTGCCTTCTCGAATCCCTCGTGCACCGGGACGTTCCGGTAGTCGATGTGTAGCGCATACGAGTCGGCGAGCCCGGTGTAGGCCAGCGCGTAGGAAGGGTCTACCGCGATTGCCTCCTCGAAATACTTGATGCCCTCAACGACTCCGTCAGACGTTCGCTTGTTCCAGGCGTAGCGGCCGCGCAGATACAACCCGTACGCCTCCACGTTCTCGG
>JALYKQ010000226.1 GCA_030774675.1 Gemmatimonadota bacterium | reverse complement strand
AGTTTGGGGGCTGCCTCTTTCAACAATTCAAGACGCTTGGGCGCGAGCTCGGCGGCTACGTCGGAAATGCCGGTGACGTTGCCACCCGGTCGGTTGAGGCTCGCGACGAGATGCGTCTTTACCGGATCGCCGGCACCGAAGATCACGATGGGGATCGTGCTCGTGCCTTCCTTCGCGGCCCCCGCGACGGGATAGCTGAAGGTGACGATGACATCGACCTTCGCCGCGACCAGCTCCGCAACCAGCGCTGGCAGGCGTTCGAAGTGCCCCTCCGCCCCGCGTTTGACTAGCTCGAGATTGGCGCCGGTGGTGAAGCCGCTCTGCGCGAGTTGGCGGGAGATTTCTTCCGTCAGCCTGCCGGGGTTCGTGCCCGGCGCGAAGTCTCCCGGGCTCAGAAAACCGATGCGGTAAACCTTGCCGGTTTGCGCGTGCGAGGGCGACGCGAGGAAGAGCGCGGCGGCGATGATGGGGAGAAGGCGATGCATCTTCATTCGATCACCTCGTCGGCGCGCAGCAGAAGCGATGTCGGCACCTCAATGCCGATCGACTTGGCGGTTCTGCTGTTCACGATCGTCTGGATCTTGGTTGCCTGTTCGACCGGGATGTCGCCGGGTTTTGCGCCCTTAAGAATCTTATCCACGAAAACCGCAGCATGGCGAAACATGTCGGAGAAGTTCACCCCATAGGCCATCAGTCCGCCGCTTGCAGCCAATTCCAGAGGTCCTATCGAAGCAAGGCGATGTTTCGCCGCGAGGGCGGCAATCACGTCGGTGTTGGCGACCAAAAACGCGTGATCTCCAACGACAACTGCGCCGATTTTCTTATCGGTCCACGTTGAGAAAGCGCTCTCGAAATCCGCCGGACCGCGAACCTCGAAAGATTGTAATCCCACTCCCAATGCTTTCGCGGTGCCCTCCAGCGCTTCGAGTGAAGGCCCATTCATCTCACTATCCCGAATTAGGAGAACTCCTACGCTATTCAATGAGGGCAGTACCTCCTTCAACAGCTCAAGCCGTTTCGCCGTAAGTTCCGGACTAAAGAAGGTAGACCCAGTGATATTACCACCCGGATGCGCAAGGTTGGCCACAACGCCCGTGGCAACGGCATCGCCAAAAGTAGCCATGACTATTGGAGTTGTCGTGGTGACACGACGAGCGGCAGAAACTCCTGTTGCGTAGGCAACGATCACATCCACGTTCAAACCGATCAACTCAGCCACCAGAACGGGCAGTCGGTCATTGTCTCCGCCCGCAAAGCGAAACTCAATTTGGATGTTTTTGCCTTCGACGTAGCCGAGGTTACGAAGGCCCTCACGAAATGCATCAATGCGTGCTGCTTGTACGGAAGTGGCGGACGTCAAACCAAGGTAACCGACCTTAGCGATCCGCTCGGCCCGGGCTGCCAGCGGCCACGTCGCCGCAGCGCCACCAAAAAGCGTGATGAATTTGCGTCGCCTCATTGCCAATCCTGCCCCCGGGGTTCTCAACCCGAGGGTAGGCGATCTATCGGCATGGGTCCAACCTGTCGAATGTCCGTTTTGGGTCCAGGCTGTGTAAAAACGCTTTTTTTCTTCCCCTAAAAACTGCACGCAACCGGGGACTATCCGCGTCGACACGACGGTCTGAGCATATTTTTGCTTTGTCGAGTCCAGAGTCAACCCGGGCGCAAGCTCGGGCCACGCTGAGCGACCTGAACGGTCACACGATGCGCATAACAGCACGAGCTCTTCACGCCCGGATTGCCACCAGGAGCGGCTTGATGCCGACGATGTTCATTACGCGCGTGAGGTTGTAGGCGAGTACGCTCAGCGCCATTTCGGTCGCGACATTGGGCAACCGCTTCATCAGAAAGTGCGTCGCCCCCATCCGCATCTTCAGCGTGGCGAACGGATGCTCGACGGTTTCGCGCCGCACACGCATGGCTTGCGGGTTCTGATCGAGCCGCGTCTGCGCGGCCTCGACGACGTGTTCGTGTTCCCAGCGTTTGATGCGGCGCTCGTTAGACGTTGTGCATTGATCCTTGAACGGGCATGTCCGGCACGCCTTCGTCAAGTAAATCCGCATTTTCTGGCCATCTTCATCAGCGGTGAAGTGGTGCGCCAGCTTCTCGCCGGCCGGGCATCGATAGACATCGTCCTTGGCCAAATACACAAAATCAGGCTTCCCAAAGCGGCCTGCCGACTTGGCGCCCGAGGTTTGCGGCTTGGGTAGCGTGACCGCGACCCCGGCCTGTTCGCAGGCCAGGATTTCCTCACCTTTAAAGTAGCCCCGATCCGCAACGACGTCCAAGTTATCGCTGCGCAGCGCGGCTTTCGCCGCCTTCGCCATCGTCGCCAGTTGCGATCTATCGGTGCCGACGTTGGTGACTTCGTGCGCGACAATCAGATGGTTCGTGGTGTCGACCGCGCTCTGTACGTTGTAGGCGACCATGCCGGAGCCGCGCCCGCTCGTTGCCATCGAGCGGCAATCGGGATCGGTCAGCGATATCTGATTGTCGGGCGAGGCGAGCAATGCCTTTTCAATCGCGGCCAGCCGTT
>JALYKQ010000225.1 GCA_030774675.1 Gemmatimonadota bacterium | reverse complement strand
GGACACATCCTGCCGCAGAAGATCATCGACTTGCCACACATGGGCACGCTCAACATTCACGCTTCGCTGCTGCCGGCGCTCCGGGGTGCTGGTCCGATCCAGGCCGCGATTCGCCAGGGATTCTCCGAGACGGGCGTCAGCGTCATGCGCGTGGTGCCCGCGCTCGACGCAGGACCGGTGCTCCTTCAGGCGAGATCGCAGATCCTTGACGACGAAACTTTAGGCGAGCTCCAGAATCGCCTCGCGGAGCTGGGAGCCCTCACGCTCATCGAGGCGCTGACCCTGTTGTCTTTGGGAAAGGCGAAGGAGACAGTCCAGGACGACTCGCGCGCCACCTACGCGCCCAAAGTCACCCGGGAGTCTTCCCAAATAAACTGGCGGGACAGCGCGGTAGAGATATCGCGACTCATCCGCGCGTCCGATCCCAAGCCGGGCGCTTTCACGAAAACGCCAAAGGGAGACGTGAAACTGTTCGGCCCCAAGGTGATGGACGGGATCAAGGGCAACCCCGGCGAAGTCCTCAAGATTACCGGTGACCTGGTCATCGCCTGCGGTGTCGATGCGCTTCGGATCAGCGAAGTGCAGCCTTCCGGGAAAACGCGGATGTCGGCGCACGAGTGGGCGCGCGGACGGGGCACTGCCATGGGTGACAGGTACGGCGAGTGACCAGCGGTCCGGTGAAGGCACCAATCGAGGGATTGCCGTGTGTGCACGCGGTAACGAGCGATGAGATAATGCTGCGCCCCGGTTTTCTCCGGAAAGCTATGGGCGTGATGCGCGTACTCGGCGACAAGGGGGCGATTCATATCCGCTCCCAGCTCCTCGACTCGCCCACTCTTTACTCACTCACCCTCGCGCTGCTCGAGCTCCACGAGCAGACCAAGTGCTGGTGCATCGTCAACGACCGCGTCGACATCGCGCTCGCGTGCGGAGTCCAGGGCGTTCAGCTCACTCACAAGTCGATTTCGGTGCCCGACGTTCAGGCGATCGCACCAGCGCTCCGGATCGGGGCCAGCGTGCATTCCCCCGAAGAGGCGCGCGACGCCGAGCAGGCTGGCGCGGACTGGTGCGTCGCCGGACACGTGTTCGAGACGCCGTCGCACCCGGGTCAGCCACGACAGGAGACCACATTCATTAACGAAGTCGTTGCTGCGGTAAGCTTTCCGGTGATCGCCATCGGGGGAATCAGGCCCGAGCACGTGCGGTCGCTCGTCCACCGGGGCGCACACGGGATCGCCGCCATTCGGGGAATCTGGAACGACGAGAATTCCGAACTCGCCGCCAGCCGCTATCTTTCACAGGTATGAAGGCGATGGCGGCAACAGGTGGGACGGAAGTGGCTGAGAGAGAGATCGCTCTCACTGTGAACGGAGGCGAGCGCCGCATTCCGGCAGGCTGGACGCTCGCAGATCTTCTCGCTTCACTCGGTCTCGACGCGCGCGGGGTTGTGGTCGAGCACAACGGATCGATTCTGCGCGACCACCCCTCCTTTGCATCTCTCGGGCTAGCGGCGGACGATTCCCTCGAGATCGTCCACTTCGTCGGCGGAGGCTGATCGATGGCGCACGCCGATCTGCTCTCACCGGCGACACTCGCCGATCCGCAGCCGTTCCTGATTGCGGGCCGGGAGTTCCGCTCGCGCCTGATGGTCGGGACGGGAAAGTACGCCTCGAACGCGCAAATGATCGAAGCCCTCGAAGCGTCGGGCGCGGAAGTCGTCACTGTCGCGGTGCGCCGTGTCGACCTCGACCGGTCGAAAGATGAAGGCATTCTGCATCATCTCGAACCGGATCATTTCTTCCTCCTCGCCAACACCGCGGGCTGCTACAACGCGAGCGAAGCGATTCGCTACGCGCGGCTGGCCCGCGCGGCGGGGTTCAACGAGTGGGTCAAGCTCGAGGTGATCGGCGATCAGCAGACGTTGCTGCCTGACACGATCGGGCTTCTCCAGGCGACGAAGACTCTGGTCGACGAAGGATTCAAGGTACTGGCGTACACCAACGACGATCTCGTCACCGCGCTCAAGCTCGAGGACGCGGGAGCTGTGGCGGTGATGCCGCTCGCATCCCCGATCGGATCGGGCCTCGGCATGCTCAATCCTTACGCGATTCGCACCATCAAGCAGCGGCTATCCGTTCCAGTGATCGTCGACGCCGGAGTCGGAACTGCATCGGACGCATGCATCGTGATGGAGCAGGGCGTGGATGGGATTCTCATGAACACCGGCATCGCGGCGGCACAGGATCCGGTCCTCATGGCAGCGGCGATGAAGGGCGCGGTGGAAGCGGGACGGCACGCGTACCTCGCCGGCAGAATGCCGAGACGCGAGGTGGCGGTGCCTTCATCGCCGACCGCCGGAATGCTGGGGACTTGCGCTTGAACGCCATCGCCACCTCGACGGGCGCAGTTACCGCGTCGCGCGCCGTCGCCGCCGAAATCTGCACAGATCTCCGGCGCGGCGAATTTCTCGATCAGTCGTTCGAGCGGCGCATCGGTCCGCTCGACGCCCGCGACCGGCGCTGGACGAGAGAGCTGGTTTACGGAATGCTCCGTCATCGCGGGCGGATCGACGCAATTCTCTCCGGCAGGGTGCGCGGCGGACTCGTGCGTCTCGACCCCGATGTGATCGACCTGCTGAGACTCGGCGTGTATCAGCTCACCAATATGGGTAGCGTGCCGGCTTATGCGGCAATTGCCCAGACCGTCGAGCTCGCCAAGCGGAGGCACGGACTCGGCGCCAGCAAGCTGGTGAACGCCGTCCTCCGGCGAACGGATCGCGAGCGCGACGAGCTGAGCGTACCGGCTTCTTCCGAGGCTGCCGAAGCGCTCGCCGTCAAATACTCGCATCCGCGGTGGCTCGTTGCCCGCTGGATCGAGCGATGGGGTGAGCACGACACCGAGCGCCTCCTCGCGTTGAACAACGCCGAGGCCCCGATCGTGATTCGGCCGTACGGGATTGTGCGAGAGCAGCTCGAGGCAATGCTGGAAGAGGCCGGAGTACATGTCGCCGAAGCTCCGTACGTCTCCGACAGCATTGCGATCTCCGGCGGTATCACCTTCACCGAGCTGGGCGCATTCAAGAAAGGGCTGTTCTTCGTCCAGGACCCGGCCGCGACGCTCGTGACCGAGTACGCGGCCATCGCCGCATCCACGACGGTCGCGGATCTTTGCGCGGCACCCGGCGGAAAGGCTCTCGAGCTGACCAAGACCGCCGGAACTGTGATCGCGAGCGACAAATCCTTTGGACGCTTGCAGCGATTGCTTGCCAACGAGCGTCGGCTGGAGACCACGAATCTCTATCCGTGTGTCGGCGACGCGCGCAACCCGGCAATCGCCCCTGTCGATGCGGTGCTGATCGACGTTCCCTGCACCGGCACCGGCACATTCCGCCGGCATCCTGATGCGCGGTGGCGGCTCAAGATCTCCGACCTCGCCGTGATGTCGGCCCTTCAGAAAACCATTCTCAGAGCGGCGGCCAAGGTCGTGAAGCCGGGCGGCCTGCTCATCTACAGCACCTGCTCACTCGAGCCGGAGGAGAACGACGAGCAGGTCGAGCAGTTCCTGTCCGAGCATCCGGACTGGATTCTGGATGCTCCTCCTGAAGGCTCGGTCGCGCCCGAGCTGCTTGATGCCGGGCGGCTGCGTGTGCTTCCGCAGCGTCATGGAACCGACGGTGCGTTCGCCGCGCGGTTGCGCAGGGTTGTCTAGGTGAACTGGCGCGCGCTTCCACGGCGTGCGTTCCCATACCTGATTGCTGCGGTCGGCGGATTTCTCATCGCGTACGCCGCGGTCTTTCTCTTTGCGTTCCCCGCCGAGGTTCTTCCCGACGATGGAATTCTGCCGAACGTAGTCGGCAAGACGTTCGAGAACGCATCGGCGATTCTGCAGAAGGCAGGATTCCCGGCGCAGCAGGGCGAGACGAGATTCCACAGGACGATCCCCGCGAACGTCGTGCTCCAGGAAGACCCGCCGGCCGGAAGCAGGCAGAAACGCGGCACCTCGGTCGTGCTGGTCCTCAGCGGCGGCCAGCGGTCGGCGGAAGTTCCGGTCACGACGAACCTGTCGCAGCAGCAGGCGCGCATCGCCATCGAGAACACGGGTCTCACCATGGGAACCGCTACCGAACAACTGTCCGATTTGCCGCGCGGTCTCGTCATCGCATCGTCGCCTCCACCGGGGGCGAAGATCCAGCTTCCCGGAAGCGTGGACATCGTGCTCAGCAAAGGACCGGCGACCATCCAGGTGCCTGATCTCTACGGCCGCAGCATCGGAGAGGCGCGGTCGATGATCGAGCAGCTTGGACTTCGCGTCGCCGGAATCTCGCGCGACACGAGCTCACTGCAGCCCGAAAACACAGTGATCCGGCAGCTGCCGGAGGCCGGCAGGAATGTTTCCGCTGGCGGGCCCGTCAGTCTCACCGTCTCGCACTTTCCACCGCCGCCCACCATCAGGATCGATACGGGAGTCTCGGCGCCCCCTCCTCCACCATGAGCGTCCGGATTGCTCCGTCGATCCTGAGCGCCGACCTCGGCAGGCTCGCCGACGAGATCGCAATGGTGGAGGCCGGGGGCGCGGACTGGGTGCACATCGACGTCATGGATGGCCGGTTCGTTCCCAACCTTACCTTCGGCGCAAAGGTGATCGAGTCGGTGCGGAAGCTGACGAAGCTCCCTCTCGACGTTCATCTGATGGTAGTCGAGCCCGAGAACTACTTCGATACGTTCGCGTCCGCCGGAGCGAACGGGATGTCGATCCACACCGAGGTGTCGCCGCATCTGCAGCGCCAGCTCAATCGCATTCGCGAGCTTGGTTGTCGGGCTGGAGCCGTCGTAAACCCCGCCACCCCGCTCACAGCTGTGAGCGAGGTAATTCCGGACATTGATCTCTTGCTGGTCATGACGGTCAATCCCGGATTCGGAGGACAGAGTTTCATCAATGGATCCATCGACAAGGTTCGCCGCGCCCGCGAGATGCTGGCGGAGAACGGCAGCAAGGCTTTCCTCGAAGTGGATGGTGGAATCGATCGCAAAACCATCAAATCGGTGTGGGAGGCCGGCGCCGACACTTTCGTGGCCGGCAACGCGATTTTTGGCGCCAAGAATCCCAAGGCCGAAATTGGAGAGCTGCGCGCGCGCTGCACGGTACAGGTATGACTGGCAGGCAGCAGCTCGCGATCGGACTCCTGGTCCTCGGCATCACTGGCGTAATTGCTTACGGCGCGACCCGGTATCTGCGGAAGGAGCTCTTCCCGGTCCAGCTCGGTAGCAAGGCTCCCGACTTTTCGGCGGTCACCCTCGATTCGGTCCCCCGCGTCAGGCGACTCGCCGACTATCGGGGCCAGGTAGTGATGGTGAACGTCTGGGCTACATGGTGTCTGCCGTGCCGCGTCGAGATGCCCAGCATCGAGGCACTGCACAAGGCGTACGGGCCGAAAGGACTCAAGATTCTGGCGGTGAGCATCGATGACCCCGGAACGGAGTCGACCATTCGCGCGTTCGTCAAGCAGTACGGGCTGACGTTCGAGGTGCTTCACGATCCGAAGGGAAGGATCTCCGATCTCTACGATATCCTCGGCTATCCCGAGACGTTCATTGTCGGCAAGGATGGGATCATTAGGAAGAAGCTGATGTCTGCCACCGACTGGAATGCGCCCGAAGCACGCGCGCTGGTGGACAGACTCCTCGCCGAGCCTACCGAATAGTCATGACCCGCATACTCGGCATCGAGACATCCTGCGACGAGACCTCGGCTGCGATTCTGGAAGGAGGGGGAGACGACGTGGTGCAGAAGTCACTGGTGATTCTCTCGCAGGACGTGCATCGCGTATTCGGAGGAGTGGTTCCCGAGATCGCTTCGCGAGCGCACCTCACGAGCATCGTTCCTGTCGTCGAACGGGCGCTCGAAGAGGCCGCAACGACGCTGCATGAGGTGGACGCCGTCGCTGTCACCAACACGCCCGGACTCGTAGGCGCTCTCCTCGTAGGAGTCAGTTATGGCAAGGCGCTCGCATTTTCGCGCGGCATCCCGCTGCTAGGCATTCATCACATGGAAGGGCATCTCTTCGCAGCGGTGATCGAGCATCGCGATGCCGTGCCTCCTTTTACGGCGCTGCTGATTTCAGGCGGCCACACGCTTCTGCTCGATGTCGAGGCGTGGGGCAAATACCGGCTCCTGGGCGCCACGCGGGACGACGCCGCCGGAGAAGCGTTCGACAAAGTCGCCAAGCTTCTCGGTCTTCCGTATCCGGGCGGGCGCTACGTCGAGCAGCTGGCCCGCGACGGCGATCCCAAACGCTTTCATTTCGCCCGACCGATGGTGCGCAGGAACTCGCTTCCCGGCGATGATGACTACTACGCATTCTCGTTCAGCGGAATCAAGACAGCGGTGCTCAACGCGGTGCGGACCTCCAGTGACACCGAGCAGGACAAGGCTCACATTGCGCGGGCGTTCCAGGATTCTGTGATCGACACCCTCGTCGAGAAAGCGTGGCGCGCCGCGAATACCTTTTCCCGGCAGCGGGTGATCCTGGGCGGCGGGGTCGCCTGCAATCGCACGCTGGAGCAGGCGATGCGAACACGACTCGAGCCAGAGGGTATCACGCTTTTCGCTCCGAGTCCCCGCCTTGCTACCGACAACGCAGCTATGATTGCCCGCGCGGCTTTTTTCAGATTCGAGCTCGGCGAGCGAGCCGGTCTCGACCTCAACGCGTTCGCGACGTGCCCTATCCCGGGCCTCGTCGCGGCCTAGATTACAGTCCTCAATGCACAAAATATTTGCTTCGATCGTTCAGCAGCCGCTTTCATATGATGTCGGTCCCCTCCAGCTCACCGGGTTCGGGCTGGCGATACTCATGTCGTTCGTGATCGCGCAGATCATCGCGCAACGGGAGATTGCGCGCCGCGGCCACGATCCCGAGCCCATCGGTGATCTCGTCTTCGCGGCGGTGATCGGCGGTCTTCTGGGCGGCAAGCTCTATTACGCGGTTCTGATGCACGATCTCGGCGCCGTGTTCAGCAGAGCCGGCTTCGTGTTCTGGGGCGGGCTGATGGGCGGAATTATCGCGTGTTACATCGTCATCCGCCGAAAGCACCTCAGCTTCCCACAGATCAGCGACGT
>JALYKQ010000224.1 GCA_030774675.1 Gemmatimonadota bacterium | reverse complement strand
CTCGAGCACATCATCGCCGCCAAGGCAGTCGCGTTCAAAGAGGCGCTGGATCCGTCCTTCAAGGAGTACTGCGGTCAAATTGTCCGCAACGCCCAGGCGCTGGCGAATGCGTTGATCGAGCACGGGTTCAACGTTGTGTCCGGCGGTACCGACAACCACCTGATGCTGGTCGACCTCCGGAACAAGGACGTCACTGGTAAGGTCGCGGAAAAGGCGCTCGACGCCGCAGGGATCACCGTCAACAAGAACACAGTGCCGAAGGAGACCCAGTCGCCCTTCGTAACGAGCGGAATCCGGATTGGAACCCCGGCCGTCACCACCCGTGGGATGAGGGAGCCGGAGATGGAGCAGATTGCCAGGCTCATCGACAAGGTGATCGCCAGTTCTGGTGACCCGGCGGTCGCGTCGTCAGTCAAGGAGGAAGTGCTCGACTTGACGAATCGGTTCCCCCTCTACAAATCCTTTCCCTCAATGGCGGAAACACAGTAGCAATGGCAGAGCTCGCATTTCGCGAAGGCATCATGGACCGGATTCGCATCCGCGAGCCGCGGTTCGACGAGCAGGCGTACCTGTTCGTCCTGTCCGCGCTCGAGATGTGCCAAGCGCACCTGAAGGCCCGCAGACACATCACCGGAATCGAGCTGGCGAACGCCTGCCGTGAGCTGGCGCTTGAGCGCTACGGCCTCATGTCGCGGGTCGTTCTCGAGCACTGGGGAATCTCGGCAACCGCCGATATTGGCGACATCGTGTTCACACTCGTCGAGCTGGGGTTCCTGCTCAGTCAGCCGCAGGACACCCGCGACGAGTTCGTGGACGTCTTCGACTTCGACCTCGCCTTCGAGCGCGACTATCCGTGGAACTGCGCCCAACAGGCGTAGACCCCACACCTCTTCGAAACCCGGGTAATGCCTCCCCCTCGCGTCAGGGTGGTGAGCGGCAAGGAATCAGCGGAGCGCGATCGGAAGGCGATCGATGTAGGTGTTCTTTCACGCACCCTGATGGACCGCGCAGGCACAGCGGCAGCGGACGAGATCTCCCGACGCTACGCTGACCACTTGCGCGAGGGAGCAGCAATCTTTACCGGGCCCGGAAACAATGGCGGCGACGGTTGGGTCGTGGCGGGTCGTCTCGCCCGAGAGGGGGTTAAGGTCACGGTGGTCGAAGTGGTGCCAGCGAAGAGTCCCGATGCGATTGCCTGGAAGAAGGCGACAATCGATTTGGTAACGGTTGCGGATACCGCGCCAGACGCCCCGGGAGTGGTCATCGACGCGCTCCTCGGTACCGGCGCGGAGGGAGATCCGCGCGGAAAGATCGCAGCTGCGATCGCTAGCATAAATGAATTCCGCTCGAGGGGAGCACCCGTGGTGGCAGTCGATCTCCCGAGTGGACTGGACGCCACGTCCGGCACCCACTCGGTGTGCGTCGCGGCGGACACCACTCTGACCTTTGGGGCACTGAAGCGCGGCTCGCTGCTCGCGCGCGACTGCTGCGGGGAGATCGTCGTGCTCGACATCGGACTCGACGATGATGATTCCCAGCCAACCGACGATCGGTTGCCTGTTCTCGTCGATGGAGAATGGGTGGGACTCCGGATTCCGCCTATTCGCTACGACGCCCACAAAGGCGTGCGAAAGCATCTCGCCGTGGTCGGTGGCGGAGCCGGCATGCCTGGAGCCGTCGTCCTCGCCTGCCGTGCGGCGCTCCGTAGCGGGATCGGTCTTGTCCGCACACTGGTCGCGCCGGGCAACGTCGGCGCGATCCTCGCGGCCGCTCCGTCGGCACTCATCTCCGAGTGGCCTGCCAGCAAGAAAGAAATCGGCGCCGCGATCTCGGGTTGGGCGAACGCGATGGTGATCGGTCCCGGGCTTGGACGATCAGGTGATACGCGAGAGCTCGTCGAGAGAATCCTGGGTGACTCGAACCTCCCGGTTTTGCTCGACGCCGATGCTCTGAACGTCTTCGAGGGCCGAGTCGCGTCTCTGCGAGAATCCCTGGCAGGCCATCCGGCGCTCATCACTCCGCACGTCACCGAGTTCGCTCGGCTTGCTGGCGTGACGGTCGACGAGGTTCTGGCCAACCGTTTCGACATCGGTGGAGAGCTGGCAAGCGCGATGGGATCCACGATCCTTCTCAAGGGAACGCCGACCGTGATCTTCACACCCGCTGGGGAGCGGTTCGTCGTCGCTCGTGGCACCGCCGCACTCGGGACAGGCGGCTCCGGAGACATCCTCGCCGGCATCGCCGGAACTCTGCTGGCCCAGACGGCGGACCCTGTTACGGCTGCCTGCTGTTCTGCATGGGTCCACGGTCGCGCAGCGGAGCTTTGTGAATACGTCCGAGGCACGACGCTCGAAGATGTACTTTATGCGCTTCCGCGCGCCTGGAATGAGCCTGAGGCGACGCCTGGTCCGCCCGTGTTGGCGAAACTGCCGTCGGTCGCGCGATGACCTCCGGGAACAAGATCGCCGAGAGCGGCAATATTGCCCTGGGTCCGGGCAAAGAGTTCGATATCGTGCGCACCCTCCTCGCCGAATGGGGAAACTCGGCGGAGCGCATTGGAGACGACGCAGCGATCCTGGAAGTGCCCCCCGGCGAGAAGCTCGTGGTCAGTACTGACACTTCCGTCGAGGGCGTCCATTTCCGTCGTGAGTGGCTCAACCACTTCGAGATCGGTTATCGCGCCACGGCCGCGGCCCTCAGCGACCTGGCAGCGATGGCTGCCCGCCCTCTCGGGCTCGTGATCGCGCTCACCCTTCCCGATGCCGATCGACACGAGGCGCGAACGATCGCGACCGGAATCGGCGAGGGCGCGTCCGCGGTGTTGTGTCCGATCGTCGGCGGGGATCTTTCCTCTGGTAAAGTCCTCTCGCTCACCATCACGGCTCTCGGGAGCGTCGCGCGGCCGCTCTCGCGCGCGGGCGCCGAGCCGGGCCAGCGGGTTTATGTGACGGGACGTCTCGGAGGGCCTGCCGCCGCCCTGCGCGCCTGGCACGCCGGGAAGGAGCCGAACGAGCGCGACCGGGCGCGCTTTGCCAATCCAGTTCCGAGGATTGATGCTGCTATCGGGCTGTCGCGCCGCGGGGCCACGTCCGCGATCGACATCTCCGACGGTCTGATCGCGGACGTTGCGCACATCGCTGCCGCGAGCAAGGTCTCGATTGAGATCGATCTGGCTCGAGTTCCGCGCTTCGGTGATGCCGCTCCGATGGAGGCGGCAAGCTCGGGTGAGGAGTACGAGATCGCGGTCACCGCGCCCGAGATCGACGTCGCACAGTTCACATCGGAGTTTGGTCTGGATCTGACGGAGATCGGCAGGGTTGTTGCCGGTCCTCCGCGTGTGGAGGTGTTGAATGACGGAAAGCCGGTCACGGCACCTCCCGGTTTCGATCACTTTCGCGACAAATGATCCCATTCTTTCGCACGATTTTCCTGGGTATAACCGCGCTCGTCGCGACTTTCTTCCTCGGCCTCACTGTCATCCTCGCTGCGCTTTTTCGGGTGGAGGACAAGCCCGACGGGATCTACGACAAGGTCCCGCGCTGGTGGTCATCGGCGGTGTTGTGGGTGGTCGGGATCAAAGTCCGCGTGCACGGAATGGAGAACGCCGGCGGTGGCGAGCCGCACATCTTCGCGTCCAATCACGTCAGCTGGTTCGACGTCCCCGCGCTCGCGAAGGTGCTCCCGCGCTACAAGTTCGTGGCGAAAGCCGAGCTGTTCAAAGTTCCGATCTTCGGGCCGGCAATGCGGTCCGCGGGGATGATCGAGATCCAGCGCGAGAACAGGAAGGCCGCGTTGGGGGCGTATGATGTCGCGGCGGAGCGAATCAAAGCTGGCAACTCTGTCGTCGTGTTTCCGGAAGGCACGCGTGGTCACGCCTATCCGCTCCGGCCGTTCAAGAAGGGTCCATTCGTCCTCGCGATAGCAGCCGGCGTCCCGATCGTGCCGATAATCGTGCACGGCACGATCGAGATCATGCGCAAAGGATCTCTCTGGGCTCATCCGGGAACGATTGATATACATTTGCTCGAGCCGGTCAGCACGAGCGGAGTTGACTACGATCATCGCGAGGCGTTGATGCAGACAGTGAGGACGAGAATGGCGGACGCGATGCGCGAGCTCTATGGCGTTGAGCCGCTGCCGCCCCTCGCGTCGCGTCTTCCTTCGTCCATCGAGATCCTGTCACCCGATGTCGAGCCGACCGAGACACGCTAGGAACCGAAACAACTACGAGAAAATGTCGAGCATAATAGAGATCAAGGCGCGTGAGATCCTGGACAGTCGCGGGAATCCCACCATCGAAGCTGACGTGACTCTGGAAAGCGGCGCGTTTGGCAGGGCAGCGGTTCCGAGCGGCGCATCGACGGGCGAGCACGAAGCGTTGGAGCTCCGCGATGGCGACGCTGAGCGTTACCTCGGCAAAGGAGTCGAGCAGGCGGTGCAGAGCGTGGAAGAGCGCATCGCTCCTGCGCTCAATGGCCTGGTCGCGAGCGATCAGGTGGCTATCGATCGGGCGATGATCGAGCTCGATGGAACCCCGAACAAGGGAAAACTCGGCGCCAACGCGATCCTCGCGGTGTCGATGGCAACAGCGCGCGCGGCGGCAATGGATGTCGGTCTGCCGCTCTATCGGTATCTCGGCGGTCCGATGGCGCGCACGATGCCCGTGCCGATGATGAACATCCTGAATGGCGGCGCGCACGCAACCAACACGGTGGATTTCCAGGAGTACATGATCGTGCCGATCGGCGCGACGAGCTTTCGCGAAGCGCTCCGCATGGGTACCGAAGTGTTTCACGCGCTCAAGAAAGTGCTAGTCAAGCGGAAGCTCTCGACGGGAGTCGGCGACGAGGGCGGATTCGCCCCCGATCTCAAGAACGACGAGGAAGCATTGCGCGTCGTCGTGGAGGCAATCGAGGCGGCGGGCTATGCGCCGGGATCCGAGATTGCGATCGCGCTCGATCCGGCAGCATCAGAGCTGTACAAGAATGGAACGTACACTTTCAAGAAAAGCGGAGCCGGAAGCCTCGACTCCGACGGAATGGTGGAGCTCTATCGGAAGTGGCTTGACGAGTATCCGATCGTGTCCATCGAAGACGGACTCGCGGAAGACGATTGGGACGGCTGGGCGAAGATAACGGCGGAGCTGGGCGATCGGGTGCAGCTGGTGGGCGACGATCTCTTCGTCACCAACACCGAGCGTCTGGCTCGCGGGATCGAGTCCGATGTCGCCAACGCAATTCTGATAAAGTTGAATCAGATTGGCACGCTCACCGAGACCCTCGAGTCGATCGAGATGGCGCGCGCGAACGGATATCAGTCGATCATCTCGCATCGCTCGGGAGAGACTGAGGACACCTTCATCGCGGATCTCGCGGTCGCGACTGGCGCCGGACAGATCAAGACCGGTTCGGCGAGTCGCACCGATCGGGTCGCCAAATACAACCAGCTGCTTCGGATCGAGGAACAACTCGGGCCGGTGGCGGAGTACCCCGGTGGCTCGATCTATGGGCTGTAGGGAGCACCCATGAAGCGCTACCTCTGGTGGGCGCTGATCGCCGTTGCCGTTTATTTCGCGGTGCAGGGCGGGGAATACAGCACCAGGGATCTCTACGTACTCCACCGTCGCACGGGTAAGCTGACGCGGCAGGTCGACTCGCTCCAGCGTCAGGTCGATTCGCTCGCGCGCTTTCTCAAGCTGGTAAAGAGCGACAGCGCGACGATAGAGCGGATCGCGAGGGAGGAGTTCGGAATGGTGCGGGGCGACAAGGAAATCCTGTATCGGTTCGGTGGCGCGCAGGACTCGGTCTACGGCACGCGCAGATGAGACTTAGGCTGACCCTCGGGGCGTGTCTAGCCGTCGCGGGCTGCGGTGGAAGCGATGGGATTGTTCCACCTCCGGGGTCGCAATTGCCTCCCAGCGTCAAGGTTGCGTATACCTCCGGACTTGCTGACGGAGCGCTGGTAGTGCTCAACACCGCCACCCATGCACAACGAACAGTCAGCGATTCCACAAATGAATTGGCTTGGTCACCCGACGGATCAAAGCTTGCCTACGCGCGGCTAAAACCCGCACAGCAGGTCCTATATGTGTGGAACGAAGCCAGCGGGCAGTCCGTTCAATTGGATGCCACGCCGGTGACGACCCTTTGCGACTATCGGGGCTGTTACACGTACTTCCACCCTTTTAATCCGACCTGGTCGCCTGATAGTCGCGAAATCGCTTACACGAATGGCTCTGAGATCAGAATTATGAGTGCGGACGGTGCTTCGCGTCGGGTGATAGCGCTCCCCGCTGGTACGAACACACAGTCAGTCGTCTGGACTCCTGATGGCAGGTTCGTGTCCTACGTCGATTATGCGACAGCGGAGTCGGCCACAGCGATTCGTGGGGTATCGGCGGTCAGCGGAGGCTCGCCTATCATCTTGGTGCAAACGTCGAATAGCATCGGCGAGTATGCCTGGAGCCCCGATTCAAAACGGGTCGTCATCACTACCGACACCGACATCTCCGTTCGCGAAGGTAACGTGCTGATTGGCTCAACGGCTTTCGGATCCGCGTTGCCGAGGTGGTCGCCTGAGGGAAGCCGGGTAGCGTTCTATGGAACGAATGCGGAGCCGCGAGACATCTATACAATAAATGCGAACGGTTCGGATCTCCGACAGGTTACCTACGGTGATGCCGGCGGATCGGGACTCGCATGGACCAGCGACGGCACGATGCTGGTCTTTGCTCGGGAGGCACTCTTTTTCACCGATGTCCGAGGCGGCGCTGTTTACAAGTTTCTCGACGAGGTCGGCGTTTTTTCCATCACGCACCCCTGATGTCGAGCTTGACGAAAGACGCGCTCTCGTGTTCACTAGGCCTCGTTGGCGTCTTCCTGGTCGCGGCATGCGGCTCGGATACGGCGGTCGGACCGCCCGCCGGAGTGAAACCTCTCTACAATCAACTCGTATTCGACAGCGACCGTGACGACCTGAATCGAGAGATCTACGCAATGAATCTCGATGGGACGAACATACGCCGCCTCACCAACTCGCCATTCGCTGATTTCTGCCCGGTGGTGTCCCCAGACGGATACCGGATCGCTTTTTACTCCTCGCGACTGGGCGGCCAGCTTGCTTTGTACGTCATGCTGGCTGACGGTTCTGGTGCGCGCTATGTCGAAGGTCCCGTGAGATCGGACTTGTGTCCCCGATGGTCGCGGAGTGGGAACAAAGTGCTATTCCAGCGAGTGACACCAGACGGGTTGGGGTCCGCTACGACTGTCGAGACAGCACGTTACGACGGCAGCGAAGTCGTAACAACGGTACCGCTGGCGTCTATCAGGTACGCCGACCTCTCACCCGACGGCTTAAACATTCTCTTTGGCCGGTACGTAGGGAATGATCCTTCCTTGAGTGGCATCTTCGTTCGGTCGGCAACGACAGGCGAGGAAACGGTAATAAACTATGAGGGCTACTCCTTTTTCCCCGTTTCATGGTCTCCGGATGGAAAGACCGTCGCCTACCTTTGCTCGGCGCTGCCACCCCCGCAGCTGAATGGAAATCCTGCTCTGTGTCTCGCATCGCCTGACGGGAGCAATTCACGAAAGATCGACCTGGAAATCACCTATGTCGAATGTGAGGGACTCGAATGGTCGCCCGACTCCAACGTGGTGGTTTGCCTGGGGGTCAATCCGCGCACCGTTCACGTGCAGGCTGGAACGGTGACCGCGTTTCCATTTGAATTCGCGCGCAGCGGTCGCTGGTTGGGCGACAATCGGCGAATAGCGTTCGTGCTTGATACACAGTTTGAGCAGGGGGACTTCTTCAAGGGGGACGTCTTCATTGCCGCATTCGATGGCAGTGGTTCAGCGAATCTTACGAACCATCCCGGCGACGATTTGCACCCATCTTTCGGGCCGTTTCAGTGAGTGTCGGGTGAGTGTTTTGTCGCCGTGAACTCTGCTTGACTTCACTCACCGCGAAGGTAGATTTCGCTCCTCATCGCGGGGTGGAGCAGCCTGGTAGCTCGTCGGGCTCATAACCCGAAGGTCGCGGGTTCAAATCCCGCCCCCGCCATTAAGCAAGTAAAACGCGGCCGGTCCGAGAGGGCTGGCCGTTTGCGTCAGTAACCTCCGGCGCTTCAACAGCGTCCGACATTAGCACAGATTTGAAGTATGGCTGGGTAGCTCAGCTGGTTAGAGCACGGCACTCATAATGCCGGGGTCGGGAGTTCGAGTCTCCCCCCAGCTACTTAGGAAGCCGTTCTCGGAAAACGCATGATCGCCTGCCGGCTGGGGGGGGGGTTTTCTTTTTCGTTTGTTCTGTACAAACCGGTGTACCACGACGCGCACTCATCGGGCCACCTTCGCGGCGTCCTGCGCGGCTGCGATCCGGTGCCAGTACCCTAACTCGTCTTGGGTTGGCTTGAACCGCGCGCCACGCGAACGACCATGGTTGTGTCAGTGTGTCGGAGTTGCTGGCGACCGCTTCGAAGGAGGCTCCCGATCGAACCGCACGCACCGCGAACGTGTGCCGGGAGTCGCGACGCTGATAGTCCTCAATATCCAGGGCGCGGCATCCCTCGCGATGCTTGTCGCTAACAGTCAAGCGGTTCACGTGAGGGAAGACCAGAGAATTCGGAAACAACGCGCGTACATGCTCGCGCAGATATGCCATCGCCTCGGTTCCACCTTCGCTACGCGATCTCTGGCCCTAGTCTTGGTGCCCAAGGCCCGACAATTGTGAGCGGGTTCTTTTACCCTGTATTCCACTCCGCCGATTCAGTTCCAGTTTGATCGCTCAGAGATCAGCGAAGAGGGAATCAGACTGCTGGATCAGAAGGTAGAGGCACCGCAAAAGAATCCTTCGATCCGCGTTCGCATCGAACGCAATGCCGATGACTACGGCTCGGACGAGTCCAACATGGTGTTGAGTCAGCGCCGTGCGGTAGTAGTGAACCGTTATTTCACGGAGCGCGGCATCGACGCTTCGCGAATCCAAATCGTGAGCTACGGTGAAGAGGAGCCGGTATGCACGGACCGAGACAGAGGGTGCGGCTCGCGCAACCGGCGTGACAAATTCGTTCTCTCCGGACTATGGAAGCAATTCCGTATAAAAGCCCCGCCTGATCACGACGCGGGGCTTTTTCTTTGGGTACTACCATTACACAGTTTTCAGGAAAGGCTTCACCGTGCGCTCCGAGGCCTGTGGATCGCCGATCTTTTCCGACGTTCTCTTCATTGGCACACCCGCAGGGTAACCGGCATCTACCTGTCGGGAAGATTACAGCAAGGCGTTGGAACCAAAAGGCTTGCGCCGATGTCCAATAAGAACTCTATATACGCATTGCCTATGGGATGTGTTGAAACTCGCCTTGAACCCCACTACCGGCCTCCCCCATTGGGGACGGCTCGGCCCCACCTTTCCATAGTTATTCCCACATGGAATGGCGGGGCGCATCTGCGCAGCACCCTGCACCATTTAGGTGAGTTTCGAACCGGCCTAGATTTCCTCGCCGAGATAGTAATCGTCGATGATTGCAGCAAGTCATCGACCGCGAGCGTCGTCCAGGATTTCGCCGACAGGAATGAGGGGACGATTGTCCTCAGGAACGAACGGAATCGTGGGAAGGGCCACGCGGTTGCGAGGGGCATGCTCAGCGCGACCGGCGCGTTCAAAATTTTTGTCGACGCCGACCTTGCGTATCCCAGCTGCCAGATCAGCAAACTTCTCCGCGCCCTCGAATCGGGCAGCGACGTCGTAATCGCGTGCCGGGTCCTTCCCGAGTCGCGCTACGTGATGAGTCCCACGTTTTTTCACTATCTCTACACGCGCCACCTCATGAGCCGCCTGTTCAACCGCGTAACGCAGAAGCTTCTCCTTCCGGGAATTCTGGACACGCAGGCCGGCCTCAAGGGATTCACTGCGCACGCGGCTGAGACAATCTTCTCCCGCCAGACGCTCTGCGGTTTCGGCTTTGATCTGGAGTGTCTGTTCATTGCGAGGTCGCACAATTTCCGGATCGAGCAAATGCCGGTGGACTTTCACTACAGCGACGAGCCGAGCACCATCTCCTTCGTGAAGCACGGAGCAGAGATGCTTACGGATTTGATCCGTGTTCGCCGCAACGGAGCGCGTGGGATCTACAACTGATCCCAGGCGGCTGATCATCAACGCCGACGATTACGGAATCTCGCGCGGGGTCAGCATCGGAATAATCGAAGCGGCCGAGGCTGGGGCCGTTACCTCGGCGTCGATGATAGTGAATCTGGAGGCATTCGCCGACGCGGCAGAACGTGCCCGCTCAACGTGTACCTTGTCTCTGGGACTCCATCTCAATCTCACCACCGGGCATTCCATTACGCCGGCGGCGTCGCTGACCCGGGGTAGCTCGAGGCAGTTCTATTCCCTGCCAGTCCTGATCGCTCGTGCCAGTCTCGGGCTTATTGATGCTTCGGACGTGTCGGAAGAATGCGTGGCGCAGATCGATCGAATGATCGGAGCAGGATTCCACCCGACGCACGTGGATAGCCATCGGCACGTCCATGCTCACCCGATGTTGAGGCCGGCGGTGTCGCAAGCCGCCGCCTCAAGAGGCGTTTCGAACGTCCGCGTTCCATCCGAGCCGCTTTGGACAAGATCGCGCGATTGGAGGGCTGCCCTGAAGCAAACGGCACTGCTGATTTGCGGCCGTATATCCCGTCGGAGCCCGAGCGAGGGTGCTGCCAATCATTTCTTCGGCATTTCGCTGCAGAGCGGAGGATCCTTCGCTGCCCGACTATTTGCGCTCATTCCCCACTTGCCGGCCGGAACGAGCGAGCTGATGACTCACCCCGGCCACCCTGACCAGGAGCTGGCGGAGCACGACGACTACCCGGGACAGCGAGAGGAAGAGCTGGGCGTTCTTTGCTCCCGCGAATTTCGCGACTTGCTTGTAAGGTGCGGAATCCAGCTAGCCAGTTTCGGGCGAGCGCCGCGGATTGCGCGGCAAGGCGAGGTAACCCAGCATGACTAGCCACAGAATCGTCAGCGGAATCACGAAACGCACTTGAGGTGTGAGGATACGCTTGATCACGTCCGGAACCATGTCCGCACCGCTGATCGTGACGAGAACGTAGACGATTACAAACAACCAGGTTCGCCATGCCGAGCGTGGGGAGGCAAGGTGCCAGATCACCATGCCGCAGATGGCGATGACAGCGGACTGTCGCTCCGCCCGGTGATTGAACACCACGCAGAACACCATCACGAACCCGAGGAACTGAAGTCGCACGCTCCGGTTTTCCCAATCGCCCAGTCTGGCAATGAGGACAGCGAGAACAACGCCGCATGCGAGCAATTGAATCCACCAGGGAGGCCAGGCCAACCCTGCGTCGCGAAGAAGCCCCATCACGCTCGAGCCCAACAAGCTGGTTTCCGCGGTTCCGAGCGACTTCCACGATTGATACTGAGCTGCCAGCTCCCCGGGAGAAAGCACGAGTAATGGGAGTGCTACGAGGATAAGAGTCGTGAGCAGCAAGGTCAGTGTCGCGCGCAGGCGGTTTGGGCGGGGGAGAGCAAACGTAAGAGCGGCCAGTGGAAATAGCTTCGTGACGGCCCCGAGTGCGATCGCGACCCCACCACGCCACAGCCAACCGCGTTCGAAGCTGACGAACGCAATGATGATCAGTGCAGTCACCAAAGCATTGCTTTGGGAGGACTGTATTGACCGGAGCACCGGAAGAAACGCCAACGCCTGCGCGACCCCGGCCCGATCGAGCGGGAGGAGGAATCTCAACGCGAAGAAGACGGCGAGCGCGTTGACCAGGTTCCACAAAAACAGGCCCACCAAGAACGGGAGCACCGCAAAAGGAGCGAACAGCAGCGCAAAGGTGGGGGAATACCAGAATCGATCCCGCGCCTGATAGAGCCGCAGCACGTACAAGTCTCGCCCCGCGATCAGATTCCAGAATGATGCGCGGAAAATCGCGAAGTCATTTGGGAAACCGAATACGCCGCGCTGTATCGTGACGAAGAGCACGGCAGAGACATAAATAACGAGGAGCCAGCGCTGCGACCGTGGATCGCGAAAAAAAGGGGCCGCCTTTTCGCTCGGATATGCGGACGCTTTTGGAGAGTAGAGGCCTTGCAAGTAGCTGGGGGAGACTCGAACTCCCGACCCCGGCATTATGAGAGCGGGAGAGTCCACTCTCAACAACTCTCCCCAATTCTCACAGCGTACCACCGAGGCACACCGAAACGCACCAGCTAACACGGACGGTAGGCAGCCCGTGGTACAGAATCTAGCTACGCCGAACTTGGCGGCAAGTTGCGCGACCGGTTCCTGACAGATTCCCGAATCGCATGGGCGCAGACCGGCAACGGCAGCTTCAGGCCGCGTGGAGTCGCGCCATTGGCGAGCCTGCAATCGTCCCGTGACGGTCGTGCGTGAGCGATCGGCCGTTGCTGGCGCTCTTCGAGAGGTCCTCAAATACGCCACAAAGGCTGAGAAGGGTTCCCGCTCTCAACCTGCGCATGCGGCTGCGGTGGAGCTCGCGTTCAGAAACGTCCACAGAGTCAGTCTAGGGAGCAGTTCGCAGGATAAGTCTGACCGAAGCGGACGGAGCGACTGATGATGTGAAGCGTGAGGATCTGCACGCTGAACGCGTTCTATCGGGCGAAGTGTGCGGAACAACCGGCGAGTGGAAACGGTCGTGCATCCGAACTTCAGCAGAGGTCGAACAGCTAGGTGGGTTCGGCTTGCTGATCGCGACGGAAGGAATCGACTATTTGTTAACGCCTGGATTTGCGGCAGAGAAAACCGGACAAACCCGGGGCTTTGCGGCATCATCCCAAACTGGCCAACTAAATCATGAGTAGATCGCTGAGTCCTCCTGACGCCGCCGAATTACTGGCAATTTCTCCGGACACGTTGCGTCGTTGGGAGCGGATGGCCTGATCGAATCGAGTAGGACCCCTGGCGGTCAACGGCGATGCGATGAGGAGGACGTAACTGCCGTGCTGAAGGACAAACCAAGATCTATGCAACGGCATCCTCGCGCCACCTGAGTATCAGGCGAAGCTCACCCGGGATTTGCTGACCAGTGTTTCCGCCGAGGAATATCCGCCAGAAATTGCCGATGAACGTGGCGTGCCGGTCTGTGCCACCATTTGAGGGGGATGCTGCTGTTATAGTAAGGAAGCACCCGACTCATAATGCCAGAGTCGGGAGTTCGAGTCTCCCCCAGCTACTTCACAAAGCGTTGAGCCGCACCGGGTTCGCCGCTTTGTTCGTTTTTGCGATCAGAGCTGCGCTACCATCGGTGGGACCAAACCCGTCCTGTTTGGGCACAGAACACACAGAACGAAGCCGACTCGCAAACTCGATGCAGGAAAGCGGCAGTGACTCTCTGGATTCGCGTCGACACCAATGATACGGAATGACCCGGATGTTTCTGAGCTCGCTGAAAGCTTGGGGATCTCCACCGTACAGGCCGTCGGAGATTGTGTTCTGATTTGGGCTGCGATCGGCGACCACCGGCCCTCCGGTAAGCTGAAAGGCATTTCCGATCAGATGCTGGAACAATGGGCGGAATTCAGACCGGGAGGAAAGAAGAAAAGGGCGTGTTCGCGCAGGTGTATCGCAAGCTCTTCATCGCGGAGAACGAGGCGATCGGGTGGGTGGAAAATCAACGAGCACTGGTCGAGATGCGGGAGAAGGGGAATCTCGATAACGATGCAGTTTGTCACCGGGCTGGTTATCGTCACCGTGAGCTCGATGTGCCAATCGCCGTCGCCAGTGGCGCCGTTCTGTACTTTCAGCCGCCTCGCCCACGCGGCTAGCTGATACACGTCTGTTTGCGGGTATTCCTAACCTGACACCAGTACGTCTCTGCCGCCGTGTAGGGTGGCGGCGTCCAGCCCAACATCTGTGAGACTGATGTGGCTGTCGGCGTGTCGGTCAAGTGGCGTTGCGTTGATCTTCTTCTGCCACCGATAGTGGACGTCGCAATGGGTCTGAGCGCCGATTGGCGCGGCGATCAACAGGAACAGCGCAGACGCGCATCCGTACGCCTCCGATATTATCAGCCCGATTCTATGGTTTCGAATCTGACGCAACAATGTCGGTTTCATATCACCGAACTGTCGGTTTCGTATCAGTCGGCGAGTACGATTCTGACGGGCCGCTGACGTTTGTTCCCGCTTCCTTCCAAGGTGAAATGAAATCGACATCGCGTGATAAGATTGACCTAGAGGGCGCTCGAGAATCCTCCGATTCTAGTGCCCGTGTTGGTCATGTCCGCGCTCGGAGGAGGAATGCCGCTGACGATGTTCTGACAATGCCGCGCTACACTGCCGACTCGGAAAGCCCTTTACGAAGGAGGTGCTGGTGAAAACTATTGGGGCGATGGGTTGTACCGCGTGGTGTACCGTCGAGTTACACTCTTGCGGGCTACTTGGTCAATGTGATATGCCCTGCCTTAGGGCAATCCCCCCTACCCGTAGGAGAGAAACATGATGAGCACGACGAATCGCCTCACCGCAGTGATCTACGCAGTCTTCGGCCTCGGGGTACTGGCGATCACCTACTCCATGAACGGGCCCGAGTTCGCCCTCCGGTTGTTCGCCCTCACGACTTCAATTTTCTTGATGACGCACAGTCTTTTCCGGCGCAGCCTCCCCTTCTTTCTGATAGGGGCCGGAGTGTTCGTCGCGACAGGTGGCGAGCTGCTCGTCGGATCGGTTAACCCGAGGATCTTTTTCTACAGTGGCTACGCGATCATTTTCGCGGGGCTGTTTCTGCTGGTGCGTAGCAAGAGAGCAACATCGACGCCTCCGACCGAGGCTTAACGCGTTCCAAAATTTTCACAGGGGGAATTCATGCGGGTCGCACGAAATATCGGACTGATCGGCCTGGCTGTTGTGATGGTCGCGTGTTCTGACGCGACGCAGCCGACGTCGACTGAGCCAGCTCCCTACGAAGGTGCGAAGGTATCAATGACGGGGACCTCCACGATTTCAATTCCCGGTCTCAACGGGCAGCTTGTCTCGGCAACCACTCGCGAATGGGCCACGGACGCTATCGTCACGAACGGGCTCGCCGAAGCCGCGCAGTCACGCATTCTCAATGACCCGAACGCCGCCAAAATGCCCGTGCTTTACGTGTCTGACACTCACGTATCGGCGCGGGGGCCGCGGAACACGCGACAGATAGTCTCGTGGAAAGACTCTAAGGGCAGCGCCGGAGATTTTGTTTTTGTCACCGGCGACGCGGGGCCAGTGAAGACAATGGTCCACGTTGGAGCGGATCGGCATGTCGATCAAGCGTACAGCTTCGAGTGGAAAAAGGTGAGAGGCGGCTGGCTGGCGACGGCATTCACCGCCTCTCTCTTTAAGAACGGGAAAGCCGTGGGGCAAATCCGCTCGGCGACTAAAGCTGCACCGCGCGGACCCTCTAAGATGGTTGCTGAACCCGATGACGCCTGTTGGACCGACCCACTCTGCGATCCAGGTAGCGTCGTACCTTCCGGAATCCCGGGCGGCACTTGGGGCGGAGCATACTACGGATCGGGTTGCTGCGCGAATGAGCTTAACCTCTATCTTATTGCTGCGGCTGGGTTTGCAGGAGCCTGGCAAATCTGTAGCGATACGGGGACCTTGCTAACGGCGGGATGTATTTTGACTTTGACGTCGCTGGGAGCGACGGCAGCCATGCTGCTTTACGCCTATCACGTGTGTTGGAGGAATTCTCGCTGCGCCGGGCAACCCCCGCTGGCTTCGATCGGAGGCACACCACCGCCTGATTCTTTTTGGTTGCCCAAGCAGTATTTCCGAACTAGCGTAGTACCGGCCTGGGCTTAAGAATTCGCGCCGGACCCAATGGCGAGGAGACCTCTGTTTCTAGGGGCCTGCTTTTGCTTTTCTGGTACACGTTACCCGTTTGGTTACCCGTTTCTCCCGATGAAATGCGACCCGAATATCGGAGAAGTCCGGCGCCGACGCACGACTCCCCTGTGAACACCGACGGATTGTCGCAGTTGGTTTCATAGTATTCGCGGACAAATTTCCTAGAGAGCCGCGACGCAGCACGATTGGCGGACGCACAGCCGGAGCCGTTCCGCACCTTTTCGGCACTACTCGCCGGAACCGGGATCGAGGTCTCAGTCGCGTTGGGTCTCAGGCGCGACGTGGATATTCCGACGAAGGAGATTCGAGCCGCTGGAACGAAGACGCACAGCAGGGATCGTTACGTCCGCGTCGCCGAGTGGGCCGGAACTACCTGGAGCCGTACCTGGGGGGTTTGCTGCCGATGCTCGGATCTTTGCCGCTATCCCCACGCGCAGGGCCGCAGGAGACATGCATCGCCTAGCCATTGCCCGCCTCGAGAACGAATTCCCAATCTACTCTGACTACACCATGTGAGATGCGCGGCACACTTACGCAGTACGCGCGATAAAAGCAGGAACACCGCCAGAGTACGTCGCGCGACAACTAGGCCACGTTGACGGCGTGCTCGTGATGAGAGTCTACGGCCGCTTTGTGCCGCTCCAGTCGGAATGCGATCGATGGGAGATGGTTGCAGCCTCCAGAGACTCGGCGGTTAACGAACCCCGTCTACGACAAGCGTGACCAAGAGAGCGACCATACACCGAAGTATTTGTGCCGCGTCGTGCCGGCCGGTGCCACTCGTTGTCTCCGACAGGGGCGCTAAGTTGTTACGCCATAATGGTGTCGAACTAACTCATAATGCCGGGGTCGGGAGTTCGAGTCTCCCCCCAGCTACTTCGTCGCTCCGACACAAAAAAGCCCCGCCTGATCATCAGGTGGGGCTTTTTCCGTTCGAGCTTCCTTTCTACAATCCCGAGAGAACCACAAATTCGTCACGACGGTTACGCGAGCGGCAGCCTTCGTCGCGATCTGTGCATACCGGCTTCTCTTCGCCGTAGCTCACGATCTGGATTCGCGAAGCATCGATCCCACGCTCCGTGAAATAACGATTGACGACGGCCGCACGGCGCTGGCTCAACACCATGTTGTATTCGTCCGAGCCGTAGTCATCGGCATTGCCTTCGATGCGAACGCGGATCGAAGGGTTCTTCTGCAGCGCCTCTACCTTCTGATCCAGCAGTCTGATTCCCTCTTCGCTGATCTCTGAGCGATCAAACTGGAACATAACCGGTGTGGTGAGCGTGGCCCTGACCAGCTCACGGTCGCCCGCCGCACGTTCACCGGCGAGACGGTCTGTGGCTGCTGCCCGGTCTGACTCCTCGCGGAGCTTCGCGGCTTCTCGCTCGCCAGCGTCCCGCGCGGCTTCGTCAGCCGAACCATTGCGGTTGGGCGTCGGCACGGCCGACGCTGATTTGTGGCGAGAGCACCCGGAGGAAAGCACAGCCACGGAAAGGATAGAAACGGAAAGAATTAGTCTTGTGCGCATTTGTCCCGGTCACTGTTGAGGATTCGTCAACAGGACGATTGTGATGGGGAAAACGCTACGAAAAATTTCGATCTCAACCGTTAGACGCTCGATCCGGCGGTTAACGGAAGAGCTTGCAAATATCGCAAATATTCCGCGAATCGCTCGATCTTTCCTTTCCACTTCTACTTGGGAAGATCCGCGTCCCGAAAAACCGCCGGTTCGCCGTGTGAAAGCTCATTCATTGCGCCGCGTGCGGCGGTTCTCCATACTAGCTGGGACCTTACCCCGGCCCTCTGACAATGCAAACTCGCCGCAACTTCCTCGCGACGCTCGGAGTCGCTGCCCTCGGGATCACCAGCCGAGACGCTGCCGCAGCAACCGAGATTCTCGCGCAACACCGAAAGCTCAAGCGCGTCGGACTCCAGCTCTACACCGTCCGCGATCTGATGAAGGCTGATCTTCCCGGAACCCTCGCCAAAGTTGCCGCAATCGGCTACAAGGAAGTCGAGTTCGCCGGCTACTTCGGTCGCACTCCCGCCCAGATCCGTGAGCTCCTCCGTCGCAACGGACTCTCTTCACCATCGACACACTTGTCGTTTGACTCTCTCGAGACCGGCTGGCAGAAGGCGCTGGACGACGCCAAGGCGGTTGGCCATCACTGGGTCACCATCGCGTGGATACCCGAGGAAAAGCGGAAGACCCTCGACGACTGGAAGAGCCACGCCGCGCTCTTCAATCGGGCCGCCGCACAGGCGAAATCCGCAGGCCTTCGCTTCGCCTACCACAATCACGATTTCGAGCTCAGGAAAATCGGAGAGACGCGGCCGCTCGACCTGCTGCTGTCCACCACCGACCCATCGCTGGTCGACTTCGAGATGGATCTCTATTGGGTGGTGTTCGGAGGTGGGAGCCCGCTCGACTTCTTCAATCGCTACCCGAAGCGGTTCCCGCTGGTTCACGTCAAGGATTCTGCGGGGCCGCCCGATAAC
>JALYKQ010000223.1 GCA_030774675.1 Gemmatimonadota bacterium | reverse complement strand
TTTTTCCATCGATGCTGCTCACCGTGCCGGACCGAATCCCAATGTTCTCGATGCGGTAATCCGGATTCGCTCTGACCTTGCTGCCGGCGAGATAATACGCGGAGTCAGCCATGTCGCTGATAGTGATCGTGCGCGGGTCGCTCACTGTGACAAGAACCCACTGTCGATTCGGGCTGATGGAAGAGACAGGATTAGCCGGCGCTTCGAGAATCCTGATCAGATCGGCCGGTGGCGACTGATACGTCTGCTGCGCGGGTGCGGCGAACAGCGGCGCGAACACGAAGCACGCCGTCGACCAACCGCGACGAGATGGAATGGAGATCATTGGCAGTCGTTGGACGGGGACGAGGGATCGGGGAAGCTGTATCACGATATAAGTACTAATGGCCCGGTTGCAGTGTTGGTCAGCGTCGTTCCACCTTCATGTTGAGCGCTCCGGCGGGACGCAGCGTGATTCGCGGCTCAATGCCAGGTGGCGAGCCACCGAGGTAACTCATTCGCCATTTCTGGCCAATGGTGATGAGAATGAGTATGCCCTCCATCCACGCGAACTGCTCCCCGATGCAGACGCGTGCACCGCCTCCGAATGGGAAATAGGAGAACTTCGGACGTATGGCTGCGACTTCCGGCCGCCACCGCTCGGGATCGAAGCGATCCGGATCCGGATAAAAGCGTGGATCGCGGTGCATGATGTACGGGCACATAAGCACCATTGACCGCGCCCGGATCTGATAGCCTCCCGCCTCGAAATCGTTGATGGCCCGGCGCCCCACGGCCCAGGCGGGTGGATAGAGCCGCATCGACTCCGCAAGAATCATCCGGGTGTAGGGAAAACTCGGAAGGTCTTCCGGCCGGGGCAGCCGATCCCCCAACGCATCGATCTCCTCGTAGAAGCGTGTCGCGACGTCCGGATGCTGCGACAGGAGGTACCATGTCCACGAGAGAGCATTCGCCGTAGTCTCGTGACCGGCGAGGAAAATGGTCATCGCCTCGTCACGAATCTGGGTATCTGTCATGCCGCCGCCGTCTGCTTCGGTGTCCTGCGCGAGGAGGAGCATCGATAGCAGATCGCCCGTGTCTTCACCGGTGGCACGGCGCTCGTTGATGATCCTGTAAATGGTGTCATCGAGCCGTGCCCGTGCGGCCTCGAATCGCTTGTTGTACGGAAGCGGCAGCTTCTCGAGAATCTCGCTGAAGGGCAGGATACCGATATTGAACGCCTCGAAGGTGGTGGTGAGCGCCTCACCGATCTCGTTGGCTTCGTTCTCGACGTCCGCACTGAAGAGGGTCTGCGCCACGATCGCGAGAGTGAGCCTCATCATTTCCTGGTGGATGTCCAGGGACTGCCCGTTCGTCCATCGCGACGAGGTCCGGCCGGCATAATCCACCATTGATCGCCCGTAAGACGAGATCCTGTCACGGTGGAAGGCAGGTTGGGCAAGGCGGCGCTGCCGCAGGTGAAACTCCCCCTCGCTGGTGAGAAGCCCTTCGCCAAGTACGCGTTTGGCGCGCTCCAGTGCCCGGCTCTTGGTGAAGTTCTTCTGGTTTGTTACCAGAACATCCCGAATGAGGTCTGGATGGTTAAAGAGATAGATCCTTTCGTTGCCAAGCTTGAAGAAGACTATATCGCCGTACTTCTCGGCCGATTCGACGAGGAATGGCAGCCGTCGGCGGGCAAATTCAACCATCATGTGGCCGGGAAATCGCCGGCGCGGTCCCGGGGGCAGGGAATCTTTCCGGAGGGACCCGGTGTTTGAGTGGAGCAGGGCCTGCCTGATCACTTCGACAAATGCGCGCGCATGAACCAGAGTAGAGAAAGAAATCCTTCGAAGCAAGTCGTCCGACTCGAGGCATGAAAAGGTCGGATTCCCGTGGGTGAGCCTCGGTAGCAAAACCCTCCGCTCTCAATGAGATTACGCACTCTTTTCACTCCAACAAATGATCCCTCGTAGGTTCTCGCGCCCTTTTCTCGCGATCGCTCTCCTTGTATCCCCTGTTTCGACGCTTTCGGCCCAGGCGAGTGGTGCCGCCAAGACCACCCCAGCAGTGTTCGACGCGGATTCCGCACGGCTGGCCGAGTTACCGTGGCGCTCGATCGGACCCGCCGTTACCAGCGGCCGGGTGGTCGATCTCGCCGTTCCCGAAGGACCCAAATCACAATTGGGTGAACGGCTGGGCGAGCTCTTTTACGTCGCGTCGGCGTCGGGTGGAGTGTGGAAGACTGTGAATGGTGGAACGACCTGGGAGCCCATCTTCGATCGCCAGGGCTCGGCCTCAATCGGCGACGTCGCGGTCGCGCCAGGCAATCCCGATATCATCTGGGTCGGCACGGGCGAGGCCAACAACCAGCGCAGCTCGTCGTGGGGCGATGGCGTCTACAAATCCGAGAATGGCGGCAAGACGTGGACGAAGATGGGCCTCAGGAAATCGGAGCACATTGGGCGAGTCATCGTCCATCCCAGCAATCCGCAGATAGTATTCGTCGCAGCCGCCGGTCCGTTGTGGGGAGCAGGTGGAGATCGCGGGCTGTTCAGGACCACGGACGGTGGACGCACGTGGAAGAACGTCAAGAACATCGACGCCCATACGGGCTTCACCGATGTCATCTTCGATCCGACGAACCCTGATGTGATCTACGCCGCTTCGTTCCAGCGTGAGCGGCGTCCGTACACTTACGTCGGCGGCGGGCCCGGCAGCGGAATCTGGAAGAGCATCGACGCTGGTGACACCTGGACGCGGCTCTCTGAAGGCCTTCCAAAGGTCGATGTCGGGCGAATCGGTCTCGATGTGAGCAAGTCGAGTCCGAACATCGTCTATGCTACGATCGAAACCAAAGTGACCGGGAACGGCGCTTCCACCGGCAACACGGAAGGCAGCGTCTATCGCTCCGACGATTATGGTGCGAGCTGGCAGAGAATGGGGGTGGGATTCTCCTATCCATGGTACATGGGGCAGATCCGCGTCGATCCAACCAACCCGGAGCGCGTCTACTTCATGGGTGTGCCGCTTCAGGTTTCGACTGATGGCGGGCGTACCTTCAGAAGCACAGCGACTGCGGCGCACTCTGATCATCACGCCATGTGGATCGATCCGACCGATCCTGATCACCTCATAATCGGATCTGACGGCGGAGTCTACATCAGCCACGATCGCGGCCGTACCGTCGATTTCGTCCCCAACCTTCCGATCTCGCAGTACTACGCAATCGCCACCGATTTGCGCGAGCCATTCTACTACGTGTACGGCGGATTGCAGGACAACAGCAGCTGGGGCGGACCGAGCCAGACGCGAAACCGCCAGGGAATCACGAACGCGGATTGGATCAAGACCACCGGCGGCGACGGTTTCTATGCGATGATCGACCCGACCGATCCGAATACCGTCTACGGAGAATCGCAGGGCGGCGACATCGTTCGATACGATGTGCGCACTGGCGAACAGAAAACCATAAAGCCGCTGCCTCAATTTGGTGGCAAGCCGTACCGCTGGAACTGGAGCTCGCCGATGCTCCTCTCATCCTTTGATCACAACACGATCTATTTCGGCGCGAACTACCTCTTCAAGAGCAGCAACCGCGGCGACGCGTGGACGCGGCTAGGTCCCGATCTCACGCGGCAGCGCAATCGCGACAGCCTGCCCGTGATGGGAAAGATCTGGCCGCGCGATGCAATCGCCCGGCATCAGGGCACGGCCGATTACGGAAACATCAGCACGATCGACGAATCGCCGATCAGGCAAGGTCTGCTCTATGTCGGCACCGACGATGGAGTGATTTCCATATCTCGCGACGGAGGCGCAACGTGGAACAGAATCACGAAATTTCCCAGCGTCCCCGATGAGACGTATGTGAGCCGAGTGGTGGCGTCGCGATTCAAGGAAGGAACCGTGTACGTGACGATGGACAATCATCGGAACAACGATTTCAAGCCGTACGTGCTGAAGAGCACCGACTACGGCGCACACTGGACTCCGATTACTGGCAATCTGCCGGCAAACGGCTCGGTGCAGGTCGTTCGCGAAGACACCGTCGAGCCAAGCCTGCTCTTCGCCGGCACCGAGTTCGGAGCATTCTATTCGGCCAATGGCGGGGCGTCATGGACACAGCTGAAATACAACATTCCGACAGTGGCCGTCCACGACATCGTAATTCATCCGCGCGAGCACGACCTGGTCATCGGTACCCACGGCCGCGGCATCTACATCATCGACGACATTACACCGCTCCAAAAGCTGGCTGAGGCGAACCGGGCCGGCACGTATCTCTTTCCGGTAAAACCCGCTACGGAATACAACCCGAACAGCTCCATTCCGGGTGGTGCGCGAGGCGCCAGTGCGAGCGGAGACCGCGAGTACTCGGCGCCGAATCCAGCGTTTGGTGCGATCATCACCTACTTCCTCCGCGACTCGCTGCCGAAGGGTAGTGATCTCACGCTCGGCATTTACGACGCGAGGGGCAGCCGAGTGCGCGAGCTGGCGGCGAACAAGAAGCAGGGAATGCATCGGGTGACGTGGGACCTTCGCGACGCGCCGCCCTATACCGTTCGACGGCCGGCGGGTCAGACTGGCGAGCCAGCATCCAGGCAGCGCGATCCGTCGGGGCCGTTCGTGCTCCCGGGTCGCTACACTGCCCGGCTGACGATCAAGAGCGGATCAGGCGCACCGACTGTCCACGAAATGCCAGTCGACGTTCGCTCCGATCCTCTTGTGCAGCTTAGCGATGCGGACTATCGCTCCCTCTACGACATGCGTGTGAGCACCGGCCGGCTCCAGGCAAGCGTGTACGCTGCGGTGCGCACCGCCGAGCAGCTGAAGGATCAGATCGCGGACGTGAAGGCGGCGATCAAGATCAACACCGCGCCCGACTCCGTATCGACGCAGTCCGATGCAATCGAGAAGGAGCTGGGTGAGGTGCTGAAAAAACTGCGCGGCGACCCTGACGCCCCGGTTGTAAGCGACGACAAGAGGACGGAGGAGCCGTCGATTCAGGAGCGTGTCAACAACGTCGCCGACGAGATCGGAAACGTGACTTCGCAGCCGACAGAGCTTCAGAAATCGACACTCATACTGTCCGCATCCGATCTCCAGCGCGAAGTCGGACGGATCAATGCGTTGCTCCAGCGACGCATCCCCGCGCTCAATGCGGCACTTGACAGGGCGAAGATTCCGTGGACGATCGGCCGGCCGGTCGAGGTGATGAGATGAGTGGTTCGACGCGCCAAGTTTAGCGGAGCGGCCTCTTAGTCTACGTCGAGTCCCGGCTCGTTCTCCAATCCCCCGCTTCC
>JALYKQ010000222.1 GCA_030774675.1 Gemmatimonadota bacterium | reverse complement strand
CCTGTACATCGACCACTGCGTCGGAAATGTCGAGCTCGGCGCCATGAACAAGTGGGTCAAGTACTATGGCGACGTGCTGGGCTTCACCCAACTCGTCTCCTTCGACGACAAGGCAATCTCCACCGAGTACTCGGCGCTGATGTCGAAGGTCGTCGCCAACGGCAACGGTCGCATCAAGTTCCCGCTCAATGAGCCGGCGAAGGGCAAGAAGAAGTCTCAGATCGACGAGTATCTCGAGTTCTATCAGGGGCCGGGATGCCAGCACATCGCGATCGCGACCGACAACATCATCGACACGGTAACGAAGCTGAGAGACAACGGAGTCGAGTTCCTTCGCGTACCGGGTACTTACTACGACACCGTAACTGAGCGTGTCGGCAAGATCGACGAGGACCTGGCGCCGATACGTGATCTCGGAATCCTTGTTGATCGCGACGAGGAAGGCTATCTGCTGCAGATCTTCTCCAAGCCGATGGAGGATCGTCCGACGCTCTTCTACGAGATAATCCAGAGGAAGGGCGCCAAGAGCTTCGGCGCCGGAAACTTCAAGGCGCTGTTCGAGGCGTTGGAGCGCGAACAGGACCTCCGGGGCAACCTTTAACCATGCCGATCTATCACACACTCGGAAAGATTCCCCGCAAGAGGCACATTGCCTTCAAGAAGCCCGGTGGTGGTATCTACGCCGAGGAGCTCGTCGGACACGAAGGATTCATCGGTACGTCAGCACTCCTCTACCACATCCATCCGCCGACAACTGTAAAGTCCGTGCGCCGCCTGCGCGAGATGAAGTTCGAGGCGGATCCAAACCAGACCCTGCACCACCGGCATTTCCTCACCTCGCGCGCAAAGAAGGGTGGAAGCGCCACACTGGACAGGATTCCCCTGCTGTTCAATCAGGACATAGCGATGCTGTACGTCGAGCCCGATGAGAACGACGCGCACTTCTACCGGAATGCGCAGGCGGACGAGCTGGTCTATGTAAGCAAAGGGAAGGGAGTGCTGGAGAGCACGTACGGCTCGCTTCCATTTCACGAAGGCGATTATCTCGTCATCCACCGTGGCATCCTCCACCGGTATCGCTTCGACCTGAACGCGGAGCAGCAGCCGAAGCTCGTGATCTTCGAGAGCAGGGGCCACGTGCGTTGGCCAAAGCGCTATCGCAATGAGTTCGGGCAGCTGATCGAGGGCGCGCCCTACTCGGAACGCGACATTAGGCGCCCCACTTACGTCGAACCGGTCGACGAGATGGGAGATTTTCCGATCCTCGTGAAGCAGTACGATGGCATCAACGAGATCGTGCTCGACCACCACCCGCTGGATGTGGTGGGGTGGGATGGGTACTTCTATCCGTGGGCGTTCAACATCAGTGACTTCGAGCCCATCGTCGGCCGCGTCCACCAGCCGCCACCGGTGCACCAGACTTTTCAGGGTGATGGATTCGTGGTCTGCTCATTCTGCCCGCGCCCGTACGATTTCCACCCGGAAGCCGTTCCCGCTCCGTACAATCACAGCAACGTGGATTCGGACGAAGTGTTGTACTATGCCTCGAGCGAATTCATGAGCCGCAAGGGAATCGAGTTCGGCAGTATTACCCATCACCCGGACGGGATACCACATGGACCGCATCCCGGACGCGCGGAGGCGAGCATTGGTGCCAAGTACACCGACGAACTGGCGGTGATGATGGACAGCTTCCGGCCGCTCAAGGTCGCGAAGCAGGCCCTGGAAATAGAAGATCCGGAATACCACAAGTCGTGGCTGCAGGGGCAACACGCACAATTCAATCCTCCCACGAGCTGAACCTGAAGTCGAAATGAGCGAGGCCCTCTGGACACCCTCGCCCGAGCGCGTCATCAAGGCGAACATGACCGAGTTTCTCCGGTACGTGGAGGAGCGCGGGGGGCCGCCCGTTCCCGACTACTCTCCCGACTCGTACTGGCAACTCCACGAGTGGTCAGTAAACAACCCGGAGCGATTCTGGTCGCTCATCTGGAGATTCTGCGGCATAGTTGGCCATCGGGGCACCGGTGGCGGCGCCGAGCGAGTTGGAGTAGGCCTCGATAACATGGGGCCACCCGATGCCGATAAGGGACCACACTGGTTTCCTGACGCGAGCCTGAACTTCGCCGAGAACCTCTTACGATTCACCGACGACCAGCCGGCGTTGGCGTCGTGGAACGAGGAAGGGCACCAGCGCACCCTTACCTTCAAGGAGTTGCGGGAGGCCGTGGAAACTCTCGCACTCGCGCTGCATGCCGCCGGCGTGCGGCCGGGGGATCGCGTCGCCGGCTGGCTGCCCAACATACCGGAAGCCGTCATCGCGATGCTCGCCGCGACATCGCTGGGCGCGATCTGGTCTTCCTGCTCACCCGACTTCGGAGCGCAGGGCGTCATGGATCGCTTCGGTCAGATCGAGCCCAAGATACTGTTCGCCGCGGATGGGTACCTCTACAACGGCAAGGAGATCGACCTGCTTCCGCGTCTGCGACAGATCGCATTCAGGATCCAGACGCTGGAGCATGTGGTGGTCACTCCGTACAGAAAGCAGATGCCCGATCTGGAGGGAGTTCGCAAAGGCACTCTTTGGTCGCGCTTCATTGCGGCCCAGTGGGGAATCGCGACAACCAGACAGCGGACACCCCCAGAGGGAACGCAGAGGAAGACACCGCCACAGGGGGTACCGAGGTCGACTCCACCCGACGGCACGAAGCGCGAAGAAACCCAACCGTCCGAGGTGAAACCGCCCGGTTTCGAGCGGTTTTCGTTCGATCACCCGCTCTACATTATGTACTCGTCCGGGACCACCGGACTGCCCAAATGCATGGTGCATAGTGCCGGCGGCACCCTCATCCAGCACCTCAAGGAGCTGATCCTTCACACGGATCTGAAGCGCGAAGACTGCATCTTCTACTACACGACCTGCGGGTGGATGATGTGGAACTGGCTCGTCAGCGCTCTCGCGGTCGGTGTGAAGACCGTTCTGTATGACGGCGCTTCGCTCTCTCCGACTCCTGACATTTTATGGCAGATGGTCGATCGGGAGGGCATAACCATCTTCGGCACCAGCGCGAAGTACCTGGCTCTTCTGGAGAAGAGCGGCGCCGAGCCCCGGAAGAATCACGACTTGTCGCAGCTGAAAGCGGTCCTGTCTACGGGTAGTCCGCTCGCGGACCACAGCTTCGATTACGTCTACAAGAAAATCAAATCGGATCTGCACCTCGCCAGCATCAGTGGCGGGAGCGACATAATCTCGTGCTTTGTGCTGGGTAATCCGATCTTCCCGGTTTATCGGGGCGAAATTCAGACTCCGGGACTCGGTATGGCAGTCGACGTGTTCGACGACCGCGGACGTCCGGTCAGGCTGATTCCGGGTGAGCTGGTCTGCACGCGGCCCTTCCCCAGCATGCCGATTGCTTTCTGGGACGACCCCGACGGCTCCAAATACCGCGCGGCGTACTTCGAGTATTTCCCCGGCGTGTGGCGTCACGGTGACTGGTCGGAAATAACGCGCAATCGGGGATACATCATTTATGGACGGAGCGACGCGACGCTCAATCCAGGCGGCGTGAGGATAGGAACCGCGGAGATCTACCGGCAGGTAGACCAGCTCCCCGAAGTGGTGGAGAGCGTCGCGGTGGGACAGGAAGTCGACGCCGGGTCGTCGGGCGATGTGCGGATTGTCCTGTTCGTGAAGCTGCAGCCAGGCTTGAGCCTCGACGAACGGCTGTGCGAGCGCATCGTTTCGCGGTTACGTGAGAATACGACGCCGCTGCACGTGCCGAAGAAGATCATTCAGGTGGATGACATTCCGCGAACGATCAGCGGAAAAATCAGTGAGCTGGCCGTGCGCGAAGTGATTCACGGCCGACCGGTACGAAACACGGAAGCGCTGGCGAATCCGCAGTCGCTAAAGTTTTACGAGAGGTTGGAAGAGCTGCGCCATTAGCGCAGCGACAGACTTAGTGCTGAGCGACCGCCGCTTGGCGCTTGGCGTTTGCGGCGAGCGCATTGACCATGTCCTGAAGCTTCGGCCCGCGGCCGGGCTCCGGAGCGCCGATCGCCAGGGCGGTGTGGTAATGGGAGACACCGTAGGTCGCTCCCGATTTGCGCTCCACCGTTATCCCCCAATTCTGATCCTCGGTCGCATCTTCGGCGGGAGCAGCAGCGGCATTCTGCGGCAGCGCGTGCGCCTCCACTTCCGACAGGAAACTTTTCCAGTCGGCTGAGCCCTTCAACTTTGCCTCGCAAACCGAGCTGATCCAGCGATCCTCGCCATAGTGCGAGTCACGCTTCGAGATCGGGCCGCAGTCATAACCGGCACGAACGAAATTGTCGACCCGCGTATCCGCGCTTGCAGGGGTGGATTCGTAATACTGGTCCCACCAGAGGAGCAGGCGGCCCGTGGTCGAAGTGCCAGTCTGGCGAATGATCACCAGATATTGTGGATTGCCGAAGCCCGAATACCAGATCCGTACCTCGCGATCACCCTTTCGAAGCTGCGCGCGGGATAGGGGGGCGAGACCAACGGTCAGCGCGGCCGCATCCTTCGTCTCGAAGATCGCAGCCGAGATCAGGCCTGAGTCATTGGAGACAAAAGCTGGGGCCTGCGCTAACGAGGAGCCCGAAATGGCGAGCAGGATAGAGGCAGCGATTGGGAGTCGGCTCATGCGTATACGACGCTTCAGCCAACGCGAAGGTCACGGATTTTGACCTCACCAACAGCACGGCCGTAAACAGTTGATCTGCTTGAACTTAGCCTGTTGACAGGCATGCCAAAACAACTCTCTGGCTGCCCGCTACCGGGAGCTAAGTCTGCGCCCGAAGACCTGGCAGTAGTAGATCCCGCCGCTCGAGGATCTGGCGATTCCGATACCGGTTTCCACGACCTCCGAATTGAGAATGTTCGCCCGGTGGCCGTTCGAGGTCATCCAACCCTGGACGACAGTCTCGGAGTCCGGATAACCGAGCGCGACGTTCTCCGCTATCCGGCCGAACGGGTAGGCAACGTAACGCGCGCGGTCTGCCAGCGTTGGAAGGCTCGCTTCGGAAATCACGTGCGCCATTTTCTGGAAATGCGCCATGTTCTGGGCCTGGATCTTTGCCATCTCGTCCAGCTTCGCGTTGTAGACGAGCGCCGGCAGGCCTTGATGTCTACGCTCGGCGTTGATCAGATCAAAGATGCGCGATACCGTCGCGCCATACCGACCAGCTATGGGCGCAGTTGCTGGCGCCGGAGCGGACGCGACCGCTGGAGCGGCGCAACCGCCGACGATCCACGAAACGCACGCTACCGCTAGTAATCGCGACGCAGTCATCACTCTTATAACGCGTAGCTACTGCGATCGTTCCAGCGATTCCCGGAGCTGACGTTGATCGAGCGTGGCCCGTTTTGCTGTGAACACCCGTAGCCATCGGGCACTCTCGTACAGCTCCTCGGACAGTGACGGCAAATTGATTGTTCCGATCCAGCCTTCGCCTGTCAGGCGCTCCACCTGTCCGTTGCGCCTGAGCACGGGGATATCCAGTCCCAACATCTGGGTCTTGGCGGGATAGTCCAGCAACAGCTCGCCCGGCGAGAGACCGAGCTCCTTTGCGAGCTCGTCCTCCTTCTCGGCCACGCGCTTGCGATCGGTCGCGATCCATTCCACCCTGTCGATATCGAGCTCAGCGGCCGGCCACTCTGCGGCCCGCTTGTAGAGCGTGCGCTCCTTCAGCGCGAGGAGTAGCGGGGTCGGGCTTGCGTTCTCGAGCCTGTGCATCAGGCCTTCGTCGGTAAAGCGCGCGAGAGACTGGACATCCACCACACCGGCGTCGAGCGCGTCTTCGACCAGCCGCTTGTACATGGCCGTGGCGCTTCGCACGGCGTGGTGCCAGTAGACGTTCCGGTACATCTGGTACTTCGCGAATAACAATGATTCGAGTGCGGAGAGCGCCTTCTCCTGAACGCCGATCGCGCGCCGGCCGGTTTCCGGATCATCGACTAGAACGAGAGAGTTCGTCAATCGGTCGACATCGATCTCTCCGTAGGGAACGCCGCACATGAAAGCATCTCGCTTGAGGTACTCGATCTTGTCGAGGTCGAGCGATCCGGAGATGAGTCCCTGCAACGCACTTTCGCTGTGGCCGCCAATGAGGTCGAAGACTCTCGCTGGCGCGTCCTCTCCGAGGTGCGCGGTGAGCAGCGAGGCGATCCGACCCTCGGTGATGAGGGGACGCGCGACGGCTTCGTGATGCAGTGCGCCGATCTCTTCGAGGGCGTGCGAGAATGGATAATGCCCGACGTCGTGAAGAAGGGCTGCGGAGCGGACGATGGCCTGCTCGTTCTCACTGACGGACGCCGCATCCTCCGCCTCGCAAAGGAGGGCCAAAGTACGGCGGGACAGGTGGTGTGTCCCGAGTGCGTGCTCGAAGCGGGAATGCGTCGCGCCGGGATAGACGAGGTAGGTCCACCCCAGCTGGCGGACGTATCTCAGCCGCTGAAAAACTTCGGTGTCGACGAGGCTGAGGGTGAGGTCGTCGACGCGAATGTTGTTCCAGACTGGGTCGCGCAGTATCTCGAAGTGCACGGCCCCTCGCCTGGCGCGGTTATCCTTTCGGGCCGGCGTTCTTGATCGCCGGATCGACGCTGCCGAACTTCTCGAAGTTCTCGCGGAACATGCCCGCGAGCTTCTTCGCCTGCGCGTCGTAGCCCACGGTATCCGCCCACGTCCGGCGCGGATGCAACACTTCCGAAGGAACGCCTTTTACCTCGATCGGGGTCGCCAGGCCGAAAAATGGATCGGTCTCGGTCTTCACGTTATCGAGCTCGCCGGCAAGGACAGCATTTACGATCGCCCGGGTGTACGCGAGCCTGATTCTCTTCCCCGTGCCGTACGCGCCGCCGCTCCAGCCAGTGTTGATCAGCCAGACATTGGACTTGTGCTCGCTCAGAAGCTTTCCCAGCATCGCCGCATACTTGGTCGGGTGCAGAACGAGAAATGCGGCGCCAAAACAGGCGCTGAACGTGGGTTGCGGCTCGCTCACGCCTCGCTCGGTACCCGCCACCTTCGCCGTATACCCCGACAAGAAGTAGTACATCGCCTGTTGCGGGGTGAGCTTCGCAATCGGCGGCAGGACTCCGAACGCGTCAGCGGTGAGGAACACGACGTTGCGCGGATGTCCGCCCCTCCCGCCTTCGACATAGTTGCGGATGTAGTGCAGGGGGTATGAAGCGCGGGTATTCTCGGTGATCGACTGATCGGCGAACTTCACTTTCCTGGTTGCAGGATCGAGAACGACGTTCTCCAGCACTGTGCCGAACATCTGGGTGGTTCGGTAGATGTCGGGCTCGCTCTCGGGGGAGAGGTTGATCACCTTGGCGTAGCATCCTCCCTCGAAGTTGAAGATTCCCTCTCCAGACCATCCATGTTCGTCGTCACCGATGAGACCGCGAAGGGGATCCGCTGACAGCGTGGTCTTTCCCGTTCCCGACAAACCGAAGAACAATGTGGTGTCACCCGCCTTCCCGACGTTCGCCGAGCAGTGCATCGAAAGCACGCCCTGCTTGGGAAGCAGGTAGTTCATGACCGTGAACATCGATTTCTTGAGCTCACCGGCGTAGCGCGTTCCTCCGATCAGAACCGTTCGCTCCGCCAGATTGAGAACGATGAAGGTTCCGGTGCGGGTTCCGTGGCGCGCAGGGTCCGCCTCGAATTCCGGGGCATGCAGAACCGTAAAATTGGGATCGAAGGTCGGAAGATCGGTCAGCTCCGGCCGCATGAACATGTTCCGCACGAACGCCATGTGCCACGCGTTGGGCGACACGTAGCGCACCGAGAGGCGATACGCTTGGTCCGCGCCGCAGTACAGATCCTCGACGAATACTTCGCCAGAGTCGTTGAGATAGCGACGTACTTCGTTCAGCAGCAGCTGGTATTTCTCGGCGGAGATGGGCTGGTTGACCTTGCCCCAATCGACATCCTTTTCAGATGTCGGCTCCTTTACCACGAACTTGTCGTTGGGTGAGCGGCCGGTGTGCGGCGTCGTGATCGCTACGAACGGACCCATCTCCGCAAACTCACCTTCATCGCGCCGGGCGGCGGCCTTTAATAGCTCCGGCGCAATCAGGTTCCAGTGGACTTCGCCTCGGGGCGCGAGTCCCTGCCTGGCCAGGCCAATGCCGCTTTCGCGCGCGGCTGCTGTGCGGTGCGGCTTCATCTCAGTTGCCATTACTTGCCTTCCTCTCATTCACCCGCTGCTGGGCATCCATGACTGCCACGGCGGCCATATTCACGATGTCCTGCACATCAGCGCCCTGCTCGAGTACATGTACGGGAAGATTCATACCGACCAGGAACGGTCCGATCTTGGTGGCACCGCCGAGATGGTGCAGGAGCTTGTAGGCAATATTGCCCGCACTCAGGTTGGGAAATATCAGGACGTTCGCCCGCTCCTTGAGCACGCTGAACGAATAGGCCGATCGAAGGATGTTTTCGTCCATCGCCGTGTCCGCCTGCATCTCGCCGTCGACGATGAGGGTCGGGTCCCGCTTCCTGAGAATCGCTACCGCTTTGGCCACCTTCTCGGCTTCTGGGTGACTGACCGACCCGAAATTCGAGAATGACAGCATGGCGATCCGGGGTGTGATGCCGAAGGTGCGCACGATCCGGCCTGCCGAGTACGCGATCTGGGCGAGCTGCTCCGCGGTTGGATCGATGTTGACCGTCGTATCCCCACAGAAGATAACGTGCTTCTCGAACACCAGCATGTAGAGACCGCTAACGATCTCGGCCTTCGGATGCGGCCCGATCACCTGAAGCGCGGGGCGGATCGTCTCCGGATAGTGCATGCCCACCCCCGAGAGCAGGGCATCCGCGTCTCCGCACGCGACCATCACGGACCCGAAGTAATTGCCGTTGAACAGAAGCTGATGTGCCTCGCCGTGACTGAGTCCCTTGCGCTGGCGACGCTTCCAGAGATAGTCCGCGTACTTGTCGCGCTTCTCCGATGTCGCGGGGTCCTCGATCACAATATCGCGCAGCGAAATGTGGTGCTCATCGGCGATGCGTTGAATCGACTCGCGTTGGCCGAGCAGAATGGGAAAGGCGATCCCCTCATCGACGATCATGCGCGCGGCGCGAATGATCTTCGGTTCCTCGCCTTCCGGGAACACGACGCGCTTGGGATCGCGTAGCGCGCGGTTGATGATTCCGCGCATTATACCGCGTGCCCTCCCCAGCCGCTCCTCGAGACGCTCGCGGTAGTGCTCGAGATCGATCATCTCCTTGGCGACGCCGCTGGCGACAGCAGCCCAGGCGACCGCCGGCGCCACCCACAACAACACCCGCGGGTCGAACGGAAAGGGAATCAGGTAGTCGGGCCCGAACTTTACGGAACGCAGGCCATACAGCCGCGATACGCTTTCCGGAACGTCTTCCTTGGCGAGCGCCGCGAGCGCGCGCGTCGCCGCCATCTTCATCTCTTCGTTGACCTGGGTCGCGCGCGCATCGAGCGCACCACGGAAGATGAATGGAAAGCCGAGAACGTTGTTCACCTGATTCGGGTAGTCGCTGCGGCCGGTGGCGATGATCGCGTCGGAGCGGACGGCGCGCACCTGGTCGGGTAGGATCTCGGGCTCGGGGTTGGCGAGAGCGAAGACGATTGGTCTTTTTGCCATCTTGGCGACCATCTCACCCGTGATCGCGCCCGCGACCGAAAGCCCGACAAAGACATCGGCGCCGACGAGGGCCTCGGCGATCGTGCGCGCTTTTGTCTTGTTGGCGAATTTCGCCTTGTAAGGATCCAGCTCTCCGGGCCTCCCCTCGTAGATGATGCCTTGCCGGTCCGTTAGAAGAATGTTCTCGCGCGGAACGCCGAGTCGCACGTAGTGCTCGGCGGTCGATATCGCGGCGGCGCCCGCTCCGGAGAAGACGACGCGGATCTTTTCGATTTTTTTCCCCACGCATTCGAGCGCGTTGAGCAGTGCGGCGCCAGAAATGATCGCAGTACCGTGCTGGTCGTCGTGGAAGACAGGAATCTTCATCGTCTTCCGCAACGTTTCCTCGATGTAGAAGCAGTCCGGAGCGCGAATGTCCTCGAGGTTGATTCCGCCGACGGTGGGCTCGAGAAGCTGGCAGAACTTGATGACATCGTCGCGATTCTCGGAGCCGACCTCGAGATCGAACACGTCGAGATCCGCGAACTGCTTGAAGAGATTTGCCTTGCCCTCCATCACCGGCTTGGCTGCCAGCGCGCCGATGTTGCCGAGGCCGAGGACTGCGGTGCCATTGCTTACGACCGCGACAAGATTGCCCTTTGCTGTGTACTTGTACGCGTCTTCGGGATTCGTCTCGATCTCGAGGCAGGGCGCTGCAACTCCCGGTGAATATGCTAGCGCCAGGTCGCGCTGATTGTTGAGGGGCTTGGTGGGGACTACCGCGATTTTTCCGGGGCGGCCGGACGAGTGGTAGTTGAGGGCATCTTCACGCTTCATTGAACGTGGAAAAATGCCTCAGGCTCACGCTGAGTGCTACCCTGTGCGGAGCTCGACGAACCTTCGGTCATTTTTCTCTACCTCCGCCGCTATACATTGCGCGGAGAATGGTAATCCCATACCCGCGCATTCCGCCGACCATCGTCTCGATCGGTCCGATCGCACTGCGATGGTACAGCCTCATGTACGTCGTCGGATACGTGCTGGGCTATCGCCTGGTGCTCAGGCGTGTCGCAAGCGGCCGCTCCGCGATCACCCGCGCGGAGCTCGACAGCCTGCTCTGGTATCTTGTCGCCGGAATGCTAATCGGTGCGCGCGTCGTGTATGTATTGGTTTACGGGCGAGCCGAATATTCTGCGCACCTACTCGAAGCGTTCGCGGTCTGGCGAGGCGGGTTGTCGTTTCACGGCGCAATCCTCGGTATGGCGACCGCGATCGCGCTCTTCGCGCGACGGTACCGGCTTCAGATACTCGAAGTCACTGATGTTGTCGCGTTGTGCGGCACGCCCGGCCTTTTCTTCGGGAGGATCGGGAATTTCATTAATGGTGAACTGTACGGCAGGCCGACCAATGTTCCGTGGGCGATGATCTTTCCCGCTGATCCGCGCCAGCTGCCGCGGCACCCTTCCCAGCTTTACGAAGCAGTCGCCGAGGGCATCATCCTGAGCATTGTACTATGGTCGATCGACCGCTGGGCGTATAGGCACGAGTGGTATGAGGTCGGACTGGTAACCGGTGTTTTTCTGATCGGTTATGCGATCATTCGGTTCTCATTGGAGTCCACCCGAGAGCCGGATGCGCAACTCGGTCTCGTACTGGGACCTCTTTCCATGGGGCAATTGCTCTCGTTGATAATGCTTGGGTGTGGGATCGCTCTGTTGAGGATCGTTTATCGGAATCACCGGTCCTCATCCGCCGTTGGGCCACCACAGCCTCCGCTGCGCTAGACGGAGGCCAGGCATCCTCGTGCTACCGTTCGGCGCGGCAGGCGACTACACTTAAACGCTCATGATCCGCAATCGCATCTCTCGCGGCGTCCCATCGGCATTCTTGGGTCCGATGATTTGTTTGCTTGTTGCGGCTCAGGTAGTCCTGGCGTTTGCGCCACTGATCGAGTGGCAATTCGGTGCCGACGCCCGGCCCCACGTCGAGGTCGCGGGCACGAGCGTACATCATGCGCACAACCCGACGGACTGTGCCGGCTGTGCGGCGCGCGGCTTACTGGTGGCGACAGGCCACGCCGTTCCGTCCGCGATCGAATCACTTTCGTCATTGCCACCCCGACTTGCGGAGCGAGACGAGCATCTTGCGCTCCTGACCGAGTCGCGGTCCAGGCCCCGAGCTCCTCCGCTCAGACAAGCGTAGCGCCCCTTCTACGCAACTGCGCGCCGAGTAGAACCGCGCGCCATTCGCTGGGACCGGTCTTTCCGTGAATGGATGTCTGAAACCAACAAAAGGATTTTCCAAAATGAGAGGACGCTTTATCCTCTGCGCACTCGGCATTGCTCTGCCGAGTCTCGCACAGGCCCAAGTCACTCCACCGAAATCGAAGCAGGACTCGATCGCGCGGGCGGATAGCATCGCGCGCGCGGATTCGATCGCGCTCGTGAAGCAGCTGGAAAGAGAGCTCGGTCAACAACCAGCTGACAGCAGCGGCGCGGCTGCCGCGCAGGGGCCGCGGGCGACTGGTGGTTACATGAACATCGGCTTCGTCGCTCTTACCGACGCCGGGTGGTCCACCGAGTCTGATGTCGGCGCGATCCAGGTCGGCGACCATGATCCTCACGTGAACGGCTTCTCCATTCCCAACGTCGAGCTGACGCTTGACGGGGCGGTCGATCCCTACTTCAAGGGTTTCAGTAACATCGTCTACAAGCTGGACAAGGATGGTGAAACGGGAGTCGAGCTGGAGGAAGCGTACGTACTGACCACCTCACTGCCCGCCAATCTGCAGCTCAAGGCAGGCCAGTTCTTCGCCGAATTCGGTCGACAGAACCCTCAGCACCCGCATGCGTGGGCTTTCGTCGACGAGCCGCTGGTCCTCAATCGGATGTTCGGCCCCGATGGCCTCCGCAGTCAGGGGCTGCGACTCTCATGGCTCTTGCCGACATCGTTCTACACGGAGGCTCTCCTTACCGTAGCCAATGCCACTGGCGGAACGACGTCGAGCTTTCGTTCGCCTGATTCACCGGAGATTCACGGTGGCGTGATCGACGAGCGGCCGGTGGAACGGCTCTCCGACCTGCTGCTGGTGCCGCGGCTGAACACGTCATTCGATCTTACTGAAACTCAAACTGTAGTCCTTGGGGCCTCGGCGGCGTTCGGACCGAACAATTCGGGACCTTCCGCCCGAACTCGGGTGTACGGTGTCGATGGGTATTGGAAGTGGAAACCCGCCGCGGCTCAGGCGGGTTTTCCGTTCCTGTCTCTGCAGAGCGAGGCAATGTTCCGCCGGTACGACGCTGCGCAGCGCATCGCCGCAGCCGATCCGACAGTGACCTTGCCGAACGAGATGCTCAAGGACAGGGGCGCGTACGCCCAGGTGCTATGGGGGATCAAGCCCCGCATCGTAGCGGGGCTGAGAGGTGAGTTCGCGAGCGGTGATGCTGCCGCGTTCGAGTCGGAGCTTCGGCGCGATCGAACGAGGGTGTCTCCGAATTTCACCTGGTATCCGACCGAGTTCTCGAAGGTCAGGATGCAATACAACTATGACGATCGCAAAGGGATCGGTACCGATCACTCACTCTGGTTCCAGTTCGAGTTCCTGCTCGGCGCCCATGCCGCGCACAAATTCTAAAGGCAGAACAGACAGAACAATGAAATCATTCAACCTTCTCAAAGCCGCCGCTCTAGCCCTGTTCGCATCTGTGGCCATCGGCTCCTCCGCATCTGCGCAGCTTCGCGTCGTTGCAACGACACCCGATCTCGCTTCCGTAGCGAGAGAGATCGGCGGCGATCGGGTCAGCGTCGTGGCGCTGGCCAAGCCAACCGAGGACCCGCACTACGTCGACGCGAAGCCCAGTCACATCGTGACGCTAAACCGCGCCGATGCGCTCATCGAAGGCGGGGCCGAGCTCGAGCTCGGATGGCTGCCGCCGCTGCTCGAGAATTCGCGCAACTCCAAGATCTCCGCCGGCGCGCCCGGACGCGTAGTGGCTTCGGAAGGGGTGAAGCTGCTTGAGGTTCCCACGAGCTTCGATCGCTCGAAGGGCGACGTCCACTCACTGGGCAACCCGCACTTCATGATCGACCCGGTAAATGTCAAAATCATTGCCCGAAACATCGCCAATCATTTCGCGCAGATCGACCCAAAATCGGCGGCGACGTATAACGGCAATCTGGCCAGGTTCAACACGAAGCTCGACACGAAATTTGCCGGCTGGCAGAAACAGCTCGCGCCATATCGGGGCGCGCGGATCGTGACGTATCACAAGGATTTCGTTTACCTGGCTCAGCGGTTCGGACTCAACATCGTCGACGAGCTCGAGCCAAAACCCGGCATCGCACCCTCGCCTGCGCACCTCGCTCAGGTCATCGGCAAGATGAAAGCGACGGGTGCGAATGTCATCCTCGTGCAGCCGTTCCAGAACCGCAAAACAGCGGAGACGGTGGCGCGACAGACCGGCGCGGTGGTTCTTGATATTCCGCAGCAACCCGGCGCAGTCGGTAACACCGCGACCTACTTCGAGATGATGGATAACCTCGTGAAGACTCTTGCTGGCGGGCTCGGGACGAAAAAATGAGCACGGACCTGCAAGTAGTCTGGGAGGTCATGAAATGGCCGTTTGTGGCGTGCCTCCTTTTTCCGCCACTCCTGGTTTATCTCGGCCTCCACGTCGTGAAGCGGGAAGTGATTTTCGTGGACCTCGCGCTTGCACAGGTAGCGACCCTGGGTACCTGCGTGGCACTTCTGATGGGCTATCACTTCGATGACCGCATTACGTTCTGGATTTCGCTCGGAGTGACATTCATTGGTGCGGCGTTCTTCAGCTGGTCGCGGAGCGCCAGGAAAGGCCCCGTGCCGCAGGAAGCGATCATCGGCATCACCTTCGTAGTGGCCGCGGCGGGAGTGATTCTTCTGCTCAGCCGCGTCGCGGGTGGCAAAGAGGAGCTCGAGCATCTGCTGACGGGCGATATCCTCAACGCGACGAAGGGAGACATCGGCCAGCGCGCGCTGGTGTTCGCGGTGCTGGGCGGGTTTTATGCGGCCTTCCACCAGCGCTTTGTCCTCATCTCCTCCGATCCGGACAAGGCGTTCGCGGACGGAGTACGTGTGCGCCTGTGGGACTTTCTTTTCTACGCCGCGTTCGCACTTGTCGTTGTGAGCTTCGTGCGCCTCGCCGGAGTGCTGCTGACTTTTGCCTATTTGATCGTACCGGCGGTCTGCGGGACAATGCTGGCGCAGGAATGGATGAAGCGCCTGGCAATCGGTTGGGGCGTAGCCGCGGCGGCGAGCCTTCTCGGACTATGGGCCTCCTACCGCATGGACCTACCCACTGGCGCAGCCATCGTGGTTGCATCCGGCCTTTTGCTGGCCATCGTGAGCATTTTCGGCGCTGCGCGGCGGGCGTAAAACCCGCGCCCAGGTCTCGCATAGAGGCTTGGGCGCGTCCTTCTCGGCGCAAACCACTTCCCGGCCCAATGCCAGAGCCGGGAGGTGCCGTCACTTGTTATTGTGCGATGCTGAGCCTGAACTGAAACATGCGCGGCCGTCCCACCGACGCTCCGCTGAAGAATGCTCCCTTCAGCAGGTACTTCTTGTCCAGGATGTTGTCGATGTAGAACTCGGGACGAACGAGCGCCCGACCGAAGGAGAACGAGAATCCGGTGCTTCCGTTGAGAATGAAGCTGGGTTTTACCTTGATGCCCTTGTTGAAATCAAAGAGCCCGGTTCCGTAGGAGCAATTGCAGTCGGCGGGATCGACACCGTTGGTGAGGCCGGACCCGTAAGTGCCGGTAAGGCTGGCGTAGCCCTGCCGCAACGAATACGTCGCCGAACCGAGAATACTCAGCCTCTGATCGTGATCGAGGTCGAAGAATCCCTGCGGCTCGTCGGCAGGGAAGAACCCGCCGGTTATCGGTCCGCGCCCGTAAGCGTGATTCAATGCGACGTTGAGATATGCGGAGAAGGGCCCGGGAGGGCGGATCTCCTGCACCGTCTCGATTCCAGTGATCTTGGCCTTTGCAATGTTCACGGACGTCACGATCTGGGATCCCGGAACGGTAGCATCATCGATGCCTGGCGAGCTTTCCTTGTAGTAGCCCGAGAATTTCGAGACGAGCCCGAAGGGGAAGCGGTGTACGTATCCCGCCTCATAGAAGTTGTCCCGCTCGGGAAGGGTCGGCTGGGCCGTTACGCCGGCCTGCGCAACACTGGTAATGGCGCGCAGATCTTCGACGTTCGTCGGAAGGAAGAGGCGGCCGTAGTACAGATACAGCGTGTTACCCGAGTTGGGGAAAAAGTTGAGTCGGACACGCGGACTCCATTGCGACTGCGTCCCGGCGAACGGAGCGGTGTGCGCGTCGTAGCGGACGCCGGTTCGAATCTCGAACCGCTCGACGGGTGAATAGGCCAGTTGCGCATAGCCGCCCGCATCCCATCCCTTGAGACCGGAATTGGACGCAGGTCCCGGATTGCCGCTCGCATCGGCCGTCGAAAAATCCTCGCGCCCCCGAGTGAACTGGGTAAGCGTCCCGAACTTGAGCTCCATCTCGCGGGCGGGGTGGATCGAATAGTCCGCTTTTACGCCCAGCGCGTCGAAATTCCTGTTCTCGCGAATGTTGTAGAGCGTCGGGTCCGGGAAGAAGACGAATTGCGGATCGTCGTTCACGCCGGGGGTGTAGCGGAGTCCGCCGTGACGGTAGAAGAGCCCGAAGAAGAGCTCACGGGCTGCTCCTGCACCGACGGCATCTCCCTCCCCGGAGTTGGCCGTGCCGAACTGGTGTCTCCAGCCAAGGTTCACGAAGCTGTTAATGTCTCGCTGGTTGTCGTCGAGCTGGGTGTTGCCGGTCGTGTCGAAGGGAACCTGGAATTTCGTCTGCGACAGATTGGCTTCGAGATTGACGACATCATTGGGACTCGGCGTGTACTGGACCTTTCCGAATCCATACCAGTCATCGCCATGATTGTGAAAGTTCTGGACTTCGTTCGTCCCCGGATCGAGGATCACCGGCTCGCGGCGCATGTCCGTACTTTGATGCGAGCCCGAGAAGAAATAGCCGAGTTTTCCTGTATTGGTGCTGGCGCTCAGCCCCTGACCGAAGGTGCTGTAGTTCCCCCCAAAGCCGGATAGCTGGTAGTGCAGCCCGCCGGCGGGAATCCGCGTCGTGATGTTGACGATTGCGGCGTTCTTGTTTCCGAATTCGGCGTCCCAACCTCCAGTCACGAAGTCGATCTGGTTTACTACTGATGGCTCGAAGAGCTCGTTGAGACTGCCCGATATGCCCGACGGCACCGGCACGCCATCGACGTAATAAGTGTACTCGGCGTGCTGACCGCGGATGTGGACCTCGCCGGTTGGAGCGCGCGCCGCACCGGCGATCGATTGCTGCAGGATCTGCGAAGTAGTGTTGGTCGGGGCTCCGTGATACTGATCCTGTTTGAAGCGCTGGTCTCCGGTACGTGTATCGACCGCGAGAGGGACGGCCGCGGTGACGGTAACTCCCTGAAGGTTTATCGCTACGGCCGTGAGAGTAAAATCAATCCTGATGTCCGCGTTGCTGTCACCAACCGTGACCGTCTTCGACTGCGGACTGAAACCAAGGAAGCGAGCGGTAATGGAGTAGGCGCCAGGCGCGATGTTGTGAGCAGTGTAGCGTCCGAATGCGTCCGTGGATGCGTTGAATACCACTTCCGTACCCCGCATAATGCTGACCTCCGCGGACGGAAGCGGTTGTCCGCTCCCCGCATCGGTGACCGCGCCGGTGATGTCGGCGTTGGCCGAGCGGAGTGGATCGGCAGCGGCAGTGCCCGAGTTGAACAGGAGCACGACCGCCGCAAGAATTGACGCGCGCGCAACCGCGCGCCGAGCGCGGTGAGTTGAAAAAAGCATGAATGCCTCGATTTAGTGTATGGAACGCCGATGCCTTGGTGATCGGCGAGCGTGATCCGTGTGGTTGGCGACGGACGCTGGGCCCGTCTCTTGGATTACGCTTGAATCGGAGGCGCGCGGGGGAGGCTTGGGGCGCCCTGGGTCAGCCATTTGGGTGACTGCGGGCGCGTGCCGATGACGCGAAGAGTGCTCGACTGCTGAAGAGAAAGCGGCGCTGGCTCCGCCGATGGAGCGAGAACTCCGCTTACGAACTGGCAGAGCGCGCACTTGTCTTCCTGGTGGACGCGCGGGCATTTCGGACTCCCGTGCGATTCGATATGGGGCCGGACGACCACCGAAGCCGAAGCGGCACCCGAAGAAGCATCGACGATGCTCGCGACGCCGGGCATGATCGCCTGCGCAAACGCGGCGACCAAAATCCAGATACGAAGTGCTGGCGAAAAGCGTCCTGCGATTGCGGTCATGTCTCCACGCGTCCGGAACCCGGGCGACTCCAATCTAACCCGATCCCGTTACAAGCTCCATGCGCCAATGCTCGCCCACCATCCATTTCCTCCTGCGCTCTGACAGTTTGATACGTCAATCGTCCAACTACTGTTGACTAATACAAATGATTGAAATCCCCGCACACACGATAGCGCAGCTCCTCTATCTCGTTCACACGGATCCGGAGGAGCTGCAGGAAGCGCTTGGTGAGCTGCGCGCGCCCGACATCGCCGAAGCACTCCGCGAGCTCCCGCCGGCGGCCGCGGCGAAGGTGATGGCGTCGCTTCCCTTCGACCTCGCTGTCCAGGTGTTCGATGAGCCGGAGCTGACCCGCCACCGCTGCGCCATCATCCAGCGCA
>JALYKQ010000221.1 GCA_030774675.1 Gemmatimonadota bacterium | reverse complement strand
GCCTGTCCTGGGGCGGTTTGGCAGGGCCGCTCGACGTTTCGGCAGCGTGCCTCTGCTGGGGGATCGACAACAATCTGACACAGAAGGTCGCAGCGGGAGACCCCGTCCAGATCGCCATGCTCAAGGGATTAGCGGCGGGAAGCGTCAACACGGCGATCGCGCTCCTGCTGGGGGCTAATTGGCCCCCTGGACCGAACGTCGTGGGTGCCCTTTCCCTTGGATTCCTCAGCTACGGCATAAGTCTCGTGCTCTTCGTCCTGGCCTTGCGTTACCTCGGCACGGCGCGCACGGGCGCCTACTTTTCCACGGCTCCCTTCGTCGGAGCGGTTCTTTCATTCGCCATCTTCCGTGAACGGCCGACTCTTCTTCTGTTGTTCGCGGCGGCACTCATGGGGGTCGGCGTTTGGTTACATCTCACCGAGCGGCACGAGCACGCACACCGGCACGAAGCGTTGGAGCACGACCATGCGCATTTACACGATGAGCATCATCAGCACCTCCACGCGGCTTCCGATCCACCAGTGACGGACCCGACGCCGCATACTCACCGACATCGGCACGACCCGATGGTGCACGCGCACGCTCACTATCCGGACATCCACCACCGACACGAGCACAATTGATTGCGAGTCATCGGCACGTTGGCCTTCGGTGACGGCCGTGCGCGACATAACGATCTTCCAAGGAGAGGACACATGAAGTGGGTCACGCGAGAAAGGCCGAAGATCGATCGTATCGCATGTCCGTGGATCATCAAGCGCTTCATCGACTCTAAGGCCGAGTTCCTGTTCGTTCCGCCCGATGATGTCCCACGTGTTGCGCGCGAATCCGGCGCGATTCCGTTCGACATCGAAGGGGTCGAGCTATCGCACGTCGGACCGCTCTGCAGCTTTGACGCGTTCCTTGAAAAGTACCAGTTGGTGGATCCATCACTGGCTGAACTGGCGCGCATCGTTCGAGGCGCGGATACGGATCGCCTGAACACCGCGCCGGAATGTGCGGGACTGTTGGCAATATCGTTGGGCCTCTCCCGGCTCTTTGAGGACGACCACGAGCAATTGCAGCACGGTTTCGTCATTTACGACGCTCTTTACGCATGGCTGCGCGAAGCTCGGTCGGAGCGGCATACCTGGAACCCGCAGCGCACGGTGCCGGCGCGGGAAGCAGATGCGGCTCTCTAGAATACACAAACCGATTGTGCTGGCCGCTTTGCTACCGTCGCTCGTGTCGGCGCAGACAGGCAGGGGTGCCTGTTCCGCCAACGCGAAAACTCTCACACCGAGTTCTTGGCGTGCATCCCCGCTGGCGACGCAACGGCAACCCAGACCGGGGCTCACGCTCGTAGCCGAGGTGGCGCTATCGGGGCCCGCGAACCGGTTCGATTACCAGAGCATCGACAGTACAACACGCCGACTGTACATGAACCACATGAACGCGGGGCGCACAATTGTCTTCGACATCGATGCAGGACAGGTAGTCGGCGAGATCAAAGGCGTCCCTCGAGCGACGGGAGTATGGGCGGTACCGGAGCATCACGCCGTCTACATCTCGGCGGCCGGCGCGCACGAGGTGGCAATTGTCGACGAGCGGACCCTCACTATCGCTTCGCGTGTCGGCGGCATTCGATTCCCCGACGGCATCGCCTATTCGCCCAATGTTGATAAGGTTTTCGTATCTGACGAGTCCGGAAGCGCGGACGTAGTCATCGATGCGAAGACGCGCGTCAAGCGCTCGACAATCGAACTCGGCGGTGAAGCCGGAAACACGCATTACGACCCAGTCTCGGGCTGCATCCTCGTGGCGGTGCAAACTCAAAATCAGATGGTCGCGATCGACCCTGCTCTGGAGCGCGTCGTCGCACGCTACGATGTCCCGAGGTGCGAACGGCCGCACGGGTTCACAATCGCCGAACGGGACCGTCTCGCATTCGTCTCGTGCGAGGGGAATGCGACGCTCTTGGTGCTCGATCTCCGCACGATGAAAATCATTGGCCGGACAAAAATCCCCGACGATCCGGATGTTCTCGCGTGGGACCCGGGCTGGCGAAGACTCTACGTTGCGGCGGAATCTGGCGTTCTTTCTGTATGGTGGCTGAATGGCACGACGCTCTACCCAATCGGCGAGATCCGTGCGCCTCACGCTCATACCGTCGCAGTCGATCCGAGGACGCACCGCGTTTATCTTCCGCTGGAAAATCTGCGCGGGAAGCCAGTGCTCCGGATCTTTGCGCCCGCTGGGTAAGCTTGGCCATTCCCAAACGAGGCGCGGTGTCCGTACGTCGGCTCTCGCGAATCAGTCTCTTCACGTGTCTGTTGCCGGTCAGCGTTACGGGTTCGGCTGAGGCGCAGGTCGATACACCTACTCGAGCACGTGACCTCACCATTGCGATTCGCACCCTTACGGTACGGCCGCTGAAGGAACCTGTTCCCGTCGGCGCTTTGCTGAGCGAACGACTTTGGGACTCGGCTGATTCTATCGTCGACTTCCGTCAACGCGAGCCGGCAGAAGGCGTACCCGCGAGCGAACGCACCGTTGTGAAGGTGGCGCGGGATGCCAATGCACTCTACATCGCGGTGCGCGCGTTCGACCTGCGTCCGGCCGAAACCCGTGCGACTCAACTCCGCCGCGATGCCGACATGAGCTCCGACGACAACGTCACCGTCCTTATCGACAGCTTTCATGACCGACGCTCGGCGTTCGTTTTCCAGACCAACCCAAATGGGGCAATGTGGGACGCGCAGTTCAGCGGCGTCGACAATCTCAATCCCAACTGGAACGGCATCTGGGAGATCGCTGTCTCGCGGGATTCGAGCGGATGGGCCGCAGTGTTCCGGATTCCGTTCAGCACGTTACGCTTTGACGCCGGTGCGGGCACGTCGTTCGGGTTCAACGTTCGACGATTCATCCGGCGCAAGAATGAAGAGGTTTTGTGGCAGGGTTGGGAACGCGCTCACGGGCTTTATCATCTACGCGCGGAAGGAGATCTCATTGGCCTGGGCGTGCTTCCTCGCGAACACAACATGGCTGTAGTGCCTTACCTGCTCGCTCGCGCCATTGCGAGTGAGCACGATTCGGCCGGAAATCGGCTGAATCACGGTTTTCTGGGTGCAAAATCCGGGGCCGACGCCAAGCTCGCGCTCACGCCAACGCTAACCGGCGACCTCACTGTCAACACGGACTTCGCCCAGGTCGAGACCGATCGGCAGGTAATCAATCTCACGCGCTTTCCACTCTTCTTTCCGGAGAAGCGCGAGTTTTTTGTAGAGTCGAGCGGAGTATTCGCGTTCGGAACCGAAAGTCGCGCCCAACTTTTTTACTCTCGCCGGATCGGCCTCGACACGCTGGGTGAGCAGGTTCCCATTCTCGGCGGCGTACGTCTCACCGGCCGTGCAGGTTCGTGGACTCTCGGCATGCTGGACGCACGTACCGGCGCGAACGACCAGGCAAATGACGCGGTCGTGCGGGTGAAGCATGATATTTTGGAGCGCTCATACATCGGGGGGATGTTTCTCGACCACTCGGGTCCCGGTGTTCGGTCAGGCCAACGGTCGGGAGGGCTGGACATCGACCTGCCACTGGTGGTTCGCGGCTATAACATCGAACCATCCTTCTGGATCGCCGGAACGCAGACCCCGCGCGGCCGAGGAATCCCGATCGCCTGGCGTTACGGGACTGACTTCCCGAACGACCTCTTCGACACCTTTGTCTCGCTTTATCGAGTCGACTCGGGCTATGCCCCGCCCCTGGGATTCGTCCGGCGTACGGGTATCTGGGAGACGACGGGTCACATCGACTACATGCCGCGTCCTGGTGTGCTTGGCATACGCCAACTCGATATCGTGCTTCCTCTCCCAAGCTGGGATATCATTGCCGACGAGACCAGCTCACCGCGAACGCTCGCCGATAGTCGCACCTGGCTGAATGCGCTCTTTGAATGGCGCTTATTCGGTGGCTCGTTCCAGTCCGGTGACCTCTTCGAAGTCAATCTTCAACGCGTCATGGACGTGCCGACGGAAGCTTTCGAGATCTTCCCCGGCGTAACGGTGCCCGCCGGCCGGTACTGGTGGACGCGCCATGAGCTTCAGTACCAGACGTCGGTTGGTCGGCCATTTAGTTTCGGCGCATTTGTAAACTGGGGCGACTTCTACGCGGGGCGTAGCACCGACATCTCGGCGTCGGTGACGTGGCTCAGCGGTGGACACATGATCCTGGGATCTGACCTATCGCGGGTCGACGCCCATTTGACCAGTGGGCATTTCGTTGCAACGCAGAGCGCGGGGCGACTCGAATACACCTTCAATACACGGACGGATTTTCTCGCCTTCGTACAGCTCAACAACGAGGTCCGTCGTGCGGACTTCAATCTTCGGTTCCACTGGATTCCTCAGATTGGCGACGATGTCTACCTAGTGTGGAACTCCGGCTATACGACCGATCCATCTGTGCCGCGCCGCTTTCCCTCGGGCCGAGTACTCGCAAAGCCGCTGAACGGCGCATTGGTGCTCAAGGCAGTGCATCGGATCGCGCCATAGCGAGCTAGCGGGCCGTACTGTTCGAGGTGGTATAGTTGCCGCACGATGATGTGCGCTCAGTCTCGTTAAGTCGCTACCGTACTGATTTTGCAGTCGTGTCACTGGGCTTCTTTAGACGCGTGCCCACGGCTTCGGCCTGCGTGAACACCCTCAGAAAGTTTTCTCCTGCCAGCTTTCTCAGGTCGTTGTCCGACCACCCTCGTCTCGCGAGCTCCGCGAATAGTGCCGGATACGTCGATACGTCTTCGAGTCCCTGCACTACCTCGGTTATCCCATCAAAGTCCCCGCCGATTCCAATGTGATCGACCCCAGCCACCTTTCGCACGTAGTCAATCTGATCAGCGACCTGCGATAGCGTGGCTCGGGGCTCGGGATGCGTGGACCGCCATTCCTTTACGGCCCGTGTTATCGCGGCTGTGTCGTTGCCATACTTGTCGCGCAACTCCTTCATCGCTGGCCGACTCGATTGATCGTACACTAGCGCTGCGGGCGACACGAAACCGACGACAAACGGCACCATCACGATTCCGCCATTCGCAGCAACCCGACGTAGTATCGAGTCGGGAACGTTTCGCGGTACATCCACGATCGCCCGTGCCGCCGAGTGAGAGAAAATAACCGGGGCCTGGCTCACGTTTAGGGCGTCGCTCATCGTCGCCGCCGACACGTGAGACAGGTCCACCAGCATTCCCAGCCTGTTCATCTCGCGCACCACGCTGTCGCCGAATGGCGTCAACCCGTTGTGCTTCGCCGAATCGAGAGCGGCGTCCGCCCAGTCGAGCGTAACGTTGTGCGTGAGGGTCATGTATCGCACGCCCAGGTCATAGTACGCGCGCAGCGCGCCAAGCGAGTTTTCGATCGCATGGCCCCCCTCCAAACCGAGGAGGGAGCCGATCTTTCCCTGCTTGAAGTCACGCCGGATGTCGTCGGCGCTGAGAGCTAGTGCGAGGCGGTCCGGGTACTTTGCGATCAGCTCGCGGGCGATGTCGATCTGCTCGAGCTGGACTCTCGCGTAACCGGAGTCACGCCACTCGCCCGGAGTGTAGACCGACCAGAACTGGGCGCCGACCATTCCCTTCCTCAGTCGGTCGAGATCAGTGTGCCCCGGCGTGTGCTTGCGCAGGTCGTAGGAATTGACGCTGCCGCGTGCAATCGAGTCTTCCCGAATTCGCCAGGGCAAATCGTTGTGGCCGTCGATCAGCGGAGTTTGACTGAGTATCCGCTTGGCTCGCGCGAGATAGCGATCGTCGGCCGGAGATGATGTCGTCTGCGCCGCGATTGGCAGCGGCGCGCCGATTAGGGAGAGGACGCTGATAGCACCCGCGAACAGCGAGAGCGCGCTGCGAACGGCTCGGCAATAAGGCATGGCACGTAAAGTAATCCTCGTGTCCACAAACAGAGCTCAGTTACGCAGGAGCGGGCGGCGTATCCAGCAGCTCCACCGCCTCGATGCTATCC
>JALYKQ010000220.1 GCA_030774675.1 Gemmatimonadota bacterium | reverse complement strand
CCGAGCAGCGACTCCATCATGACCCGGTCCTTCTCGATCCAGCCGCGATCGGCCGCCGCGCAGATCATCGCGAACTCCCCGCTCACCTGATAGGCGGCGACCGGGTACCCCGTCTCCGCCTTTACCCGGGCCACGATATCGAGATACGGACCCGCGGGCTTTACCATCACCGCGTCGGCGCCCTCTTCGATGTCGGAGAACACCTCGCGCATCGCCTCCTGCGCGTTCCCCGGATCCATCTGGTAGCCGCGGCGATCGCCTGTCTGCGGCGTCGATTCGGCCGCCTCGCGGAACGGACCGTAGTACGCCGAGGCGTACTTGGCGGCGTAGCTCAGGATCGAGACGCTGGAAAAGCCACCATCGTCCAGTCTAGCTCGTATGGCCTGAACGCGTCCATCCATCATATCACTGGGCGCGACGATGTCCGCTCCGGCACGCGCGTGCGAGAGTGCCGCACGTGAAAGCAGCTCGAGCGTCGCGTCGTTATCGACATCGCCGTCTTTCAGCACCCCGCAGTGGCCGTGGTCGGTGTACTCGCACATGCAGACATCGGTGATCACAACGAGCTCGGGAATTTCCTTCTTGAGCGCGCGCACGCCCGCCTGCACCGCGCCCTTATCATCCCACGCGGAAGAGCCGGTGACGTCTTTTGTCTCTGGAACACCAAAGAGAATTATTCCTCCGACCCCAGCCCTCGCCGCGGTCTCCGCGTCGCGCAGCATCTCATCGACGGAGGTTTGATTCACGCCGGGCATCGAGCCAACGGGGCGGCGGAGGTTCTTGCCGTCGCGGACGAATACCGGGAGGACGAGCTGCGCCGGAGCGAGGTGCGTCTCACGAACGAGGTTCCGTAGCGCGGCGGTGCGCCGCAGGCGACGCGGCCGAGATTGGGGAAAGCTGGACACTCTTACTCCGGTTGCGGAGCGGGAAATTTGGATAGCTGGCGGAGCTCAACGAGCAGGCTGCTGCCGCCTCGGGAACGGATCTCGGCGGCGAGCGCTTCGCCGGTCGACTCGGGTCGATCGACATCGAGGCGGCGGGACCCTCTCACGATGTGCCTGCCGCTCAGGTCCGCCAGCATACCATATAATGTAGGCCCGTCGCCGGCGTCCATCACGAGCGCTCCGATCGGCACCTGGCATCCCCCTTCGAGTGCCGCCAGAAACGCGCGCTCGGCGCGAGTGGTGATCGAAGTCATCTTATGGTCGAGCGGAAGAAGGAGGTCGCGCATCCTGGAGTCGTCGCTTCTCACCTGGATCGCGATTGCACCCTGCCCCGCTGCGGGGAGCCAATCCGGTAGCTCGAGAAACATCGTGATCCGCTGCTTCACCTCGAGGCGGATCAATCCGGCGGCAGCGAGGATCGCCGCGTGAACCGCTCCGGTCTCCACTTTCTTGAGCCGCGTCGGAACGTTGCCCCGCAGCTCGACCGCCTCCAGGTCAGGCCTTCGGGCGAGTAGCTGCGCGCGGCGGCGAAGGCTCGATGTCCCAACGCGGGATCCTGGCGGCAGATCATCGAGATTTTCCGCACCCGTGCCGCGGTTCACAACGAGCACGTCACGCGGGTCTTCCCGCTCCAGCTGCGCAACCACCTCCAGGCCATCGGGAGACTCAGTCGCCAGGTCTTTCAGCGAATGCACCGCGCAGTCGATCTTGCCCTTCGACAGCGCTACCTCGAGCTCGCGGGTGAACAGGCCCTTCGCCCCGATCTCCGTCAGCGGCTGATCGAGCTTCTTGTCGCCCGTGGTTTTGAAGGTGACCAACTCGGACCGGATCCCGCGAGCGAGCAGCCCGCTCTCCACCAGTCGCGCCTGCCGTAGCGCTAGCTCGGATGCACGTGTGCCGATGCGCACGACATCAGGATCGGATTTCTGTCTAGCGGGCACTTAGCACCGCCGACACGAGACCGTCGATCGTCGACTCTGTCGCCTCGGTCCTGACTTCGATGCCTGCTTCGCGGAGCGCATCCGATGTCTGGGGACCGATGGACGCCGCCGGCACCTGGAGGGCGAGGTCTTCGCCAACGGCTTCGATGTAGCCTCGGACAGCCGACGCGGAGGTGAAGGTTGCGAGATCCACTTTGCCGGCCTCGATGGCCCGGGCCAGCTTTTCCGCCCCCGCCCCGTCGGGAATCGAGCGATAGGCTTCGATCACAGCTAGCTTGGCGCCGATCTCCCGCAATCCATCGGGTAGCACATCGCGTGCACCTTCGGCGGTGACGTACAGGACCTTGCGTCCGGCCACATCTTCGCGTCCACGCATGATGTCCAGCAGCGCCTCCGCGACGAATCGTTCCGGGATCACATCAACGGTGATTCCGTGCTCCAGCAGCGCACCGGCCGTCGCTGGACCGACCGCCGCTATCTTGAGGCCCGCAAGCGCGCGCGAATCCCTCCCACGCCCGAGCAATTGCTCCCAGAAGATTGCTACCGCGTTCTGGCTGGTGAAGATCAACCAATCGTAGTCATTGATCCCGTCAATTGCCGCTCGCAGGGGAGCGAGATCGAGACGGGCGATTTGGGTCGCCGGCATCTCGATCACGTCCGCGCCGAGCTCGCCGAGCTTCTCGCTCAGCACGGGCGCCTGCTGAGTCGCGCGTGTCACCACAATCCGTTGCCCGAACAGCGGGCGCTGTTCGAACCAGTTAAGCTCTTCGCGCAGAACCACCGACCAACCGATGACCGTGATGACCGGTGCGGTGATATTCTGTTCTTCCGCCTTGGCAGCAATAGTCTCGAGCGTCGCAACGACCGTCCGCTGGCTGGGATGAGTGCCCCACTGAATCGCCGCGGCGGGAATCTCTCCCGGCATTCCGCCATCGATCAGCGCTCGAGCGATCCCGTCGAGAGTTTTAACTCCCATGTAGAGGACAATCGTTCCCCCTGCTTTTGCCAGGGCAGACCAGTTCGTCTGGGTGGCAGGTTTGGCGGGATCTTCATGGCCGGTGACGAAGGTGACCGATGTCGAGAGCGTGCGGTGGGTCACCGGAATTCCCGCGTATGCCGGCGCGGCAATACCAGCTGTGACGCCAGGAACGACATCGAACGACACCGAGGCGTCATTGAGTGCCTGGGCCTCTTCACTTCCACGCCCGAACACGAATGGATCACCGCCCTTGAGCCGCACCACCCGTTTGCCTTCGCGCGCGAGCTTGACGAGGAGGGCGTTGATCTCCTCCTGGGTCACCGAGTTTCTCGCTCCACCGCGCTTCCCGACGTAGTACAACTCGGGCCTTCCGGTCTCTCGCGCGCCAGACGGAAGCAGCGCCGAGTTTGCGAGCGCGTCGTACACGACAGCGTCAGCCGAATCGATGAGCTGCTTGCCCCTTACGGTGATAAGGCCGATGTCACCAGGGCCGGCGCCGACAAGAAAAACCTTCCCTTCACTCACCCCGCGCTCGCTTCCTGTGACAGACCCACGCGATCGGCCCAGGCTGCGTACTCGACAGGTGAGATCTCCGACGGCTTGATCTCGCTGCGTCCGCCCCAGAACACGTTGGTGTAGAGAACCGGGATTCCGGCTTCATCGAGATGCCGGTCGATCGCTGTCTTGTGCTCCAACACGAGCGCTTTGTCCGTTCCGTGCGCTACTGCCATGATGTTCACGTTCGCGAACTCGGGTCCGCCTTCGCGCCAGTAGGCGTGGGTGAGAATGTGATGGCGACCGACCTCTCTGCCGGCCTCGATCTCTCGATCGGGAGGTACCCGCCAATGAAACAGAGCATTGTAACGGGTGACGCGCTCGCCTCCGGCCGAAGGTTTCACGTGCTCGAGGAAGGTCGAGAATCGTCCGATCACCTCGCGCGCGCTCAGCGATCGTGCTACGCGGATGAATTCGGCGAGCGGGATCCCTGCCGTTTCTGCGCGCGGCCTCCACGGATCGGGTGTGATCTCGTCGACCGTGAACTCGCGCTTCAGCGCCGTCAGCACCCGCCACTCGAGCGGCGACAACTCGACGATGTTCGTATCGAGGACGTGGCCCGACTCTTCGCTGCGCGCGCCCGGCCCGATGGCGCGCCGGCGCAGGTGTCCGACGCCGAGGGCGAAAAGCTTCTTCGCGGGCATGATGCGGTAAGCTTCCGCGCCGACGGTCGAGGCGAGAAAATCGCAGTGCCTGGTCATCGAGAAGCCCTCAGGCACCTTGATGGTCGTCCATAATCGATAAACCGACCCGGAAGTTTCGGCGTCGGTTGACCGGATCACGACATGGCCGGAGAATGGATCCTGCTTCACCATGTAATCGAACGCCGCATCGAGCCGGCCAACAGGGACCTTCCACGCCACGAGAGCGCCCGGCGCGAGGTTGGTCGCCATCAACGTCTGCCGGATCCGCCGGATGACTCCCGAGGCCAGCATCGCGCGCAGCCGCTCGATGACGACCGTTTCTGGAAGATCGGCGCCGAACGCGATCTGGGCAAACGGCTCATTGACGAAGCCGGCAATGCGATCCTCCGAGACGGCGAGAATGCTGGCATTCACCGGATCCGTTATTTCCGTGGGGATCCCCGGTGCGATTGCTCGCGCGCGCGCAAACGACGTGTCGGTTGTTGGAGCTGGAATCGCAGTCAACGCGCACTCCTCACGCGCTTCCGCCTGACGTAGAGACTCAAAGCATACGCGGCGTAGATACCCAGCGCGAGCGTGTAGGCGACATGGTAGTAGGACGATGTCTCAGGCATCGTAGTGCGCCGCGGACGCGGCATCGCGCTCGACCGCGTAGCGATAGCGCGAGCGCACGAAGGCGAAGTAGAGGAGCGTGAAGGAAAAAAGGGACAGGAAGAGGGTCAAGAGCATCTCATTCGGCAGCGCCGGTTTGCTTGGCTTCCCTACGATCGGCAGCGGATGCATCGTGGAGAACAGATAGACGCTGAGATGAATGAAAGGGATCAGGAGCGCGCCGAGGATTCCCAGCACGGCCGAATAGCGGGCGCGCAGCTCGGGGGACTCGACTGCACCGCGCAACACGATGTAGGCGACGTAGATGAACCAGAGAAAGAGCGTCGAAATGAGGCGGACGTCCCACCAAGCCCAGTAGGTGCCCCAAATCGGCTTGGCCCACAGTGGTCCGGTTATGAGCACCACCGTAGTGAAGACGACGCCCACTTCAGCCGAGCTCTCGGCGAAGCGATCGAGACGCCGATCTCGGAGCCAGAGGAAGACGCCGCTTGCGATCGCGACGAAGCCGAATGCGAAAAACGCGACCCACGCTGCCGGCACGTGAATGTAAAAAATCTTTTGCGCTGCTCCCTGCTTTGCTTCCACGGGCGTAAAGAGCGCCACCCTGATTACCGTGCCGATCACCGCCGCGGCGGCAATCGTGGGCAGCCAGGAGATTTTCATGTCGGTGTGAGAAGCATTAGATGCGAATGGGCCGGTGACGATATGTCACCGGCCCATCCAATTTAACCGCGCAATGGTTCACGCGTACCAGGCCCACCCAGCGTTACGGCCTGATCACCATATACTTGAACGTCAGCGTGCCGGCACCTGATAGCGCTCCATTGCTTGCGTTCAGGAAAGTGATAGTCGCCGTATTCGCGGCGCTGCAGGTTGCCGACTTCACGACAACG
>JALYKQ010000219.1 GCA_030774675.1 Gemmatimonadota bacterium | reverse complement strand
CCGAGCAGCGCACGAAAAGAACGACGCGCTGGATGGGGGGGTCCAACGCGAATCATGCCGTTTTCTCACCATCAGGCGCCATCCTCCGAACCTCCGGCAACGAGGAAGGCGACCGCTGTCTCATGGTCGTCCTGCCGTGCCTACGCCCTTAACGGACGATCGAGCCGCGCCCGCCACCTCCGGAATTCGCTGCTCAACGATGGAACGTAGCTGGCGGGTGAAGAACCGCATATCAGGGTACGTGCTGGAGCTTCCTCCGCTGACCTCCTTCATTGCTTCCCCAAGAGCCTCGATTGTCGGCTCGGCTCTCGACGCACGGACAGGGGTCCCCCCGAGCACGGGCGGTCCTCCCCGATCAAGGCACACTACCGGGAGACCAAGGGTCAGCGCTTCAGCGACGGCAAACGGCGCATCGTCGTGCAAGCTTGGGAAAACAAAGACGTCGGCTTCCTCAGCCATCAGCGTGCGAACACGCTCTCTCGGAAGCCAACCCAGGAATTGTGTCCTATCATCGACGCCCAGGCGCCCTGCAAGACGCTTCAAACGCATCTCATCTGATCCTGTCCCGCAGATCAGCAGGCGCCAGTCCGGCAAGTGAACGAGCGAGTGGATGGCTAGCGCTACCCCTTTCCAGGGAACGAGCCGACCTGCGTACAAGGCAGTGAGCTGTCCCCGTCGGACGAGCGGCGCACGTGATCCGCTTGCATCCTCTTCCAACACAGCGTGGGGGAAGACAACCGTCCTGGGCCTGTGCCGCCTAGGCAGCCAATCCCGCGTCTCGGGGTTCTGAACGAGGATCACGTCAGCTCGACGCCAGGCGAGCCTGGCGAACGGGTTGAGGTATCGAGCAAAGACGCGAACCGATGTTCGGGCGAACTCGAACGCACACCCCCGCAACCCCAACGTCCGCAATAGCCCCCAAGCCATCCCAGTGCCACCCCCCACGGGTCCGTAGATGAACCTGTAGGGAAGAAAGGGTGCGAGCGTTCCGAGCCAGGCATTTCCCCACGTGAGATGCCAAACGATTTCAGGCTGGACATCCTGAGCCAGTCGTCGGCCTCTCCTGACCGCACCTACTTGCCAGAGGGCGTAGTAGATTCGGGCACCTCTGGCTCCCCGCTTCCAGCGGCGGGTCCAGCTCGGCAGATCGAAGTACTCGAAACGAAGGTGGTCACGCTCAGGAATGCTCGTTATCGCACTCTCTATCGGCTGTCGGTTGTTCTCTCTCGTAACCACCCACACATCGGCGAATCGCGCGAGCATACGTGCCAGAACCCAGCCTGCCGCGGGCTCGGAGCCTTTCACGGGCTCACAAGCATACGCAAAGGCAATGATCCGCATGCGCCGGCCTGTCCGGGGGCCTGATTCGGAAGCGGCCATCGCGTCCTCAGAGTCCAATGACCGAGTGACTCTTCGACATCAGGCTCAGCCACTCCTCAATGTTGGGAGGCTTTTTTCGACCCGTTCGCGTGAGTCTGATGACTGGACATGTTCGGTACGCTCCTCCTCGAAACGAGGCCCGCCGAGCAAGGGACGTCGGAGTCGCAAGTCCCCCAGCGAGCGCTCGGATCTCCAATCGGACCGCCAGCGCTCGGTTCCACTCCCCACGCTTCAACGTCTCCGCCAGTCGTACGGCGGTCGGGGCAGCTGAGCCCAGAATCTCCGCAGCCGCGCGCATACCGTCTGGATCTGAATCCATCAACCTCACGATGTGCTTGTCTCGGATGGCCTGTGAACGAGGAGCTCCGGCCCAGCGGATCCCGTTCAAGAGCAGTAGCAGGAGGCCTTCCGCCCCCTCGCGGAGGCGTCGGAATCCCCTAGGATCCTCGAGCATAAGAGGAGCGAGATCCACAGCCGCCAAGAGCCTGCCACCGCGCCAATAACATTCGGCGCATACGTCGAGCTCGGTAAGCGTTGGGCTCTGGGGATCAGCTGCCTGAAGAAGCAGCGAGCCAGGAACATGCTCGCACGTCACGACTCCGACGAACCCGCTGGCGGCCGCCCAGTCGCGAAAGGTCTTGCTGATAGAAGGCCAGGAGGAAGCAGGGGCGATCGAG
>JALYKQ010000218.1 GCA_030774675.1 Gemmatimonadota bacterium | reverse complement strand
AGGGATGCGATCGAGAGAAAGCGAGCGTTGTTCATGGCAGCTCCACGTGATGCGTTCATTGTACGGTGAAAGCCATCATCATCATCGACGTCAGATGCTCGGCGATGTGACAGTGTAGCATCCAGCGGCCGGGGTTCGATAGATCGAGCAGTAGATCGATTGTGAATCCCACGGGGATCAGTACGGTGTCCTTCCACGCGCGATTCGTCGTCGGGACGTCGTTCACCGCGAGGACGAGAAAGCGCTGGCCATGGACATGGATGGGATGCTGCATGCCGTGGATCGATTGCCGTTCGTTCGCGATGCGGAGCTTGACCACGTCTCCGCGCCGGAACGACCAGTCGATGTCCATGTTCTCCTTTCCCGTCGCCGCGTCGCGCACTACCCAGCGCACCTCGCGCCCTGTGGACGCCCAGTTCATTCCGGGCATCGTGCCAGTCCACTCGATCGGCGTAAAGTAGATCGAGTCGAGGCGCATCATCTGCTGCGTGAAGAAAGGCAGGTCCTGCGTCTCCACTGCGAGGATCAGCGACTTATCCGGGTCGCGCCCGAAATGCAACCGATAGCGTCCGATGTCCCGCTGGGTCGCGGTATCCTCGCGCAGCGTCGCGAAGCTTGGCTCGAGGTCTCGCTCGGCCGGCTCGGCGGCGACGCGCACGATGCCAAGCGTGTCAGTCTCGTAGTAGAACTTTCCAAAGAGATGGTCGAGGGACTGGACGCGATTGAGCACTGGGACGGAACCGGCCGAGTCGAACTTCACCTGCACCACGTAGCGCTCGGCCGGAGCGAGAACAACGCTTTCGACCCACGCCTCTCGCTCGAAGTTACCTACGTCGCCGGCGACGACTTTTATGCGGGCGCCGGGAAAGGACAGGTTGAAGGTCCGGGTGTTGGAGACGTTCGTCAGGTAGAAGCGGACGACTTCGCCTTTCTTGACCGAGAGCGAGTAGCGTGGCTCTCCATTCACCAGCAGGACATTTCCGAAGCGTCCCATCAATGCGTGCGTCGCCAGGTCGGCGCCGAAGGGGACGAGTCCGTCGTCGTTGATGAGGAGATCGTCGAGCATGAGGATCTCCTCGCGGTGCGCGGGGCTGAAGTAATCAGGGCGCGGCGAGCGAACGAGCATGTTGCCGTACAGTCCGAGCTCCTGCTGCACGTCCTCACGGACGTGGGGATGATACCAATAGATCCCAGCGTCCGGGAAACGCAGGCGATAGGTGAAATGGCCGCCGGGTGGTACCGGCTGCTGGGTGAGGTCAGGCGTGCCGTCGAAGCGATTATCGAGGCGCACGCCGTGCCAGTGTATCGTCGTCGGCTGGTCGAGCGCGTTGGTGAGATCGACGATAATCTCCGCGCCCTGCGGGACCTCGAGCAACGGCCCGGGATACTGGTCGTTGAAGGCGAACATCGTCAGGGTTTGGTCCTTGAAGCTGCGACGAACCAACCCGGCGCGGAGCCGCAGCGTGTCGCCGTTGCCGAGGCGTATCAGCTCACGCGGTCGCGCGCGCGGCGTTCGTGCGTCCGCGGACGGCAGGTAGGGCGCAACTTTCGGGCGAAGCGTCATCTCAGCGGGAAGCATCGGGAGATTCGGCGGCATCGGGACCATCGTCCAGCGCGCCGAGTCGCTTCGCGTGTTAGGAGCTATGTGTGAGTGTTGCATTGACTGCGACTGAGGCTCGCGCGTCGCCCCGATGGTGAACTGCATGAGGTCCGCCGGCTGCAGCCGGGTGCTGGGCGACGCGCCGCGCAGCACGAATCGGCCGGTAGGTGACGTCACCATTGCCGAAGGCTCAGCGGTGACGAGGATGATGAATTTGTCGAGCGCGATCGGGGGAAGCTGTGCGCGGCCGTTGCGCACCTCTCCGAGCCGAAGCACCGGATCCATGACCGGTGTCGCGACCCACGCGACGTAAATGGAATAGGGGCCGAGCGACGCGGGAGCGGGAAGGCCCTCGAGGTTGATGACGGGTGAGAAACGCAACACGCCGGAGGCGGTGACGTCGACGGTGAAGGGTCCCGGGCGCATGGCTAGCTCGACTCGACCGGAGGCCCCGACGATCCGCGGCGCCGCAATCAGCTCGATGCAGTAGAGATCGCGGCTGGGCGCGAGGGGACGCGCGGGGCCATCGCACAGCGACGTCGGTGGAGGCTCGTTCGTGCCGAGTGCGAGCGTAAGTGTGAGCGCGACGTAAGAGACTCGCATCGTCTGAAATATCGAGGCGGCGACAGTGGATGGTTAGGCGGATCGCCCTCGCCACCATCGTGACTACTCACGAGCACGCGATGTGCGGGGCTAACCGGACTCCACGCTCGAGCTTTCCGTGTCTACCCAGAGGGCAAAGTGTTCAAGAAAATTCGGATGATCGAAGCCACAAAACCATTGATGTTTTGCTCGTTCTTCGCGCTCTCAGCGTTCGCGTGCAATCGGAGCGCGGATTCAACTCAGGATACCACACAGGTCGGGCGGAGCGCCGAGACCTCCAACCCCGATGCGCCGATCATGCTGAGGGGCACGGTCGGGAGCGTCTCGGCGAATCAGCTCGTTCTCAAGTCTGATACCGGTTCCGTGAGGGTGAACCTGGCACAGCCGTTTCACCTCTACGTCCGGGCTCCCAGTGATCTTGCGCACGTCAAGGAGAGCTCCTTCATCGGAGTGACCACCGTGAAGCAGGCCGATGGCTCCGAGCGGGCGACCGAGATTCACGTTTTCCCCGAGGAGCTCCGAGGGGTCGGCGAAGGAAGTCGCATGATGGCGCCGGACAGGAGCGCCGCCGCGAAGCGAATGACGAACGGCAACGTATCGGCGTCGCGCATGACAAACGGGGCGGTGTCGCAGTCGCGAATGTCGAACGGCAATGTAAGCAGCAGCAACGGGTCGAATCTCGTGGTGCAATACGCTGGCGGTTCTCAGAATGTGACAGTCCCGCCCAATACGCCTGTTACCGAGCTGAAGCTCGCTTCGAGAAGCGTGGCCGCCGGGGATCAGGTGGCTGTGCTGGCAAAGAAAGCTCCGGACGGATCGCTAACCTCGGACAAGGCGATATCAACGGCGAGGTAATATCACGGCGTTGAGGTCGTGAGCTCCACCGGCGTTCCCAGGAACGCAGCGAATCTCTGTACTTCTCTTGCAATTGAACGACGCTCGACCTCGCCGAGCGTCGTGAGTACCCTTTGCGCGACCATTGCTTTCTTGCCGCCGAAGCCCCGCTTCCATCCGCCGACGACCTGTCCGTTTATCGTAATGATGTGGCCACCAATGAACCCCACCTCTCTCTCGCGCCCCAAGCCTCTGAGCGTCGTGAGCATTGCGCTCCGGTCTCTGAGTCCGATGAAGTACTCGTCGAAGTTCGGGAGCAGGCGCGTGATTAGTGATTTCGTCTTGAGTCGCGCGGGCGTTGGGAACCAGTATTGGCGTCCCTCGATGATCTCGTGCTCGAGCTTCGATTCCGCTCCAAGCACTGCCTTTTTCGCATCCGCCTTCGTCAGGCCCGACCACCAGGCAAAATCATCCGCCGTCGCAGGACCGCGAGTGTTGAAGTACCTCTTCGCGAGCTCGAATAAAGCGGTGTCGCGCTCCTGCGCCTTCGCCAGCGGCACACGCTCTTCGAGCAGTGCGTAAGTGAACTGATTACCCCGGCGCGCGCCGCTACAGATAATCCCGTCCAGCTCCGCGTGCATTACAATGCGCGCAAGTCGTTGCGTGTTTTCCGTCCGGATCCGGGCTCGTTCGAGAACCTTCGACAGCTCGGCGCGCGTGAGCTGCTTGCCCCCTTCGAGCGCTTTCGTCATCACGGCTTTAGCTCGACGGATCACAGCCTCGTCGAGCCCCAAATCTCGATCATAGTGGGCAAGGATCATCTTCACTCGCGGCGCCGTGAGCGCCAACATCCAGCGGATGTCGGCGGCCACCACGAAATGCCAGGTCGGGCGGAGAACATGAGTCCGCAGAATCGCGCCTTCGCTTAATTCTTTCTCGACGGCCGCGTCAGTAGCGTTGTGCGTGCGCTGGGCGACGCCCCACTTCGCCAGGCCGTAGTCCTGGGCCTGCACTGCACCCAACGAACGCACAATCTCGCTCGGCTTCTCGAGCGTCTGCCTGCTTAGATGCTGGTTAGCCAGGCGCTGTTTGCAGATGTCGAGTGGAGGCATGGATGATCGATTGTAGCGAAGTTCAGCGCGCATTGTCCATTCGAGAGGTGTAACATTGGCAGGTGCAGACAAAAAACCTGAAGCTGGTTCCACAGACACTCGAGGCAGTCCGCGCGATGGTCGGGGCGATGACTCCGTCCGAGAGGGCGGAGTTGTCGGCCGATTGGCTGGCACGGCTTCGCACCTCGACCTCGGCAGATCCGTGGACCCATGGTTTTTCCCTGGTGCATCGGGAGAGCGACACTGTCGTCGGGAAGGTGGGCTTCAAGGGACCTCCGGGAGCTGACGGCGTCGTCGAGATCGCTTATGGCGTCAGTCCCGATCACCAGGGCAAAGGGTACGCGACAGAGGCCGCGGAGGCGCTGACCGCTTACGCCTTTAGCAGTGGCCAAGTTCGCGTGGTCCGGGCACACACACTTCCGGAATCGAACGCCTCAGGACGGGTCTTGACCAAGTGCGGTTTCCGGCACATTGGCGAGGTGATCGATCCCGAAGATGGGTTGGTGTGGAGGTGGGAGAAGCAGGGCTAGTCGGGCATCGAAGTCTGGCTGTAAGTTTTGGGCTCATGAAACCCAAAGAACTCACCCTACGCAGCCTCATCCTCGGCGCGCTCATCACGACGGTCTTCACGGCGGCCAACGTCTACCTCGGTCTCAAGGTCGGCCTCACCTTCGCCTCGTCGATTCCTGCGGCGGTGATCTCGATGGCGATCCTGAGCGCGTTCAAGGACTCGTCGATCCTCGAGAACAACATCGTCCAGACCGTCGCCTCCGCAGCCGGCACGCTCTCGGCGATCATCTTCGTCTTGCCGGGACTTGTGATCGTCGGCTGGTGGACGGGATTCCCCTTCTGGCAGTCTTTTCTCATCTGCCTGAGCGGTGGCGTGCTCGGGGTGCTGTTCACGATTCCGCTCCGGCGCGCACTGGTGACGACTTCCGATCTCCCCTACCCAGAAGGCGTGGCAGCTGCCGAGGTGTTGAAGGTTGGATCGGGCACGCGCGGCGAGACGAAGGACGAGACAGGCGAGGCGAGAGAAGGACTCAGGGCAGTGATCCTCGGCTCCGTCGCTTCGGCTGGGCTCGCTATCATAACGGCGACACGCATCGCCGCCGCTGAGCTGAACGGCTTCTTCCGCATCGGCGAGAATGCGTCGACCGGCTACAACTTCGCGTGGTCGCTCGCGCTGCTCGGCGCTGGACATCTCGTTGGATTGTCGGTGGGAATGGCGATGCTGGTCGGCCAGGTGATTTCGTGGGTGATCGCCGTGCCTTGGCTGACGTCGATGCAGCCCGCCGGCGTCGGCGAGACGCTGGCGGCGCACACGACAGTGATCTGGCGTACGCAGGTGCGGTTCATCGGTGCCGGCACTATCGCGGTCGCCGCTGTCTATACTCTGATAAGTTTGGCGAAACCGGTGATGGGCGGACTCGTGAGCACGCTCGTCGCATCTCGCGCCGTCGCCACGGCGGACGATACTGACCGCGATATCTCGCCCCCGTGGATTTACGCGCTGACGGCGGTGTGTCTGGTGATTGCTGCGTACCTCGCGT
>JALYKQ010000217.1 GCA_030774675.1 Gemmatimonadota bacterium | reverse complement strand
AACGTCAATCAGTCTTCGGCGTTCTCTGTTTTCTTGATTGTCGAGTGGGCTGGTGGCCGGCCGCGACCGCGCCTTCGATCGAGGGCCTCGCGACGGCGGTAGCTCTCGACATTCATCTCCAGGATCGTGGAGTGATGGACAAGGCGATCGATGGCGGCGAGCGTCATAGCTTGGTCGGGAAAAATCTTTCCCCATTCGCCGAACGGCTGATTGGCCGTGATCAGCATCGATCGCCGCTCGTAACGTGCGGCGATCAACTCGAACAGTACGCTGGTTTCGGCTTGATCCTTGGTGACGTAGGCGAGGTCGTCGAGGATGAGCAGATCGTAGCGGTCGAGCTTGGCGATCGCGCTTTCGAGAGCCAACTCGCGACGAGCTACCTGGAGCCGTTGCACGAGATCGGTAGTGCGGGCGAACATCACGCGCCATCCATTCTCGACCAGGGCAAGCCCGAGCGCTGCCGACAGATGGCTCTTGCCGCCGCCGGGCGGCCCGAAGAGCAGGATGTTGGCCCCCTTCTCCAACCAAGCATCGCCGGACGCCAGCGCCATCACCTGAGCTTTCGAGACCATTGGCACGGACTCGAAGTCGAATGTGGCGAGCGTCTTGCCGGCGGGCAGACGCGCCTCAGTGAGATGCCGTTCGATGCGGCGGCGGCCACGGTCGGCCATCTCGTGCTCGGCGAGCGCCGCGAGGAAGCGGGCCGCCGGCCAGCCCTCCTTGTCGGATTGCGCGGCGAGCTTGGCCCACATCAGCCTGATGCCCGGTAAGCGCAATTCGTTGAGCAAGAGTTCGACGCGGGCGGCATCAACAATGTTGGTCGTGGTCATGCCACAGCCTCCAGGTTGGAGGTCGGATTGACGGCACAGACAGCCACGAGTTCGTCGTAGATGCTGAGTGGTACAAACTCCACCTTGATCGCCGGTACGGATGCCGGGTTTGGACTGAACCGCTCACGCAGTATCGCCAGATCTGGTAACCGGCCGGCGTCCAGTTCCGCGTCGATCAGCCCTGCCAGTTCAGCCTCGCAGCCGCGATCATGGGCGAGCGCCAGCAACTCGACGGTCAACTTGCACGCGCGCTTGTCGCCCACGCTCTGGTGCAATGCCTCAAAGGCTCGCGCGTAGGCCGGACGCGGGAACAACTGATCGCGATAAACCAGATTATTGAGCGCCATCGGCTTCTTGCGCAGCGCGTGGATCACATGCCGATAATCGACGACGTGACCGCCCTTGCTCTCCGATACCGGCCGTCCACGCCGGAGCGTCATCATCGGAGTTGCGCCGAGGAAGCAGTCGAGCCGATCATCGTAGAGATGTACGCGCAGGCGATGGCCAATGAGGCGCGATGGCGCCGTGTAGAAGACGCGGCGCAGGATGAAGCCGCCGCTCGACGTGACGGTGACAATCTTCTCCTCGTAATCGGCCGTCCGGCGCTTGGGTAGCGGAGTGAGCATCGGCCGCTCCAACTCGATCCGCTTGCGATTGTTGGCGTTGCGCCGGCCAACGATCTCGTCGATGAAGCGCCGGTAGCCATCCAGGTCATCGAAGTCTCGGCTGCCACGCAGCAACAGTGCGTCCTCCAGCGCCTTCTTGAGATGCCCATGCGAACTCTCAATGGAGCCATTCTCGTGCGCAACTCCCCGGTTATTCCGGGTCGGTATCATGTCGTAATGGCGTATCAGCGCCTGATAGCGCAGCGTCAGATCCTCCTGAGCGTCGCGGTCCAGGTTGCAGAATGCCGCCGAGAGACTATCGCTGCGATGCTCGCGTGGTGCCCCGCCGAGCGCCCACAGTGCATTCTGCAGACCCTCGGCCAGCGCGACAAAGCTCTCGCCGCCGAGCACGACGTGGGCATGCTCGAAGCCCGAGAAGGCGAGCCGGAAGTGGTATAGCCGATGCCCCAGAACGACACCTACGACGGTGACGCCGAGTACGCTCGTGTCGGTAAAGTCGGACAGGCCAAACCGGCCGGGCTCGTGCTCCTGGCGGAAGATCACATCCTGCTCGGGCCCGACCAGCGCTCGCCACGTGCGCATGCGCCGCTCAAGCGTGCGCCGAATGCCAGCGCCGATCTCCGGGTGGCGCCGCCGGATCTCTTCGAGCACCGCGATCGCCCGAATGCCGGGAGCCGACTTCAGGATCGGCACAATCTCGCCGTCCCAAACCTCGGCCAATGGGTCCGGCCGCCGTCGGCTACGCGGTGCTTTCTTCTGCGAGGGCAGCCGCGGATCGTCCTCGATGCGGTAGCCGGTTGCTCTGCTGAAGCCGGACTTGGCGGCAGCAATGGCGGCATCTTTGCTATGTCGGTAAATCATGTACAGCCTCATCTGGTGGTCGGTGATGTGAAGGCCGGGCAATGTCTGATCCCTCAAATTCGAGACGAATCAGACACTTGACCCGGTCGCTCACGACCGCCAGACCGCACTGACCCCATGGGGAAAAGTGCGCCGCCGGGGCTGGACGAACTTCGCTCGGGCTACGCCCTTGGGGTGCGGCACGGATAATTGAGACACCCGGCTGAGGTAAAT
>JALYKQ010000216.1 GCA_030774675.1 Gemmatimonadota bacterium | reverse complement strand
CCCGAGTCAAGGAACGCGCCGAGCAGCAATCGGAGCGCAGTTACAAGAATACCACTCAGAGGAGACAACCATGATCGCGATCGCCCCAGAAATCGATAACCTGTCACTCAGCATCACGGAGGAGACTCACGTTCGCGCACCGCTCGCCGCGACCTTTGCAGCGCTGCTCGAGGAGATGGGCCCCTCCAACGAAGGACAGCCCGGCACCCCCATGCCGATGACGCTCGAGCCCTGGCCCGGCGGCCGCTGGTTCCGCGACCTCGGTGACGGCAACGGGCACTTGTGGGGTCACGTGCAGGCTATCAAGCGGCCCACGCTGCTCGAGATTACGGGACCGCTGATGATGTCGTTCGCAGTGTCGTCGAACCTGCAGTACCGGCTCAAGGAGGCCGACGGCGGGACCTCGATCACGCTCACTCACACGGCACTCGGCCTGTTTCCCGACGGCTATCGTGAGGCGTTGTCGCAGGGTTGGCCGCTCATGTTCGACCGGATTCGGCGCCGGGTGGAGAAGGCGTAATGGCAAGAGGAACGGAGATAACAGCGATGACGAAGCACCTGACCGGGACACGTGAAGAGTGGCTGGCAGGGCGTGTCGAACTGCTCAAGGAGGAAAAGGAGCTAACGCGCCGCAGCGACGAGCTGGCGCGGCGGCGGCAGGAGCTTCCGTGGGTTCGGATCGACAAGGACTATCGATTCGATACCGACGAGGGGAGCGCCTCGCTGGCAGACCTCTTCGGAGGGCGCTCGCAGCTCCTCGTCTACCACTTCATGTTCGGGCCCGACTACAAGGCAGGCTGCGCGACTTGCTCGACGATCGCCGACGGGTTCAACGGCTTCGGCGTTCACCTGGCGAACCACGACGTCACCCTGGCGGCGGTGTCGCGCGCGCCGCTGGCGAAACTGCAGGCCTACAAGCAGCGAATGGGATGGTCGTTTCCCTGGGCGTCCTCGGTCGACAACGACTTCAACTTCGACTTCAATGTCTCGTTCACCGAGCGGCAGCAGCGCGAGGGCGGCATCGAATACAACTACCACCGTGAGCCACCGTTGACGGAGGGCGGGTGGGGACGGATCGTGAGCGGGGACGCGCCGATCGCCAATCCACTGACGAAGAGCGGCGACGACCCTGTCGGCGACAACGCCGCCATGACCGGAACCGACACGGCCACGTACACACGCGAGAGGCCGGGAATGAGCGCGTTCATGCTCGACGAAGGCGTCGTCTATCACACCTATTCGGCCTTTGCGCGCGGAGTGGACGGCCTCTGGGGCATGTACCAGTGGCTCGATCGCGCGCCCTTGGGACGCAACGAGACGGGCATGTGGTGGCGCCGCCACGACGAGTACAACGAGGGCTGAGCGAAGTCGATGCCGTGAATGTTTCTGATGGTGCGAGCAGCCGGGCTCGGATGAAGCTCCGGCCAGCTAAGCCCCTACAAGCTGCTTCACCGCGCGATCCGCTTCGCGAATAGAATTGCGGTGATCACTTGCAGTCTGGCTCCAACTCGTACGGCACGTAGACGTATTGCTCCCAACGCTTGGTCGCACGTGGTCCGCTGCCAGTCGTGACGCCCAGATGAGTTCCCTCTCTGCTCCTGCAGCTCTCAAAGGATTCAGGACGTCCATCCCCATCGACGTCGATCGAGACGACACCATTCACTTTGTGTAAGGCCTGCGGTCGGGCTGCAACTACGATCCCGTCATCTGCTGCTGAATTGCCGGGCGCGAAGACGACGTCGTAAAAGCTCGCATTGGCAATTTGGACGCTGCCCCACTCATCTCCAGGTTTCATGCATTCGCGTACGCGCCGTGCCTCGATCAGTCCCTGCACGGTCGCATTTGGTTCGCCGGGTGGAACGACCAACACTGGAGTTCCCGGCGGCAACGTGGAATCCGCGATTGTGAGGCAGTTTTGACCGTCTCGTGTGTGTTCCAGCACACCAAGGCGGTTCGCAAAATTCCCACTGGCTATCGTCCGGGTGACTGCGCTGTCGTTTTGAAGTGAGCGGAGGCTACTCCACCGCACGGAGTCGGCTAGCCGATCGAGCGACGCCCACGAGCTCAACGGAGGCTTCCAGTGCAGATCCGCGGGCGTTGAATCGCTTGCGCGGATGAACGCGGGTGGACCGGCAAAAACCGCGGCGTCATAGCCGGCCCAACACAGGCCCCACTCGATGTCAGGTCGACCAGTGGCAACCAGGGTGAGCCGAACGGTATCGAGATGGACACTCTGTTCCACATTCCAGGTCGTCTCTCGCGGGTCTCCCGGACCTGCCTGCGCGACGACGAGTAGCTCAGCGAGAACGGAGATGGTGTCGGGCCGCGGGCCGTGAGGCGGCCCGACGGGTTGCGCATCGAGGACACGCGCGCGAGCGACGGCGAGCAGAGAAGCGACAGGTCTGGATTTGAAGTTCTGGGAGCACTGCTCGAATTGGGGAGCGTCGCCGCGAGAGCTGACGATGTTTTGCCTGAGGTAGTCTGTGATTGATTGCCGGGCACGCATGAGCACCGCGGTGTCGAAACGCGGCTGCGGAGACGCCGCTGGGATGAGACTATCGGATTGAGGCACAGCCGACGCTCTCTCGGACTTCGCGTCGCACCCAAGTAGCAAGATTGCGATGAGGACTACGGCTACTACACGCGTCATAAGACTCAGGTCAGGCGCCGATGAGCTGCTTCACTGCGCGATCTGCTTCGCGGATAGAATTGCGGTGATCGCTCGCACCCGCAAGATCGGTATTCGCAAAAGCAACCCGGCCGTGCGGACGATTGCGCAGAACGTCCCTCGGCGCCGGCTTGCCGTTGACTCCGAAAAAGAAACCCGGCTGCGGATTCACGTACGCGTGGCCCCAGCGATTGAGGATGATCCCGGCGATGTTCCGGCGCGGATCGAATCCGCCGGGCGCGAACATGTCGCCGAGCTGCTCGCGGAACGCCCGCTCGTACTGCGCGAACGAAGTGCCGAGCAGCTGCGCGCGTCCTCGGCTGCCCTGCTCGGCGATCGGCAGTCCGGGTTGTGCGAACAGCACTTTGATGGTCAGCACCGTCGGTGAATCGGGGCCGATCGTCGGGCTCTCGTTGCCGACGAGCGCCATTTTGCGCACCGAGAGATAGTCGCCGAGTCCTCCGAACCAGCGGCAGCCGGACATTCCCATCTTGTAGAGGAAGCGCCAGTTGCGCACGGCGATGTTCGCCAACAGGCACGGCGATCGATAAAACTGCGCGTACGCTTCGCGGTGGCTGGCGGGGAGGTCGTGGACAATGTGCTTGGTCGTCCAGCTGCCGCCCGCCATGACGACTGAGCGCGCTCTGACTTTGTAGAGCCGACCGCCTTTGACGTTGGTGATGACGACGTGCGGCGCGCTGGCTGGATCCCCCGCGTGCTCGACGCGGACGACGGTGCAATTGAGCCGAATCCGCGTCGGTTGTCCCGCGCGATCGAGCGCGCGGAAGTTGACGCGATTCTGCCACACTGCGTCGACGGTGCGCGGACCGGCGAAGGCGTCGGGGATGAGCGTCTTCACCATCAGCCGCCCGAATCCGCCGTTGCCGTCGGGAAACATCTGGTCGCCTAGCTCGTCGTCGCCGTCTTCGGGAAACTGGTTCTCGATCGCGTAGTTGCAGTACGCCGACAGCACGTCGGGACCGAGGCCATATCCACCGCCTTCGACCGGCGACAGAAACTTTCGCACCGTCTCCCGACTGATGTTGTAGCGCGCGATCAGGTGATCTTCGAGCGTCATGGTGTCGAGCTGTCGCGAGATCGCGTCGCCTTCGGTCTGCGGTCCGGGGAAGGGAACGCGATTCGTTCCCCAGCGCAGCAGCTCCGCGCGTTCCGTCGCACTGATCGGCGCGCCCTCGAGCTGTCGTCGCCACGGATCCATCACCCACATCCCGGATCGTCCGGGGAATTGGGATGTGAAGTAGAACCCGTAGTTCCTCGGCGTGTCGTACGGCGAGTGACTGAGCGGCATCTCGGGCAGCGGTCCGCGCCACGTCTGGTAGTTGAACGAGGAGCGATCCATTCCGATCATGTCGTAGAACTGACTGGTGTATCCGCCCTTCTTCGGCACGAGGAAGATCGCCGAGCCCTGGTGCGCAGTTAGTCGTTGCCCACCAACTAGAAATTGGTTGCGCTTGGCTTCGCCGCCGAAGATCGGGTGATTGTCGATGACGAGCGCGCGCCCGCCTTTGTATTTCTGGAAGAAGATCGCGGCGGCGAGTCCGCTGATTCCGCCGCCGACGGCGACGAGGTCGTAGATCTCGCCGGTGTCAGTTGCGTTAGCGATTCGCTTTTCGAACGCGCCATCGCGCATTGCGTGTCCGGCGCTCAGGACTTCCCAGGTGTTGCCGTTAGAGTGCGCGTAGTCGCCGATTCCGCCGTAGCCGTTGAAGGCGTCTTCAGGCGAGATGGTTGGGGCTTTGTTGTGGAGGAGTAGGCCGGCGCCGGCGAAGAGGACGCCGTTAAGGAAGTCGCGGCGGGAGATGGGTTCGTTTACGCCGAGACTGTCGTCGCACCTAACCACTAATCCGGCCACTCCACGAAAGTATTGGACGCAAGAGCGAGCACCAACCATTGATCACTCGCCTTTGCTCCGAAAGCGATAGGCGGTATCTCGATAAAAGTCTTGCACGAGCAATCTAATGAAGGGTAGGGCGCATGACTGCCTATCGGATCGCGGCGCGCCTCTCAAGATGAAGTCGGAGGTACTTGCGAGTAAGAGCTTGCACTTCCAGCACGGGTAGCTCGTCCTCGTCTACATCCTGTCCGTGCGAAAGACTGTCGCGGTCGTCCTTCGCCTTGGAAAACGTCGCGAAGTCCACATCGGATTCGCTGGGCGAAAGGTGTGCTGCAACGAGGCCGAATCTATCCGTCAACCGATACTTATCCTTCATCACGTCGCGAATCCGGCGTAAGTAACGCTGAATGGACGAGCGCTGCAGGTCGCCCGCTAAGCCGTCAAACGTCAGCGCTTCGTACTCGTTGAAGACCTTTCCAATAAAGATCTCCAGCCCATTCCAAGAGGACAGGAACGCACGGAGATTGTCGCCCTTCTCTAATGCGGAATGCCACAGGCGAACTACTCTGTCTAGTGACGGCTCTGCTTCGATCTGACGGAACCGCTCCTTAACACGTGTCACGTCTTCGGCCGAGACCGGAGAAGATACGTATGCTCGGGCCCGTCCCATGATAAACCGAAACGTGAAGACAGGCTTTCCGTCATCTCGAAAGAACACGATTGCTTCGGATACCTTTTCAACTCCAATGAGTTTGGGAAGAGTTACGCCGAGCGCAGCTATAAGAGCGCTGACCTCTCCTCGGGATAGACCGTCCTTCCAGTCCTCAGGCACGGCATCAAAGCAGACTGCAAATTGTTCCAACTCCCTCACGTGAGACGGTGCAAACGATGCGGTGGAGCCGGCCTTCAGGATTACTAAAGCTGCGCCCGATCCGACCGTTTTAAGGCGATCTTCTTTCGCTGAACGCATCAGGGCCGTAAGTCGCGGAGCAATCGAATCGTCTCCCACGTCCTTCAGGCCACCGCTGAACAGCATGTTGGCAACACTGGTCTTGCGATCTATCTGCTCGAACACAGGGTGCGAACCGTTGACAATCATTGCACTGAGGTTTGGCGCTAATGCCTCAAGATGAATGGCGTCAGACTCGCTTGCAGGGGCGACCACACCCCTCAGATGAAAGGCTCTGTAGTGGACGAATCTGGTGAGTGGTGGCATCGGATTCGACTAAGGGTGCGACTGATCTCCGAGGTCCTCAACTAGGAAGACGACGAATCGCGGCCTGATGGCGTCTCGATAGGTTGTTTTGCAAATGCGAGTATGCGTGTCTTCCACGGCGGATGCCACGTGACAACCGCCGCTAACGTATCGTACGCAACGCGATAGGACCACGCACCGACTCCTGGCAGGCTTGCTGCTACGGCAACAGGAACTAAGTGTCCCCTCGGAATCTCTTTGATAGCGCCTGAATTCTTGAGAGAACGCACAAGCTCGTGAACCTGTTGGCTAACAAGACTAGAAGGTTCGCCCTCAACACCGGGTCGGACTTTCATCCGTTCTGGGCGTAGGTGCACAAGCCAGTTCCGTAGTTGGATGAGAAGGGCCAGGCGTTGCCAAGGTTCAGTTCCCCAATCGATTTGGCGGTGCGCTGTGGTGGCGCAGAGGACATTTAGCTTGGTCCTAAGAGAAGCTGACCTGCGATCGAACAAATTGACCGCCGTAACGGTACGCTTAGCTTCGATCAGTTGAGTATCGAGATGCTTCTCGTCGGTCGCCGTCAGTTTGTGCACTAGCTCGTTGACCGAGGCCTCTACCCACGTTGCTGAAAAGAGCGCCGCAACTAGGTTGTCGTCGCGATTCGCAAGGCTTCTCTCAGCGGCGTTAAAGGCGATTGTCGCAAGAATATTTGTGGAAAAAAAAGTCGCCTCTTCCACCAAAGCCGACGCTTTACTCAACGGACTGTGCTGGCGCTAACAAGCGAATGAACTGTGCTAGTCTCTCGGCTTCTGCGCTTGACAGATCGTGCGGGATATTCGAAACCGTGACAACCTGACCTGCGCGAACTGGAAACGCGGTTTGATATCCAGTGGTTCTGGCCATCAAAGGAAGGTCCACATCGTCAGGTAATGGTTTAGCAAAAAGTGGCTCGACATTTTTTCCGTTTGCTCCTTTTTTCTTACCAACACTAGTGGCCCTGGTTTTTACACTAAAATTGGCGGGATCTTCGCGCCAGCGCAGGTACAAATCAATGGCGCGTTTTACTCGACGACCGTACTCCTTTAGCGACGCGGGATTGAAGTCTTTAGCGCGTTTGTTGGTAAAGCGCCTAATAACCCCATCGATATCTTCCAGCGGCAGTCTGGCTCGCTCGGCGTCGTCCAGTACTGAAAAGACGTTTCGAGTTGCTACTGATAACGCCTGAGCGGTAGCTGCCGGCATCAATCCTCGATCTCCGGCGTGGCTTAGAAAGTCCAGCAGATCTTCAACTGACGGCCCGTCTGGCATTGTGTCTCCTAAATGTTATATTAGCTGTTAATGAACAATATAACGTCTTAATACGCCTTGTCCATACTGCAATATCCAAGGTCACTCGGTGCCACCATACGGCGTGACTTAGAGATCTACCCCGTTGTAGCCGTAATGGGGGCGCGCCAAGTTGGCAAAAGTACGCTTTGTCGGGAAATAGCCGAATCTCGGAATATGGCATATAGAACACTAGATGACCGTGACGTATTGGCGCAAGCCGTAGAAGATCCAGAGGGGCTTCTGGACGAATTGGGAGGCCCAGGCTTCATAGATGAGGCTCAACGTGCTCCCGGCCTGTTCTTAGCGATCAAAGCCGTGGTCGATCGGGAGCAGGGTGCTGGGCAATACCTTCTAAGTGGGTCCAACCAGCCAAGAATGACGGGTGCTGTTGGTGATTCACTACTTGGCCGAGCTGCCTATCGAACACTCCGTCCGCTGACACTGAGCGAGCTTCGTTTGAACGAAGTTCACAAAGGCTGGGATTTCCTGTTCGGGCCCAACGAATCCAAGGTGTTGGAAGAACTTGAACGACGAGCCGCAGAGACCGGGCCTCTCGATTGGCGAACGGCAGTGGCAACCGGAGGCTTTCCACGATCAGTAGCGGCCGCGCCGGAAATGCGCCGGCAAATTCTTGACGATTATGTGCGAGTGTTCGCGAATCGCGACATTCGCGAATTGTTGGCGATCGAATCAAGTGACAGGTTTGAGCAGTTCTTGAGATTAGTAGCAACTCGGACGGGTCAAACGCTGAACGTCAACAGTCTAGCCGGCGACCTAGGCATTCCTGTTACAACGATCCGCCGTTGGCTGGGTGCCCTAGAAAGAAGCTTCTTACTCGAACTTGTTCCGGCGTACTCCCGAAACGCGGGACATCGCGTCACGAAAGCACCGAAACTATTCTTGAGCGACGCCGCGTTAGCCATTGCAGCAGCGCGTGAACCGGAGCCGACAGGATTTCATCTTGAGAACTTCGTTGCCTGCGACTTGGCCGTTTGGAGAGATGGGGCGCCGGGAAGGAGTGTCTCCCATTGGCGATTACAATCCGGGCAAGAGGTCGATTTCGTACTTGAAAAAGACCAAGGGCTACTTCCTGTTGAAGTCAAGACTTCGACCGCTGTAGGTGCGGGCGAGGCGCGGCATCTCGTGACTTTTCTTAAACGCTACCCCGATGCCGTGCGAGGATTACTCATAAGTGCGGATCCACAAATCCGACTCTTACGGGCCGAGATAATCGCAGCCCCTTGGTGGGCAGTTCTTTAGATCGTAGTGAAACGCGCGTGGCCCGCGCTACGAGACCGCCGTTGCGCTTTACTGCCGGGAGACGTCCTCACTTCGACGTCTCCCCAAAGCAGCGGAGGTCCACAAATGGGCGCGACATCGGCCTCAGTTTCTTCCAGCGACTCCCTCCGCACCCAACAGAGCTACGCCCGCCTAGCCCTCGCTGGGCTGCTCGCCGTGCTCGCCTGGCGCGGGTTCCACGACCCGTACGGCAACGTTCCGATCGTGAGCGACGTCAGCACCGCCATCCACGAGTTCGGGCACATGCTGTTCATGCCATTTGGCATCCCGATCCTCGGCCGGACGATGGTGATCCTCGGCGGATCGCTCACCGAAGTCACCTTTCCGCTGCTCTTCGTCGGATACTTCCTGCGCAAGCGCGAGGACGGCCGGCGGCGCGATGTGTTCGCGGCGATGGTGTGCCTCTGGTGGTCCGCGATCGGCCTGCTCGCCACCGCGATCTACTGCGCCGACTCACGCGCCGGCAAGCTCATGCTCCTCGACGGACTGACCGGCCAGGAGAGCGAGGGACACGACTGGTACAACCTGCTCGATCGCTGGGGACTGCTCGAGCACGACACGCAGATTGCGCGATGGATGCGAATGATCGCGTGGCTGATGTGCGTCGGCAGCATCGTCATCGCAGTGTGGAGTGTGCTACAACACCAACCGCGCGAGCAACCGGTTGACTAATGCACCGTAGGCAAACCTTTAGCCCTCGCGCTTCATCCGCTCCTGGCGGGCAATCTCACGTTCGCTGGGGGAATCGAGCGTAGTGCCGGCAGTCTTGATCTCACCCTGTCGCTCGTAATGGCCGACGATCAGGCCATTTGGAGACACGCGAGACCTGGTCAGCTTGAACGAATGCGGCGCCGAGCCGTCGGCGAACAGCTTTTTGCCGCCGCCAAGCACGACCGGCACCGTGAAGATGCTAATAGCGTCGACCAGGTCACTGGCGAGCAGCGCGTGGACGAGCTCGGTACTGCCCTGGGTAACGAGGTTCGGGCCGTCTTCCTGCTTCAGGCGCTTCACCTCGGCGATGTCGTGCAGGAGTACCGAGCCCGGCCAGCTCGTATCGACGTCGCCCGAGCGCGACACCACGTACTTCCTGATGTCCTTGAACAGCTTGGCGATGTCGCCAGCGGGAGCGTCTTCGTCGTAGTACGGCCAGTACGCGGCGAAAATATCGTAGGTCTTGCGGCCGAGCAGGAGGTCGAACTTCTCCTTGAAGACGCGGTCGATCTCTTCGCCGAACTCTTGATCGAAATAGGGCATCGCCCAGCCGCCGAACTTGAAGCCCTTGGTCGGATCCTCGGTCGGCCCGCCGGGCGCTTGCATGACGCCATCCATGGAAACCTGGGCGCCGACGATAATCTTCCGCATGGGTCACTCTTCTTGTTTGACCCTAGGACGAACGGCCTCGATCCGATAGGTTCCCACATTATAACGTTGAGTGGCGGTCACGGTGCAGGCGTGCCGATATATCACGGGGTCAGTGCGGCTTCTGCGCGGGCTTGCCGTCGACGCCAAAGAAGAGCCTGGTTGAGGGTTCACATAAGCATGCCCCCAACGATTCAGGATGATCCCCGCTATGTCGGGCCGCGGATCGAATCCACCCGGCGCGAACAAGTCGGCCATCTGCTCGCGGAACGCGCGCTCGTACTGCGCGAACGAGGTGCCGAGCAGCTGCGCGCGTCCGCGGCTGCCTTGCTCTCCTATAGGTAGTCCGGGTTGTGCGAACAGGACCTTTATGGTGAGCACCGTCGCTGAGTCGGGACTGATGGTGCGTGGCTCGTTGCCGACGAGCGCCATCTTGCGCACGGAGAGGTAGTCGCCGAGTCTGTCGGGGTACTTGCCGTGCCGAGCGACACGCTGGGAGTATTCCTCACTGATCGCGCGCCTTGCCTGAGTGATGCGAAGCGACACATAGAAATGGCTCGCGCCACCGACTTGCCGCTGCTACTAATTGGCATCACCCACGACGGTTCTGGAAGCGCGCTTCCAAAACGGTACAAACGAACAAAAGCGGATTGACTCCTTAGGCTGAAGTCGCCGTCGTCGTTTCCGAGACGACTCATCGGAATGTGGGCTCTCCCATCACGCCGGTTTGTGAAAATCCTGCGACGGCTTGCACGTCCGGCCCGAGCCGGACGGCAAACGTCCCGTTGTTGGGAAAGCGGTCGGATTCCCGGTCGGCCGGTCCAAACGTACCTGTAAAGTTAAAGTTGCCGTCGTCATATCCCAGCGCGCTCATCGGAATTGTTATCACCAAAGTGCTTCCCTTGAAACTTGTCTCGAGCAATGTGCTACTCGAGCCGCGGATAACTGTCTGTGTGCCGGCGAGATCGAGCTCGTATTCCCTGGTATTCGGGTTGTCGTCCGTGTCGAACAGAATTAGGCCCCTGACAAAATCGGGCGCGGGCGAATTCGAGCTGACGGGCGCGCTGAACGTGGCCGTCAGGATCAGATCACTGCTCCTGAACGCACCGCGGAGCGATAACAGATCGATTGCGGGCGGAAGAGTATTATCGCTCTGAGGCAGTGTGTCACCCAACGGATCAATCAGATCGAACGCAACAATCCCGGTGTCCGGTGCAATCGCCATCGCGGTAAATGTGACAGGCGGTAGCCCGGCCACGGTCGCACTGAGTTCGTTCTTGCCAAAAGTCCTGCCGAGTGTCCATCCAACCGACGCCAAACCCGAAGCATCTGTCATTTGCGTCGCGGAGCTAACACTCCCACCGCCGCTGGTGACAGCAAACGACACCTCGACGCCCGCGACCGGATTTCTGCCATCGGTCACCAATACCGTCGGTGCCGTCGCGACTCGCTCGCCGATTACGCCAGTCTGTGCCGACCCGCCGTCGTCAGGAATGGTGAGTCTGCTATGCGGTGCGGTCGAGTCGGTACACGCACTGAACCAAACGAACGCGAGTATACCAATGAGTTTTTTCATTGTAGGTGCTAGTAATCCCATGGGTTGGGGTCGGGCGGCGATGGGGGGCTGCAGCTGACGTCGAAGTAAACGGAGACAGGAGCCGCTGCCGCGCCGGGAGGGACGTCGACGATCACCGGATTCGAACCCCTGAGCGAACAGTTGGAGGCGAGGCCATCGAGCTGCACGAGATGTCTGCCGACCGGCAGATCGTCGAGCGTCAGCACTGCGTTGATGTCTACAGTCTGCACCAACTGGTGGTCGATAGTGACGACATAGCCGTCAGGATCGATATCGCTGCTCGCGCCAGTCGTCGCCACCTGGACGACGATCCTGCCGCTAGGGGGTGCGGCGGGAGTCGAATCGCCGCATCCAATTGTAAGAATCGCGGCGATAAGGAACGCGAATTGTGGAGCGTGGGCCGGGGCTCGGTGCATGATTCCTCCCATCACGCACCACAATGACGCTCGCCCCTCAGGCAGACCTCAGACTTAGCTCAGAATTGCCTATCTCACCTCAAGTCCGAGTCGGCGGCGCACCTTGTCGAACCGCGGATCCCGTCTCAGATCCTCCACCACCGTCGGCAGCCACTCGAATCCAACGGAACGGTCGTCTACCGCCTTGTTCAGCCAGATGAACGTCTGATCGCTGTTGCCAAGTCCGAACTGTACCATGGCAACGTCGAACGCGTCGCCGTTGATTCGTCGTGCGCGATCGGTCAGCGCCACCAATATCCGGCGCGCATCGTCCCTCCGTCCTCCCTTGGCGAGCATGTAGCCCAGTATCGCCTGGCCGCGCGGCCCCGCGTTTGGTGAAACTCGCTGCATTTCCCTGATTGCCTGGGGCCACATCTGCTTGCGCCCGTAACATTGCGCGGCAATTGCGCCCGCGCGGTTGAGCGGCGGTCGCAGAGATTTGAGCTTCTCGAGCTGCGCTAGCGCATCATCATAGCGGTGGCTGGCGAGTAGCGCGTGCGCCAACTCGGCGTTCGCTGTCGGAGCGAGAGGGTCCAGCTCCAGAGCACGCCGTCCTTCCACCAATGCTTCCGGCTCCCGCTCCATCAGCACGTATAACTGCACCAGGTACTCCCGAAATCGCGGGTTGGCGGGCTCCAGCGCCACCGCACGCTTGAGCTCCGTCTCAGCTGAAGCCATCTCGTAATTGTCTCTTCGCACGAGACTCAGCGTGGCGTGCGCATCTGCCAACGAGTCGTCGAGCGTAACCGCTTTGAGTGCGGCTTGTTCAGCAAGCGCCAGCCTGTCGGGACGCGATAACTGCTGATCATCCCCGAAGGCGATTCGCTTCTGCATGCGTGCGAGGCCCGCGTAGGCAGCAGCATAGCTGGGATCCAACGCGATCGCCTGACGGAAGTATTCCAATCCCGCGCGCGCCCCACTGTCGGTGCGGAGGAGTACCGGATCGTTGCCGCGACGGTAAAGCTCGTACGCAGCGACGCTGCGAGTTGAGGCGCGTGTGTCTTGTGTAGAGTTGGCGGATGTATTCCGTTGAGTGGAGTGTCGCCATGCAATCGTGCCGACAATCGCGATGATGACCAGACCCACCACCGCGTACGTCACCGCACGCCGACCCGCCGAGCGTGGCGATCGAGCTGCGTCGCCATCCAAAGCAGCAACTCGTAACGATGTGTGGGGAGCCTCCGCTGCCCCCGGCAGGGGCGCCGAGTAGGGCGACGTGAGCGGAGCGGTCTCCCCGCGCGCGCGGACCTCGGCGACAAGATTGGTGACGGCCGGCCCCGCAGTCGTGCCGAGCTCCTGCGCTACCACTCTCTCATAGTGGTATGCGTGTCTCAGCGCCGCAGCATGATCACCGGAGTTCATCAGCGCGCGTATCAGGCCCGTCGCGTTAGCGCTGCTCACCGGATCGGTCTCGACCAGTTTGCGCCACCAGCGAACGGCCATCGAATGGTCGGGTGCTGCTTCTGCTTTCTGTGCCAGGCGCTGCAACGCACCTGTGTAACTAACTTCGAGGCGCGCGCGCTCGGTATCCAGCCATTGTTCGAATTCGGGAGAATCGCCGAAGTAAAAGCCGTCAAGGAACCGGCCACGATAATCCGCCACCGCACGTTCCAGGTCGCCATGCTCGAGGGACGCGTGGAACTCGCCGACATCGCTACTGATCACATCGGAGTTGAGACATACTGGATTTGCACCCGCGAACACCGACTCATCGATCGAGCTGCGGATCGCGTACAGCAGCTGCTCGAGCGAATGTCGCGCACGCGTTTGCGGCACATCAGGCCAGAAGAGAAGGAGCAGCTGATCCCGGCTGCGGCCCTTATCGCCGGCCGCCGCGAGCACCGCGAGCAGTCCCAACCTGTGCCGGTGGTGTCCGTGCTTGCCGAGCAAAGTGTCGTCGCCGGGGCCCGCCAAAGCGAGGGTCCCAAACGTCCGAAGGCGATAGCGACATACGGGCGGTGGCTTTGCAGGTGTGTCAGTCACAATTCGAACGTAGGGTGGATTGCACGGAACGGCAAGAAATCTCCCACGTCGCCTGAAGTCCATCCCGACTCACCGACCATTCGCGGCTCGCTTGATCGGGGTGAGTCTCGATTGGTCTCGCGTTGCGCATGGCCGTCGGAGGCGTCCTCATTTTGACGTTTCCCTCCAGCAGCGACGAGGTTGACCGATGGGCACCACGTCGTCCTCAGTCGGTTCCAGCGATTCACCCCGCACCTTGCAGAGCTACGCGCGCCTCGCCCTCGCGGTGGTCCTCGCCTGGCTAGCATGGGTCGCCTTCCGCGACGACCTCGGCTACGTCCCGCTCCTGAGCGACATCGACCTCGCCATCCACGAGTTCGGGCATATGCTCTTCATGCCCTTCGGGATCCAGTTCCTCGGCTCGACGATGATGATCCTCGGCGGATCGCTCACGCAGGTGGCTTTTCCGCTGCTGTTCTTCGGATACTTCATGCGGAAGCAGGACGACGGCCGGCGGCGCGACCTGTTCGCGGCCATGGTCTGCCTCTGGTGGTCCGGAATCAACCTGCTGAGCGTCGCGATCTACTGCGCTGACTCCCGCGCCGGCCGGCTCATGCTCCTCGACGGATCGACAGGCCAGGAGAGCGACGGGCACGACTGGAACAACCTGCTCACCCGCTGGGGATTGCTAGAGCACGACACAGCGATTGCGCGGGGCATGCGCGCGATCGCGTGGCTGATGTGCGTCGGAAGCATCGGCATCGCGGTCTGGACCGCGCTACAACTTGCACGCGAACAGCCAGCCGAGGCTTCGCAATCTTGACCCGGATTTGACCGCTATCACTCCACCGCGACCATCGCTGACGCGACGGCAGTGTTGTCCAGTTTGGGTTGGGAAGGGAATGCCAGCCGGCGAGTGAATTCGCGGCGCAAGAGCAACATGCTGAGCGCAAGCTGAACGAGCACCGCGCCAACCGACAGATACCATATCCAGTTCAGCTGAAACCCCGCCGTGCGCGAAAGCAGAATGGCCGGCACCGCGACGAGCAGAATGCGCGTACCCGAAGCCACCAGTGACGGAACCGTGTTTCCCATCGCCTGGAACATGCTCGACGCCACGAAAATCAAACCGGATGCAACGAAGTTCCACGACACGATGCGGAGATATTCTGTACCAACGGCCAGCACTGCGGGGTCCTTCGAGAACACGCCGATCAATGCGTGAGGCGCGATGAGACAGACGATCACCAGCAGCACCATGACCGCCGAGACCAGGTACGCTGCTTTGCGAAACGTGTCGACGACGCGTTCGCGACTGCGTGCGCCGAAATTCTGCCCCGCCACCGGCGCAACTGAAAAACCGAGCGCGACAGCGGGCATGAACATGGCCTGAATCACGCGCTGTCCGATTCCAAAGCCTGCCTGCGCCGCCGCGCCAAACGGTCGCGCGATCGCGTAGACCATCATGAGGTAAACTCCCATCATCGCGAACTCGAATCCAGCTGGCAGACCGATGCTTAGCATCTTCCGCCACAGCGCGAGTCGCGGCTTCAGATCGGCGCGCACGAATCGAAGGTAGGAATCCTTTGGCAGGAAGTACGTGGCGAACCATATGACGGCGACCACGACTGCGACGAGAGACGAGATTGCCGCGCCAGCAACGCCAAACGCGCGGCCAGTTATCCAACCGAAAATAAGAAACGGCGCGAGCACCATGTTGATGACCACGGAGCCGGTGGAGACGACCATGCCGGCCTTGAAGTTTCCGACTGCCCGCAGAGCGGCGCCGGCCGCAACCATCAGGAACTGCAGTGCCATCGCCGGAATGAACCAGAGAAGATATTGCGCCGCCAGCGCGGCCGTCTCGGCGTCGGCGCTCATCGCGCGGGTGTACGGAAGTCTCAGCAGCATTCCGACAATCAGAAAAGCAATTCCGGTGACGACCGCCAGCAGCTGCGCCTGATTGAACATCAGCTCCGCTTCCTCGCGGTTCTTTCTTCCGACCGCGTGCGACACGGCGGTCGTCGTGCCGACGCCGAGCATCTGTGTCAGGGCGAGCACGATAAAGGTGAAGTTGCCGGCTATTCCGACGGCGGCGACCGCGTGCGTGCCGAGCCTGCCGACCCAGTAGAGGTCGATCAGGAAATACAGCGTTTGGAAGATCATCGTCACGAGCATGAAGCTCGTGGTCTTCAACAGATGCCTGGTGAGCGGTCCGGTGGTGAGGTCTTCCATCGTACCGCTAATGTAGCTGGGCATGCCGGCGAGTATGAAAGGGTCTATCCAAGTCGCAACTAAAGGTGTAACCTGGTACTAGCCGCGCGTGAATTCACCAGGCGCTGCACAGGCTCTCATCCCACCTGAGCCTCTCCACCATTGGCGCTTCTGGCGACGCCGCAAACGGGCGGGCGGATTCTTCGGTGTCTGCCAACTGGACGGAGACTAGCTATGAAATGGATTCGACGCGCCGGTCTGGCGCTCGTCAGCGTGATTGTGCTGGCTGTGCTTGTTGGCGCTGGATACGAGGCGGAAGGCCGGCGTCGAGCGGCGAAGGATTTTCCGGCGCAGGGAAAGCTGGTCGATATTGGTGGTCGTCTCATCCAAATCGACTGTCGCGGCTCCGGGACGCCGACGGTCGTATTTGAAGATGGGCTCGACATGGGCGGTTCGCTCAGCTGGTCAGCCGTCCACGACTCCATCGCAAAAACTACCCGCGCATGTGCTTACAGCCGAGCGGGCGTGATGTGGAGCGATGCGCACGCAGGTCCGCAAACCGGTAAGAACGTTGCCGAGGATCTCCACCTCGCATTGGCGAAAGCGGGCGAGCGACCGCCGTTTGTCCTGGTGGGACATTCACTCGGCGGCCCATACATCATGATCTACACGAAGTACTTCGGCTCTGAGGTCGCGGGTCTCGTCTTCGTCGACGCATCGCATCCTGAACAGGTCGCGAGGTTCAGGTCACTCACGCCGGTGACACTCGCCGGGTCGACGAAAGCGCTGAGAGTGGGAGCGTTGTTTGGTCGACTTGGCCTCGTGCGAAAGTTCACGGCTGC
>JALYKQ010000215.1 GCA_030774675.1 Gemmatimonadota bacterium | reverse complement strand
ATAGCGGGCGAGGATGCGTTCAAGCTCTACGATACGTTCGGATTTCCAATCGATCTCACCGAGCTGATGGCGCGTGAGCGCGGGTATTCGGTCGACATCGCCGGGTTCGAGGCAGCCCTCCAGGGTCAGCGCAGCCAGTCACAGGAAGAGCGCCGGTCCAAAAAAGTAGGCATCGAACAGGACCTGCTCGGCGTCGGCGAATGGATCGTCGGAACCGTTGGTGCAACGGTTGGCGGTATTCTCGACGTCGCAGCCGCGACGAGAGCATTGCGCGATGCGCCTACCAGGAGCTCCGGCGGAAGCGAGCTCAACTCAGCACCGGCCGGCAGTTTCACGGGCTACGATACGCTCGACGTGAACACCGATGTCATCGCCAAGCGTGACTTGCCCGATGGACGCGCAGCCGTAATCCTGCGCGAGACGCCGTTCTATGCCGAATCCGGCGGCCAGATCTCTGATCGCGGCGAGATACTGGGCGAGGGATGGAGACTCGACGTCGACGAAGTCCGCAAAGTCGACGGGCAGACGGCCGCTCTCGGCAAAGTCACGGGCAAGGTACAGCTTGGGAAGGCACGCGCCACCGTTCCGCGCGATCGACGTCGTGACACCGAGCGCAACCACACAGCGACGCACCTTCTGCACGCGGCACTGCGCCAGGTCCTCGGCGAGCACGTGCACCAGGCTGGCTCGCTCGTCGCGCCCGACCGGCTCCGCTTTGATTTCCGCCATCATGGCCCTCTCACCCCGCATCAGATCGCAGAAGTTGAGAACCTCGTTAATCGTGGGATTCTCGAGGGCGTCCAGCTGACGTTCGAGGAGAAGTCGTTTGACGAGGCGGTAGCGGGCGGGGCGATGCACCTGTTCAACGAGAAGTATGGCGACGTAGTGCGCGTCGTCAGCGTCCCGGGGGTCTCCATCGAGCTTTGCGGCGGCACCCACGTCGGAAACACCGCGGAGATCGCGCTCTTCAAGATTGTGAGCGAGACGGGCGTTGCGGCAGGAACGCGCCGAATCGAGGCGGTGACGGGCCGAGCTGCGCTCGACCTCATGCGAGAGCGCGATAGCGAGCTGAAGGAGATCGAGGGATTGGTGCGCGCGCCCGCGGGTGGAGCGGTCAAGCGAGTGCACGCGCTCGTAGAAGATCGACGCGTGCTCGAGAAGCGCCTGGAAGAAGCGATGCGATCGGGTGGAGGCGGCGCTATCAAGTCGTTGGTCGATCAGGGAGCAGTCGTCAACGGCGTCAAGGTTGTCGCCGCCAACGTCAGCGCTCCCGACCTTCCGTCGCTCCAGGCGATGGGTGACGCGCTGCGCGAGCAGATGGCGTCAGGAGTCGGAGTTCTCGCGGCATCCTTTGACAACGGCAAGAACACAATGCTTGCGGTAGTGAGCGATGATCTGCGCGATCGCGGAGTCCGTGCCGACACGATCCTTCGTGAGCTGGCGGAATCGGCAGGGGGGAAGGGAGGCGGCAAGCCGCACATGGCGCAGGCGGGGATTCCTGACGCCGCGCGAATGGCATCAGCAGTCGCTGAAGCGCCGGAGAGGATCCGTAAGCATCTAGCCTCGACGGCATGAACGAGCGGAATCCGCGTCCGCCCGAGGAGCTCGAGTCCGCGATGCGGCGCGCCCTCAACGACAATCCCGCTCCATCAGCGCCCGAGGTTCTCGAAGCCGCCGAGCGACTTCTCGATCGGGTGCTGGGGACGGATTGCGAGTCCCGCTCGTCCGCACTCGACCTGCTCACAGTCGATGCTCTGATGACGCACGCACTCGAAATTGCCGCGAAGGATCCGAAGCTGCTCGAGGAATTTCCGGAGCGAGCGATGCAGCGAATTGCGTCGCACGTGCAGGTTTGATCTTGCCGAAGGTATTGTTTCACCAGCGAAAGAGGTCTTCGACTCGTCGGCAGCGCGTAGCCCGCAGCCGGCCCGCCGTCAGCCGCCGGCAGGTAGTCTTCACTTGCACTTAATCCGATGATCGTGATCCTGTTTACGGGAGGCACGATCGCGATGCGCAACGATCCCGGTGGCAGCGGCTCGCTTCCCAACCTGACCCCGACCGAAATCCTTCAGGCAACGAAGGGAATCAGGGCGATTACCGCTGTCGAGACCGAAGAATGGGGCCAGTTCCCCGGCCCGCACATGACCGTAGAGCGGATGTGGGCCCTCAGAAACCGGATTGTCGAGCATCTGGCGCGCCCGGAAGTGACGGGCGTCGTGATCACTCATGGGACGGACACTCTGGAGGAGTCCGCTTACCTCGTTGCGCGGTCGACATCGAGCGACAAGCCGATCGTCTTCACCGGCGCCATGCGAACCGTCAGCGACCTCGGCTGGGACGGACCCGCGAATCTGTTCGAGGCGGTGCGCGTCGCCGCCAGCCCCGAGACGAAGGGTTTTGGTGTGATGGTAGTGATCGGCGGGCAGATTTTCGCCGCGCTCGATACGACCAAGACGAACACCCACCTTCTCGACGCCTTCGAGAGTCCGGGGCTCGGGCCGCTCGGCGTTCTCGACGAGGGCGAGCTGATTTTGCGGCGTGAGATGCCACCTTCGCCCCCCATTATAGAACCTAAGGCGTTGGCCACTCCCATCGACATCATTTTCGCCGCCGCCGGATCGGATGCGCGCCTGCTCGACGCCTCGCGCGAAGTCGCGCGCGGACTGGTGCTCGCGGCGATGGGTCGTGGCAACGTTCCGCCCGCAATGGTGCCCGGAATTCAACGCTGGGTGGCCGACGGGAAACCGGTCGTCCTCACTTCACGTACCCAGGGCGGGCGGGTCGGGCACACCTATGGATATCCCGGCGGGGGGCGACGCCTCGAGGAGATGGGCGCCATCTTTGGTGGGTCCCGGCGTGCCCAGCAGGCGCGGATCGATCTCATGCTGGCGCTCGGTGCTGGGATGAACGACAACCAGATAAGAGAGATGTTCGACTCATGAGCACGAGAGGCAATGCGGCTGGAAGCGGTGGGACGGGCGACGCCGGAGGATTGAAACCGCAGAAGAGGATGACGGCGCAGCCGCTCAATCCACCGGCGACGGTCAGGCGCATCGCCGAGCGGCTCGAGGAAGCCGGCTTCGAGACCTGGTGCGTCGGTGGCGCGGTGCGTGACGCGCTACTCGGCCATCCGCACCTCGACTGGGATCTGGCCACCGCGGCCAGGCCCGAGCAAGTGCAAAAACTCTTCAAGCGCACGAAGCCGGTGGGTATCGAGTTCGGCACCATTGGAGTGCTCGACATCAACAACGTCATGCACGAGGTCACGACTTTCCGGCGTGATGTGAATACGGATGGACGGCACGCCATTGTTGAATTCGGTGCGTCACTCGAGGAAGATCTGGCGCGCCGCGACTACACCATCAACGCGATCGCGTACTCGCCCAAGCTGGACGAGATCCGAGATCCGTACAACGGCCGCAAGGATCTCGAGCGCAGAATCATTCGCGCCGTCGGCGATCCGTGGGATCGCATGCGCGAGGACCGCCTTCGCGCTTTGCGCGCAATTCGCTTTGCGGCGCGATTCGGCTTTGAGATCGATCCTCCGACCTGGGCCGCCATCGTCGACAGCGCCTCGCACCTGTCGCGCCTGTCGGCCGAGCGGGTGAAGCAGGAGATCGAGAAGACGATGGACCAGGTGAGATTCCCGAGCCGGGCTTTCGCGAAATGGCGCGACAGCGGCGCACTCGCTGCGCTCATTCCCTCGCTGGCGCACATCACCGATCGACAGCTGCGGCCGCTCGATCATCTGCGCCGAGCGATTCTCCCGGGCCGGCCGGCCAGGCGGATCATCCGCATCGCGGCCCTCTTTGCGGCGGCGCCCGCCGTCACCGTACGCAAGACGCTAAAGGATCTGCGATTCTCCAACAGCGAGACCGAGTGGATTGCTATCCTCATCGAGCGCTGGCAGCAGCTCGGACCTTCGATGACGCGCGCGCTGCTCGACGTCGAAGAGCGCTCCGCGATGGATCCGTGGGGAGATCGGACTCCGCCCAGCTCGCTAATGCGATCCTGGGCGGCCAGCGCTGGGCGCACGCGTCTTGCCCCTCTGCTGCGCCTGGCGGACGCATTCTGGTGGGCTGCCCGCGAAGCGGGCCAGCCGGCTCCCTACAAGCAGACCGTGGCGGCGACCTACAAGCGCGCGGTGAAAATCGCCTACAAGGACGCGATCGAGCTTGCCGATCTCGCCGTAGACGGCACCGATCTCGCAAAACTGGGAATCACCGGTCCGCAGGTCGGTGTCACTTTACGCCGGCTTCTGGAAGCGGTTATTAATGATCCAGGGCAAAACACCCGCGACCGGCTGCTGAAGCTGGCAGCGGATGGCGGAAGCTCCGGCGCAACGAAGTAATCACCCAAGGCAGCGACATGACGCTCTTTCGCACCAAGACTCCGGACTCGACGGTCTGGAAAAGGTTCAGGTCAGGCCACGATGGCTTCACCTTCACCCGCACCGGGGACGTCTACGAGGCCAAGGTCGTGGCGAACGCCGAGCGAGTGGTGGATCTCTTTTATACGCTGAGTGAGCTGATGGCGCCCGCGGTCGACGTCTACATCCACGACGCGCGATCGCAAAGCTCGTGGGCGGGGCAGACCGTCGCACTGCCTGATGTGCGCGACGCCGTCGCCAGGCTCAAGGTCCCGCTTTCGACTTACGGCGGGGTGGAGATCACCCTCTTCACGCCCGAGGACCAGATCACGTTGAGCCCCCAGCTCGAGCTCTTCATTTACTCGCGGTCGGACCGCTGGATGTATCTGCTTAGCAGCATGAACCTCGAGGAGCGCGCTTCACTGGAGGAACGACTGTGGGGAACGCAGTCATGGGAGCGCGCACCGGCGCCGGCGCTGAGCGACGCGGTTGCCGCTGCGGCGGAGAGACTCTCGATCAAGAGTGCCTAGGCTGCGGCAACGGCGAGCACGGGCCCGGCGTCAACGAGCATTTTCTTGACCGGATCGACTCGCAGATTGAGCCCTTCCAGCGAGCGCACTCCAAGAAGCGGAAAGTCCGTCGCTTCCGCGAACACCACTTCATCAACGGTCGAAGTGCCACCCGCATGAACGATGGCGTAGCCGATGTCTCGCTCCACGCGCCGACCGTCTGCGACGATGAATGCTCGCCGACGCTCGACCGCCACACCAAGCGATTCCAGCACCGAGCGGGGAATCCACGTTAACTCGCTACCGGTGTCAACGAGCGCGTCGGTTACGTCACGCACAGCGCCACGCGCGAGGTTCTCGATCCCGATCGTCGTACGAAACAGTCCCACGTCTGACATGATACCCTCCATCGACCGACCTTTAGTATCATTACGTCGCCAGTCGACCCAAAGCAATGCTAGTCGCCCGATCGCGCCTGAATTCCCGCCGAGTAACCACGATTGAATACCCTCGCTTTGACGTACACCGCGATCGCCGCCAGCGCCAACGTAATCGGGGCCGCTGCGGTCGTCTCCCACTCGCGCTGGAGCGTCCGGGCCCTCGACAACATGGTGGCGCTCTCGGCCGGATTCATGGTCTCGGTGGCGCTGCTCGACCTCGCGCCTGACGCGATCCTGACTCACGGTGCGAACGCCGCGCTCGTCATTCTGATCGGATATCTGCTGGTCCACCTCACCCAGCACACCCTCGCCCCGCACTTCCACTTCGGCGAGGAAGTCCACCACGTCACCAAGATCGTGAGCTTCTCGGCGCTGGCGGGCCTGATGCTTCACACTTTCGTGGATGGAGTGGCTATCGCCAGTGGGTTCGGAGTAAGCGAGTCGCTCGGGATTCTGGTTTTCCTGGCGATCCTCCTGCACAAGCTGCCGGAGGGGCTCGCGATCTCGAGCCTCTTCCTTGCCGCGGGGGAGAGCAGGGGAGCCGCCCTCGCCGCCAGCGGCGCTCTGGCGGTCTCGAGCCTCCTCGGCGCCCTCCTGACCCAGCAGCTCCCGATCCTCCAGCAATGGGGCCTTCCTCTCGCGGCAGGCGTGACTCTGTACGTCGGCGCGTCCAACCTCGTCCCCGAATTTCAGGGCAAGAAGGGCTGGAACCTCCCGGCAAGCTTCTTCCTCGGCTGCGCCCTTTACTATTTGGCCCGGCGAGTGGTTCAGTAACCGGCCGCTATCGAGCTCCTCGAGCGACGCTTAAGCTGGAGCGGACCGAGGGGAGAGCCATGGAGAATTCGCCGCCAGATTAGGGCCGCTAACCTCCCTCAGCAATACGCTCGCGGTCGAGCGCCCTCGGCAGGGCCCCGGGAGTGGGTTTATTGCACTCGTGATAAAAGGGATAGGAATCGCCTTTGGGGCGCTCGGCGCCGTGGTCGCCGCGCTTGGTTTTGCGAGAGCTCCAGCCGAAATCAGCTCTCCGGATCGAACGCATACCGGCTCGCGCTCTCTCCCGGGCGCAGAAGACACGGTCACGCACGTCTCAATGCGTAAGGTCAACTTCTTCGTGATCCCGACCGCCGCTCTTCGGATTCGGACCATGCGCGGCAAAATCCGCTCGCTCCGCGGAGGACCGGTGGTGTTTGACGACAAGAACTCGTTCGTCATCCACCTCGATTACGCCGAGATCGGTCTGAATGGAACCGACATCACCAACCTGATGAACAAGTACATCTTCGCCTATCCCGGCGCTCCGCTCAAACAGCTCAAGGTGCACACGTCGGGGTCGCAAATCGTTCAGTCCGGCGTGATGCACAAGGTCCTCGACATTCCCTTTGAGATCACCGCTGACGTATCAGTCACACCGGAAGGATTGATCCGGCTGCATCCGGTGAAGACGCGAATCCTGGGCGCCGATGGTGATAAGCTGATGCGCGCTTTCGGCCTCAGCCTCCAGAAGATTCTCCATCTGAGCAGGGCGAAGGGCGTCACGGTGAAAGGGAACGATCTTTTCCTGGATCCGGTGCGGATCCTCCCGCCCCCTGCGATCGAGGGACACGCCACCGCAATACGAGTCGAGGGTGACCAGCTCGTCCAGACGTTCGGGGCCGAGGCGGAGTCGACGCCGCTTGCTCCGCCGGAGCCATCCGCCTCCGCGTACATGTTTTTCAAGGGGGGAACGCTCCACTTCGGCAAACTGCTAATGCTCGACGCGGAGATGCAGATCGTAGATCTTCGCCCGACCGACCTTTTCAGCTTCGATCTCGACAGGTACAAGGAGCAGCTCGTCGCGGGCTATGAGCGGACACTGCCGAGTATGGGACTCCTGGTGTACATGCTGGGGGTGGACAAGGTCGCTTCCGGCAAAGCAATCGCGGCCGACCTTCCGCGTTAACTGCCGCTTGGGCAGGCCACCGAGACGGAAGGTTTTATACGGATGCTTCGGATCTTGGCGGATAAACGCGGATCGGTCCGAGTGGCGAGATAACTCCGCTCACCGGAGCCTCCGGATTTTATTCATTCGTACGAGAGTGCTGTTCGCGAGCGGCAGTTCCCAGAAGCTCCCTGCCTTGGTGTTACGAGTTGTATCGGCTCACGGAGCGATCCAGAGCATCCGCCAAAATCCGAAGCATCCGCAACCCTCCGTCTGAGGAGCCAGCCCGAGCGGCTCGTAGGCCAGCCCCTTGCACGATATTAGATCCAGCCAAGATGCCAAAGAAATTCCGCCGCGCACCGTCCAACGTATCGAGCCGCGAAGAAAGCCTGTGGAGCGCCCGGGAAACCGCGCAACCACTGGCCGCGAGAATGCGTCCGAGGGCGCTTGACGAGTTCGTCGGACAGGAACACCTTCTCGCCCCCGGGAAAGCGCTCAGGGATGCGATCGAGAAGGGGAGCGTCAGCTCGATGGTGTTCTGGGGACCACCGGGCTCGGGCAAGACGACAC
>JALYKQ010000214.1 GCA_030774675.1 Gemmatimonadota bacterium | reverse complement strand
ACCGGACGCAGTTGGAGAAGCGCCTGACCATTCTGGCGTGCTACTTCAACCACGACAGCGCCCGCATTCTCGGCGAGATGGCAGGGTCGCAGGGACACCGTGAAGTTCGCGTGGAGCTGAAGAAGGGGAATCTGAAACGGCAGACAACTTTCTATACGATCAGGGGTCCAGGCGGCAGATGGTACGTCGAGAACGAGGACATCGCGGCAGTGCGGGACTTTTGCGGCAACCCGGGCACGGGACGTTCAGGCCGTTAGTGATCTGACAGCTCGACCAGCACCCCGCCCGTAGATCGGGGGTGCAGAAACGCGATTCGCTTTCCTTCCGCCCCGACGCGCGGTTTCTCGTCGATGATCAGCACGCCCGCCTCCCGGCAACGCTGAAGCATCGCGTCGAGATCGTCGACCGCAAAGCAGATGTGATGGATACCGGGCCCGCGCTTGGCCACGAAGCGGGCGATAGGTGACGCGGGATCGTCGGCCTCCAGCAGCTCCACGAGCGGCTCTCCGGCGCTGAAGCCAACTATGTTCGCGCCATCAGCGTCATCGAGGGAAACCTCGGTCAAGCCCAGCACGTCCCGGAAGAAGGGAAGGCTCTTGGTGAGGGCCTCAACAGCGATTCCAATGTGGGATACTCGCGTGCCACGCGGGGTTGATGGGGTCATTAAGTTTATAGATGAGGGGCAGCGTCCCCGCATTAAACTAACTGACGAAGTCCGCTGGCGAGCCCCGCGGTCTGGAGATGACAAAATGTCGAATGCGTTGGAAGTGAACGACTCCGATTTCGCGCTGCAGATCGAGCAGCACAAGGGCCTGGCGGTGGTCGATTTCTGGGCCACCTGGTGCGCTCCGTGTCGCATGGTCGCGCCCGTGTTGGACCAGTTGGCGATCGAATACGAAGGCAAGGCAAAGGTCGTCAAGGTGGATGTGGACGTGAACATCAAAACCTCGACCAAATTCAACGTGAGGTCGATCCCCGCGATCCTTTTCTTCAAGGACGGCAAGCTCGTGGACCAGGTGATCGGATTCGTTGGCAAGCCCGCGCTGGCTGAGAAGTTCAAGCAGCACGCCGCCGCGTAATTAGCGGAGTTCCTGCCCAGACGAATCGTGAGCTCCGCAAAGGCCGCGGCGCGAGGCGAGTCCGGGACACTTTATCTGGTGAGCACTCCCATCGGCAATCTGGGAGACATGTCGCATCGCGCGGTCGAGGTCCTGACCTCGGCCGCGCTCGTCATTGCGGAGGATACGCGTCACTCTCGCCGGCTGCTGCATCACTACCGCATCGAAACGCCGCTCAGCTCCTACCACGAGCACAACGAGGCAAAGGAAACGCCGCGGCTGGTCGCGCGGCTTCAGCGCGGGGACTCGATCGCGCTCATCTCCGACGCTGGAACGCCACTCATATCCGATCCGGGCTCGCGGCTCGTGGGTGCGGCGGTCGCCGCGGGGCTGTCCGTCGTCCCGATCCCCGGGCCCTCGGCGGTGATGGCGGCGCTCGTAGGCTCAGGGATGTCGCTCGAGCGCTTCACCTTCTTTGGATTTCTTCCGCGCAAGGGGAAGGAGCGGGCCGAGACGATTGCGGACATCATTGCGTCGCAGGCGACATCGGTATTGTTCGAATCGCCAAACAGAGTGGGTGCCACGCTCGATGCTCTGACCGCGGCCGGGGCCGGCCAGCGCTCCGCGGTCGTCGCCCGTGAGCTCACCAAGCAGTTCGAAGAGTTCAAGCGCGGCAGCGTCGCCGAGCTGTCGAACGTATACAGGAAATCCGATCCGAAGGGCGAGGTGGTGCTGGTGATAGCGGGAGCGCAAAAGCAGGTTGTAACTGAAGACGAGCTGACCAATGCGGCGTCCGAGCTTCGGGCTTCCGGCAAGCCGCCACGCGATGTGATGGACCACCTCGTCTCCGCACTCGGCGCTCCCCGCAACCTCGCCTACAAAATCGCCCACCAGGGTGAATCGTGATTGCCAGGCCCGACTGGGATACGCCGATAGTCTACACGCCTGTGATTCCCTCACTCGAGGAGGAATCGCCGGAGGGCGAGGATACACCTCTCGACCGCCGCGCGGTTGAGGGAGACCTGGGGCCCGAGGGCGCGATCGCGCGGAGTCTTCCGCAGTACGAGAACCGCGCGAGTCAGCGTGAAATGGCGGGCGCGGTCGCCGACCTGTACAACCACGGAGGAGTAGGTCTGCTCGAGGCTGGCACGGGCGTGGGAAAATCCCTTGCGTACCTGGTGCCGGCGCTACGCTGGGCTGCCGCGAACGGTGATCGAACGGTCGTCTCCACCAACACCATCAACCTGCAGGAGCAGCTGGTGCGAAAGGACCTGCCGTTTCTCGCCAGCGCGCTGTCGGGCGAGCAGGAAGTCCGATTCGTGTTGCTCAAAGGTTGGCGTAATTACGTTTGCCTGCTGCGGCTGGCGCAAAGCAGGCTGCTCGCGTCTACGCTTCTCGCCGACGATTCGCGGACTGAGCTCGAGACAATCGCCGATTGGGCAGAAAGCACCACCGACGGATCGCTCGCGGACCTGCCGTCACCGCCAAGACCCGAAGTGTGGGACGAGATCGCCGCCGAACCCGATCTCTGCCGTAAGTCGGCGTGCCCACACTACGGGCGATGCTTCCTTTTCCAAGCGCGGCGTGAGGCGCAGCACGCTGACGTCGTCGTCGTGAATCACCATTTGCTTATGTCCGACGTGGCCGTCAAGCGCGCCAAGCAGAACTGGGAGGACGCTGCCGTGATTCCGGCCTATTCGCGGCTCGTCGTCGACGAAGCGCATCACCTCGAGGATGCCGCTGCCGCCCACCTTGGTACTTCTGCCAGCCGGCGCGGACTGCAGCAGCTTTTCGCCCGGCTCGTACGACAGGGCGCAGGAGCGCGCGGCGGTCGCGGGCTCCTCCACTCGCTCGAGGTGCGACTCATGACCGCCCCCGATCTTCTCAGCACCGCGAGTCTCGACATCATTCGGAAAACCCTGGTGCCAAGCGTTGATGCCGCGCGGGAGAAGGCAACGCTGCTGTTCGATTTGTTGCACACCTACCTCCAAATGCATGGTGAATCGGTTCGGCGGCTCACGGCGGACTTCTCACACGATCCGATATGGGGCGCGGGGCTCACGATCGCGCTTACCGATCTCCTTGGCGAGATCAAGCTGCTGCAGACCGGTCTGGACATGATCCGCACCCGCATGGAAGGAGCGAATAAGCCCGACGAGACGGTGCTCCCGCTCATCGGCGAGATGATTGCCGTCGGCCGCCGCCTCGAAGGAGCCGCCTTTGCTCTCGAGGGCGCTCTTCGTCCGCCGGCACAAGGCGAGCCGATGGTACGATGGATCGAGCTCCGCGGACGAGAAGGAAACGTGGGGGTATCGGCCGTCCCGCTCGATCTCGCTCCGATTCTGCGCGAAGACCTGTTCAGCCGAGTGCAAACGGCGATCCTCACCAGCGCGACGCTCGCGACCGATTCCGGATTCGACTTCCTGTCGCGGCGGCTTGGTCTCGACTCGATCGGATCCAACGTGGTGAGCGAGATCTTCCCTTCGCCATTCGAGTATCCTACCCACGCGTTGTTCATGGTACCGAGCGATGCGCCACCGCCGAATATTGATCCCGCCGGGCACCTGCAAGCAGTAGTGCGTACCATCATCGATGTGACCGCTGCTTCTGACGGAGGTGTATTCGCTCTGTTCACGAGTCATCGTGACGTCCGGGGTGCCGCTGCCGAGTTACGCGCTCGGGGAATCGAACGCAGCCGGCCGCTGTACGTTCACGGCGAGGATACCCGCGACAATCTCCTGGGAAAGTTTCGCCGGTCCGAGCGCGCGATCCTGCTCGGCACTGCTTCGTTCTGGGAAGGAGTGGATGTACCCGGTCGTGCGCTCCGCGGCCTCGTTATCGCGCGACTACCTTTCCGGGTCCCATCTGAGCCGGTTACGGCGGCACACTGTGAGGCGATCGTCGAGCGCGGAGGAGACGCCTTCGCGGAGTACATGGTCCCGCACGCGGCTCTCCGCCTCAAGCAGGGATTCGGACGCTTGATCCGCACGGCTACCGATCGCGGCGTCATCGTCCTGGTGGATCCGCGCGCGGTCAACAAAAGTTACGGGAAGTCACTGCTTCGCGATCTCCCGCCCGCCCGGCGCGTGTTTGGACCATGGGCCACGATCGTGAAGCAGCTGCAGAGCTTTTATTCGTGACCGCGCGCGTAGCAACTCTCACACTGCAATCCGTGTCTGACTGAGATGCAAGCCAGGAAAGGTCGCCCGGGAAAAATCGTTTGCGTTGGCCGCAACTATCGCGAGCACGCCAGGGAGCTGGGGAACGAGGTTCCCAAAGAGCCGCTCATTTTTCTCAAGCCGCCCTCCAGCATCGTGTGGCAGGGGGACGCGATCGTCCTGCCCGCGGCTTCATCGAGAGTCGAGCACGAAGGCGAGATTGGGGTGGTTATTGGGATGGCGCTCACCCGCGCGTCGGAAGCCGATGCGGAGCGTGGAATCAGGGCGATCGTGGCCGTGAACGATGTGACCGCCCGGGACCTGCAGAAAACCGACGGACAGTGGACTAGAGCGAAGGGTTTTGATACCTTTTGTCCTCTGGGAGAGGAGTCGTCAAAGCTTCCGGACCTCGGCAGTCTGAGCGTCGTCACGCGAGTGAATGGCGTCGAGCGCCAGCGAGGAAAAAGCAGCGAGATGGTCTTCTCGATCCCGTCCCTCCTCGCTTACATCTCGCGCATAATGACCTTGGAACCTGGGGACCTCGTGGCAACAGGAACGCCTTCGGGCGTGGGGCCCCTCATCCCCGGCGACGTCGTCGAGGTCGAAATTCCAGGTGTCAGCCGCGTGAGCAACCCCGTTCAAGAGAGCCGATAGTGCCAGCCTACACGAAGCGTCTGCTCAGCCTTCCTGAATACCCACTGGCGAAGATCCCTGAACAGAAGCGCGAGCTCATCGCTCGCGGCGTAGATGTCATCGACCTGGGCGCCGGAGACGCCGACCTCTCGCCACCGCCAGCGGTGATCGAACGAATCTCCGAAGCCGTCCGGATCCCCGCTATGAGCCGGTATGGTTTCGCTCTGGGCCTGGTCGAGTTTCGGGAAGCCGTCGCCCGGTTCATGAAGCGGAGATTTGGGCAGGACTTCCATCCGATCAAGGAAATAGTTCCGCTCATCGGGTCGAAGGAAGGGCTGTCGCATCTTGCGCTGGCGTACCTGGAGCCGGGCGACGTCTCCATCGTCCCCGAGCCGGGTTACAACTCGTATCTGGGCGGCACGCTCCTGTCCGATGCGGTGGCCTATAAATATCCGCTCCGCCCGGAGAACAGTTTCCTGATCGATCTTGATAAGATCCCGGCTGACGTGCTGACAAAGGCCAAGATCCTGTACCTCAACTATCCCAACAACCCGACCTCGGCAATCGCTCCGAAGGAGTATCTCGAGGACATCGTGAGACGTTGCAAGGAACTCGACATCCTGCTGGTGTACGACAATGCCTACTCCGAGCTGGCCTACGACGGTTATGTGCCGCCGAGCATCTTTGAGATCGACGGAGCGCGCGAGGTTGCGATCGAATTCCACTCGATGTCCAAGACGTACAACATGACGGGCTGGCGCTGCGGCTGGGCGTGTGGGAAGGAGGAGTTCGTTGGCGCGGTAGCGAAGGTGAAGTCTTTCATTGACACAGGGACGTTCATGGGAATTCAGGCAGCCGCCGCAACCGCGCTCGACACATGTGCTGATTGGATTCCGGCTAACGTCGCGGAGTTCCAGCGCAGGCGCGACGCTGCCGTCGATGCTTTCTGCGAAGCCGGATTCCCGTGCACGAGGCCCAAGGCAACGATGTACCTATGGTGTCCGCTACCGAAGAACATTCCCAGCGCCGTATTCGGCGAACGGCTCCTCCAGGACGAAGGAGTGATCGTGCTACCGGGCTCGCTGTTCGGGCCGGGCGGAGAAGGGTTCTTCCGCGTTTCATTCATCACTTCACCTGAGCGCTTGCGCGAAGCGGCTGTGCGCGCGGGACGGGTGCTGAAGCGATTGCAATCGCAGGCAGGCGAGGAAACTCGTCCGGGTCCTGGCAGGCGACAGGAAGAGCGATCGGGGATGGCGCGGGCCTGATGATTTTCCGCCGCGTCGCCCCCGCGCCTGATGACACGAGAAAGAGGCTGTCGCCTTCTTTTCTCGTGTCGCTCGGCGTGCACACCGTCGTGGCGATCGCGTTGATGCAGATGCTCATCTTGAACGGTGACTATTCGTCCCGGCCGAGGCCCTCGACCCCGCGCGAGCAGCACGTTGGATTCGTTAGGCTACCGCGCGCGGGAGCGACGACGCCGACTCCGGGGAGGAACGGCGGAGACGGTCGACCTTTCAAGTCTCGGGAGGTTCATGTGGTGGCGCCTGCGGCGATACCCACTACGCTTCCCGCGCCGTCCACTCCCGTCGCAAAGACAACGAATGACGAGGGGACCGGTCCGCTGGTCGGAACAGGCGGACCTTCGCGCGGAATCCGACCGCAATACTCCGATCCTCGCGTGTGGGAACCGCCGGGCAAGATCGTCGCGCCTCCAAAGACCGTCGCCCAAACGATCGACAGCATAATCGCCGATGCGATTGCTCCGTATAACGACTCGGCGGCCGCAGCCGCACAGAGGCGCGATCCTACCGACTGGACTATCGAGAAGGGCGGGTACAAGTGGGGAGTGGACAAGCGCGCCATCAGGCTGGGGCCATTTTCGATCCCCACCGCTCTCCTCGCAATGCTGCCGCTCAATCTTCAGGGGAACCCGATAACGATGGAACGGGACCGCTCATACGCGGCGATGAACCGTGACATCAACTGGCACGCACAGCAGGCCATCAACGAGGCCGATTTCATGAAGGCAGTGCGGAGCATTAGGGAGCGGAAGGAGCGGGAGCGGGCGGCGGCGCTCGCCGGCTCGTCCGCAGGGAAGGATGGATCCGGGGACGAGCGGCCGCACGATTAGTCGCGGGGCTCGGTTGTCCGGTCTACGACGAATTGCTTGTAGTGGTCGAACCTGTCGAGAATGATAGCGACGTAGGTCACCGGCTCGATTCCGCGCGAGAAGCCGTACTTCACCACGGGGAGCGTGTAGACTTCGCGCTTTGATTTCTGCAGCAGCCAGTACGCAACGTCAGCCCAGCGTTTGGGATTGTCGTTATTCGCCTCCGCGAGCCGCTGCGCGTCTTCGACGTGACCAGCCGGCTATTGCTATTTTTCTAGCATGTGCTAGAATTGCAGCAGTAGAGCCGGCTTTGGTTCGTTAACCCTTTCCTCACTTCCAATGTCCCACGACAACGAACTCGCAGGATTGAGCCGAAGAGAGCGACAGATTATGGACTTCCTCTATCAGCGCGGAAAGGCGTCTGTGGGGGAGGTAATGGACGGTATTCCTGATCCTCCCGGATATTCGGCCGTTCGAGCCACTCTTCGTACCCTCGAGCAGAAAGGTCGGGTCAGCCACGAGGAAGACGGCAGGGCATACATCTATCGACCCACGCTCCGGCGGGACGCCGCCCGCAAGTCGGCGCTCACGCACGTTCTCAAGACGTTCTTCGACAACTCCGCCGAGCAGGCGGTCGCGGCGCTGCTCGAGCTGAAAGGCCCCAAGCTTTCCGACGCGGAGCTGGAGAGGGTGTCCCGTCTGGTCGAGAACGCCAAGAAGGAGGGACGCTGAGATGCTGTCACAGTTTCTGAGCACCCGTTCGTCGATTCAGGGCGCATTGCCGATTCTAACCGACGCCGCCCTCAAGGGCGCGTTCCTCGTACTCATTGCCGCGTGCGCGGCGTACCTGTTGCGCAACCGATCCGCCGCATCCCGTCACGCCGCCTGGACGTCGGCCGTGGTTGGGCATCTCGCCATACCGGCGTTGGTACTGCTCCTCCCCGCGTGGAAGATGCCGCTGCTACCGGCAGCGTCATGGATGCGCACCGAGTCGGCGGGGCCGATTGCGCCGGCAACCACCGGCACCGATGCAAACTCCACAGTTAGTTCCGTCGATCTCGGCAACTCTGTTGGGCCGCTCGCTCCGAATGTGAGGACCGCGACCGCCGAGCCCTCTCCGCAGCCGACCAGTCGTGTCGCGAGTCCGCGTCGAGCAATCGTTCCTTTAGTTGCTGCGGTCTGGCTGGCCGGCGTCCTGCTCGTGCTCCTCCGTCTTGCATTTGGCACCTGGCGTGTCGGACGACTAGCCCGCGAAGGCACGCGCGTCGAGGACGGCGTTTGGCTCTCTCTCACCCAGCGGCTTGCCAACAGGCTGGGCGTCACGCGTCCTCTCATTCTTTTGCGCGGCGAAAGGCTCGCTGTTCCAGTCACGTGGGGGATCGTATATCCCGCGGTCCTCTTGCCGCAGGACGCCGACAGCTGGTCCGAGGAAAGGCGCCGCTTCGTCCTCGTTCACGAGATGGCGCACGTTAAGCGCTTTGATGCGCTCACCCAGCTGCTCGCTCAGATATCTGTCGCGGTGTTCTGGTTCGATCCGCTGGTGTGGCTGGCGGCGCATCGCATGCGCGTCGAGCGCGAGCACGCGTGCGACGATTACGTGCTCCGCGATGGAACCACTCCTTCGCTTTACGCGGGTGAGCTCCTCGAGATGGTCCGCTCCATCGGGATGCCAAGCCACGACCGCGCCGCGCCAGCCTTCGCCGCGCTCGCGATGGCGCGCCGCTCCGAGTTCGAGGGGCGAATGCTCGCGATCCTCGATCCGCGCCTGGACAGACACACGCTAACCAGAAGGGGCACTCTCATGACCGCAGTCATAGTCGCACTTCTCACTCTGCCGCTCGCAGCACTGCGGCCGTTCCAGCCGCCGACGACCGTCGCCCCGACTACCTCGGGAATTTTAAAGCTCCCGGCGTCAACCAGGATTTCGATCAGTGACGGCGCGACTCCGCAGACTTCCGCTACTTCAGCGACATCGCCCGCTCAACCAGTCTCGGCCGCTAGGATTGCCGAGAAAAGGAACGGCGTTGTGACGGGGAAGTGGTCGTGCGATTCCTACCCGATATCGAGCAGGAACTCGACTCACATCAGCTCGCACATAGATAGCGACAACCAGATCCTCAACTACATGGTGACGAACGGGAACCGCTGCGCCGAGGCGGCTCTGGTTGGAAAGGCCAAGTTCTCATCTGACGAGACGCGGATCGCCCAGCTATCACCCGGTGGATTCGCCCGATTCCGCGAGCGCACGGAGACGTTCGATCGAGCCGTCTCGGTTACGCCCGTAGGTGATGGATCGCTGAGCTACACAGCGATGGCCAACGGACGCACGGTTCGTTTCGACGAGACGATGGTCGCCTGGCTGTCCCGGCTTCTGCCAGAAGTTCTGCGCGAGGCCGCGATCAACGTGCCCGAGCGTGTCGCACGCATTCGCGAGCAAGGGGGCGTGCCCGCGGTGCTACAGGAAATCAGCAAGATTCGCAGTACAGGGGCCAAGCGCGCGCACTATGAGGAATTGCTGAAAGCCCCCATGAATTCCGCTGACGCCGAAAAGGTTACGACGCAGGCCGCACAGGATCTCGTTGGCAGCTCCGGAGATCTGAGCGCGGTGCTCCAGCGGCTCCCCAGAAGCTCGATGCGAAACTCGCAGACGCGTCAAGCGGTCGCAGGCGCACTCACCCGCATCCAGTCGAGCGGCGACAAGACCAACACACTGCAGGTCCTGGCTCCGAATGCGGACCCGGAGATGTTGATCGTGCTCGCGAAGGCCGCCGAGGATCTGCCGTCCAGCGGTGACAAGGCGAACTTCCTTATCGCGACGGCGTCCGAGTACCTAACGCCCGGGACAGAGTCGCTCCGCAACGCGTTCTTCAAGACGACTTCGACACTTCAGTCGAGTGGCGACATGGCGAACGTTCTCATCTCAGCGATACCGTACGGTCACGCCGCTTCCATGGTCACGTTTCAGGTCGTTGCCACGAGCAAAGGTCTCGCTTCAAGTGGCGATGCGGCGAATGTCCTGCTGTCGCTCATCTCGCAGGGGGCGATACAGCCTGGAAGTCCCCGCGCAACTCTGGCGGTGATCGAGCGGACCCTGACCATGACATCGAGCGGCGATCGGGCCAACGTCCTGATCAGCCTCGCTACCAAGAATCTGTTGTCAACGTCGGAAGTGCGGGACGCCTTCGCGAAAGCGGCAATGGCGCTGCCATCGGAGGGTGACCGGGCGAACGTCCTGTCAGCAGCCTCAAGGCGCTAGAGACAAAGAGGTGGCCGGCTGCGCATCATCGTGCACAGGCGGCCAGCTCCTAACCACATCCCAGCCGCGTGCCGGCTGATTTAGCAGAGGGCCCATGTCAGCAATCAGGTGTAAAGCTGTGTCAGTAAGTGCTGGAAAACTAGCACTAGGATTCTCCGCATTGCTGGCCGTTGCTCCGGTCGGCCAAGCCCAAAGCATTCAGGCGCAGCAGACCTCCGCGGCAGTTGGCTCCCGAAGCGGCCTCCTGGCGCGTGCGGCGGCTTCACCCGCCGAGAGGCCGCCGATCATCGACGGTCGCGATGACGACGCGATCTGGAAGTCCGCAGCGCCCATCACCGGATTCCGCGTATTCGATCCAAAGGAAGACGGCGATCCCGCTTTCCAGACCGAAGCGAAGGTGGGATATGATGCTGAAAACCTGTACGTCTTTACGCGGATGTTCGATCCTCATCCCGATAGCATCGTATCGCTCCTGTCGCGCCGCGACGTCAAGACCCAGAGCGAGCAGGTGAAGGTCCTGATCGATTCGTACCACGACCGCAGGACCGGATACGAGTTCGCCGTCAACCCGGCCGGCGTCAAGCGCGACTACTACACCTACGACGACTCGCGCGAAGACATCACTTGGGACGCGGTATGGGATGTGGCGACTCGTATCGACTCTCTCGGCTGGACCGCGGAGTTCCGAATTCCGCTCAGCCAGATCCGGTACCCCAGGGCGGCCGAGCACACTTTCGGATTGATGATAATCCGCGACGTTGTCCGGACAAGTGAGCGGGACAGCTGGCCGCTACTGCGCCGGTCTGTGCGCGGCATCGCCTCGCAGTTTGGTGAGCTGAGCGGTCTTCGGGGGCTCGGCTCCCCTCATCGCCTCGAGGTTGCGCCCTATGTCGTAACCAGGAACCGCACGACTCCACAGCCTTCGGGGTTCGGTCGCACCCAGAAGCTCGCCCTCGGTGGCGACGTCAAATACGGCTTGACGTCAAACCTCACCCTCGACGCAACCATCAATCCCGATTTCGGACAAGTCGAAGCCGATCCCGCGCAACTGAATCTCACCGCGTTCGAGACCTTCCTGGCCGAGCAACGGCCATTCTTTCTCGAGGGAACGGGAATATTCACTTTCGCGGGAGACCGATCGCGTCTCTTCTACTCTCGCCGGGTTGGCCGCGCCCCGCAGCTCGGCGGCCTTGTCGACGATCCAAGCGCTGACGTTCCTGCGACAACTCCGATTCTCGGCGCGGCCAAGCTGAGCGGAAGGTTGTCGAAGGGCACTTCACTTGGAACGTTGTTCGCAGTCACCGGCAATCAAAGCGTTGGTCCGACGTTGATCGAACCTCGCACACTCTACGGCGTTCTTCGCGCGTCCCAGGATTTTCGAAATGGAGAATCCGGAATCGGGACGATCTTTACGCTCGTCAACCGCGATCTCAACGATCCGTCCGCGCTCAGATTGCGGCGCCAGGCCCTTACGGGAGGAGTTGACGCCAGACACCGTTTCGGCGGCGGGAAGTACAGCCTCGCGGCGTCACTCGCCAGCAGCGTCGTCAGCGGGACTGCAGGCGCGATCGACAGGACTCAACGAAACGCGGTTCACTACTACAACCGCCCCGACGCTGGTCTGTCATATGATCCGAATCGAACATCGCTGTCGGGAACAGACATCCAACTCAAGGCGGACAAGATCGCTGGGACATTCACGTACGGAGGCTTGTACGAGCAGCTTTCACCCGGATTCGAGACGAATGATCTTGGCTTTCTTTCGCAGGCGGATCAGCAGATAGCGCAACTCTACGGAGCCTTACAGAGCAGTCAGCCGCGGGCTTTCTGGCGCAACGCATCGGCCCAGCTGTACCAGTACAACCAGTTCACGGTGAACGGCCTGCCGATAACCAACTGGACGGAGCTCGATCTCTTCGCCGAGTTCAATAACCGCATGACCTTCTCGGCGAGTTTGTGGGGAGACAATCTCACGCCGGCTTACTGTGATCGGTGCGCCCGCGGTGGGCCGGCAGTTCGCGCAACGCCGGATGTGAATCTTCTCGTCAATCTGGGTGGCGACGTCAGGCGCACTGTGGTGCCCACGTTCGCTGCGATCTACACTGTTGGCGATTACGGAAGGTCGACGCTATGGCGCGTACGGCCGTATGTGACGGTTCGTGCCCGCAGCAACCTTAGCTGGGAGCTCGGCACCCGATACCAGCGCAATCGGAACGATTCCCAGTGGTTCGGAAACCAGGGTGTGATTGGGAGCGACACAACCCACTACCTGTTCGCTCATCTCGACCAGGAGCTACTGAGCTTTACGAGTCGTCTCAACTACACCGCGACGACCGCGCTGTCGCTCCAGCTGTATGCAGAGCCGTTCCTCACCACCGGCCGATACTTCAACGTTCGCGAGCTCGCCGATCCGCGATCTGAGAGCTACGACGCGCGTTATCGAGCGTATCCCCTCTCCACTGACAATGCGAGCTTCAACATCAAGCAGCTGCGCGGGAGCGCGGTAGCGCGGTGGGAGTACAGGCCCGGCTCAACGGTATTTCTGGTCTGGACGCAGGGCCGCGATCAGGATGATCGCAATGCCGGGAGCTTCGTGCCGACGCGTGACCTCAAGGATCTATTCGCGGCACGACCCGACAACACCTTCCTGATCAAGGTGTCGTACTGGATGAACTTCTAAACCAGCGACAGTTCGTAAATGCAGCAGGCGCATTTCACGAAAACTGCGCGAACCCCACGGTATTCCCACCAGGTTCGCGCACGTACATCTCGGTGCTGCCGTAGAAAGTCTGGTGACGCGGCTTTACCAGGGGCGCGCCCGCGAGCGACTTCTCGACCTTGTCGAGATCGTCGACTGTTATGAACAGAGCTACAGAGTGACCCGTGAGATCTCCAGCTGCTCCGATCTGCTCGCTGATGACGCTTGCTCGCGTCTGGTACATGATTTCGATCGGGCCTTTCTGCACACTCGCAAAGATGAGTTTGCCATCCGGGGCCGGAACCTGATTCGTGATCTCGAATCCGAGCCTATCCGTCCAGAACTGGATGCAAGGCTCGACCGCATCGACGATCAGCACTGGAGTAAGCTGCTTGAGCGTCGGAGTGGGGGGTGATGGGTCGCTATTGGCTGCGGACATTCTCTGTACCTCTGAATGGGTCGCCTGAGTCCCGCGTTCCGCCTAAAGGTACGTAAAAAAAAAGCGGCCGGCCTCAATGGCCGACCGCTCGCTTCCATTTCTGGTCTTCGTGCGGGTTACGCCGGTTGCGAGTTACCGTTCACGTTCGCGTCGAATCCGGGCCGGAAAACTCCGCACAGAACACCGAGAACGCCAAAGTCCATTCCGGCCTGAATCGTGATGTCGCGCTCTTCTGGATTCGCGGGCTCGAGGACCACCTCGCCTCCGCGGTGCGTATAGGTCTTCACCGTAGCTTCCTCGCCGAGGCGGGCCGCGACGATGTCCTGATCCTTGGCCGCCTCTTTCGGATTGACCATCACGTAATCGCCGTCGTTGATGCAGCGGCCGACCATGCTGTCACCCTTCACCTTGAGAAAAAACACGTCGTCGGAAGGCACGAAGCGCCGATCTATCGTGATGAATCCCTCTCGGTGCTCAGGAAGGAGCGCGGGCTCACCCGCGTGGATCTTCCCGTAGAAGGGCACTGGCTGCGTACGAAGCGCTGCGCCGAAGCCGAGGAGGTTGACGCCGCGCGATCGCGCGGGGTCTCTCTCGATAAATCCTTTTCTTGCCAGTGATTGGAGCAGATCGGAGACCGTCTTGGTCGACTTGATCTTGAACTGCTTTCCGATGTCTCGAATGCTGGGCTGGTACGTGTTCTCGGCGGTGAAGTCGAGAAGGTAGTGGTACACCGAGCTCTCGAGCTTTGTTAACTGCTCGGCCATCTGAGTAATCCTTTTAGAAATGGCGAGACCGGCGTCGGACCGGGTGCTCGCGTCAGAAAACAATCTGTGTACGAAACCGTACCTGGTCAACAGTTTTTGAGGCCTCGAGTTTTTTACCTTCGGAGTGCGGACAAAGCTTTATCGATCCGCTTGAGGGAGAGCTCGCGGCCCATCTGGATCAGCATTTCGAAGATGCCCGGACTGACTGTCAACCCAGTTAAAGCCACCCTGAGCGGCTGAAAGACCTTTCCTGCCGAAATCTCGCGGGACTCCGCCAGCGAACGAAGCGCACTCTCCAACGGCTGAGCTTTCCAGTCTGGGACCTTCGCCAGGGCGTCCCGGGTCGACTGCAACAAATCCATGGCCTCTGCCGGATCCTTCCAGTTTTGGGCGACCGCTGTGGGATCGTACTCGATGTCCTCGAGGAAGTACGGTCTGGCCTGACGAACGATATCGTCGATTGTGCGCGAGCGAACGCGCAGCAAATCGAGGAGCCGCAAGTACCAATCGCGTCGTGCTACCAACTCCTCCTCGGTGGCGAGTCGTGCAGAAATAATTGCCGGCGTTACGCGCGGTTCCAGCTCTTCGATCGGGATCATCGACAGATGCTGGCCATTCATCCACTCCAGTTTTTTCGGATCGAAGATCGCCGCCTTCTTCTGCAGCCCATCGACGCTGAACAGCTCGATCATCTCGGGCAACGTCATGACTTCGCGGTCGCCGCCCGGAGACCAGCCAAGCAGAGCGAGAAAGTTGAGCATCGCTCCGGGAACGAGACCGTAGTGCTGATAATCTCCGACGGCGGTCGCGCCGTGGCGTTTGCTCAGCTTTTTCCCGTCGAGTCCATGAATCATCGGAAGGTGCGCAAACGTGGGCAGCGGAGCACCGAGGGCGCGATAGAGCAGAATCTGCTTTGGGGTGTTCGAGATGTGATCGTCTCCGCGCATGACGATGGTGATGCGCATGGCTATGTCGTCGGAGACTACTGCGAGGTTGTAGATCGGCGTTCCGTCCGACCTGAGTATGACGAAGTCCTCAATGTCCTTGTTGGGGAAGGCGATCCGCTCATGGACCATGTCGTCCCATTCGGTTGTGCCTTCGGGAATGCGAAACCGAATCACATACGGCATACCTGTGTCGACTCTGCGCTCGACCTCCTCCGCCGGGAGGCGATCGCATCGGCGATCGTACTTGAAGGCTTCTTTCCCCGAGGCCGCTTCGCGACGGCGCTCCTCGAGCTCCGCCGGTGTGCAAAAGCATCGGTAGGCCGCGCCGTTCTCGAGCAGCCTGAGCGCATCGGCCTGGTGGGCCGCGAGGTTTGCCCCCTGATAAACAACGCCGTTGTCCCAAAGGAGCCCCAACCACTCCAGGCCGTCGAAGATGGCGCGGGTGCTCTCGTCGGTGCTGCGAGCTTTGTCGGTGTCCTCGATGCGGAGAAGGAACTCTCCTCCGAACTTTCGAGCATAGAGCCAGTTGAACAACGCTGTGCGCGCCCCGCCGACGTGGAGGTAGCCTGTCGGAGACGGTGCGAAGCGAAGGCGCGGTTTGGTGCCGTTTGTCATCAGCGATCCGGGAATGAAAAGCGGGTCCACAATGAATACGCGGACCCGCCGAGCGGAGAGAGAGGGATTCGAACCCTCGATACGCGTTTCCACGTATGCCGGTTTAGCAAACCGGTGCCTTCAGCCTCTCGGCCATCTCTCCGGGAGAGTTTCGGAAGTTATTGG
>JALYKQ010000213.1 GCA_030774675.1 Gemmatimonadota bacterium | reverse complement strand
GGACGTGATTGAGGAGATCGTAGCGGGGAGCGATCTCGGAGAAGATCCGCTTTACGTACGCGCGCTTCTCGGCGCCACCGGCAGCGGCGGCGCTGGCGGTCGCGCTGTCGATGTCAGTGGCCAGCACAATCGAAAGTTGCCCGGCAACAGTGCGCGGGGCAAGCTATCTTACCCGCGCTTGCCTCTCATGACGCCCAGGTCCTACACCGACGTTTCCGACCAGCAGGTGGTCGTCTTCGCCCAGGAAGGGCGCGAGGACGCCTATCGCGAGCTGATCAAACGATACGAGCGGCCGGTCTTCTCGCTCATATTCCGCATGGTGCGCGAGAAAGAGACCGCCGAAGACCTGGCGCAGGAAACCTTCATCAAGGTCCTCAACAACATCGATCGCTACCGGCCCGAATTCAAATTCTCGAGCTGGCTGTTCAAGATCGCCAACAACATCACCATCGATCATCTGCGGCGGCGGCAACTAGACACCATCAGCATCGAGGGCGCCCCCGACGCAGTCACTGCGGAACGGGCGAGAGCCACCGCGGTAACGGTAACGAGTGGCGGGGAATCCCCGCTCGAGGAGCTCGAATCGCGGGAGCTGGGAGCGTCAATCGAGAAGGCGATCGCCCGGCTCCGGCCGGAGTACCGCGCGTGCATCATCCTGCGCCACGTAGAGGACTACTCCTACGACGAGATCGCGGAGATCGTGAAGCTGCCTCTGGGCACGGTGAAGACCTACATCCACCGGGCCCGGCAGGAGCTGAGAGAATACCTGGGGGATCTCCGATGACCTCGGGAAAAACCCTCGGTTTTGCAAGCAAAAAAAGGCCAGAAAAGGCTGAAACTTCCGCTGTACCAAGGACGTAGGTCACACGTGAGGAACCCATGATCGAGCACGATTTCCCCGAAGAATTCGTTCCTATAGCCGCCGAGCTCCAGCGACTGCCCTATATGTCGCCACCGGCGGATTTTGCCGATCGCGTCATCTCCAAAATAGACCGTCTGAATCCGGCCCGGGACGCAAATTCCATAGTCGCCACCAGGCATCATTTGGCACTGCACCAAGGCGGACAGGAGGCGGTCTCCCCGCGGCGCCGCGTGGGTGTGGTGAGGGCGACCGGGCGAGCGGCGGTTGGCGTCGCTCTGATCGCAGCAGCCGCGTTCATGTTCTTCGAAGTCGATGTCCTTACAGCGATCCTGGCAGCCGCCTCAACCCAGTATGCCTTTGCGATCGCCGCCGTCGGGGCCCAGGTTGGCGGGGTGGTGCTTGGTCCCGAGACCATTGCCTATCTCCAGGCCGGCGCGCTCCAGGCCGTTCTTCTCTATCTGACGCTCGCGGTTGGACTGTTCGGTGGCTACGGCGCCATCCGGACCGCGGCACATATCGCCAAACGCAAGGCAGCGTAAATGAAATTTATTCTGCTCGGAGCCTCTTTGTTGATCGCGGCCGTTTCCGCGCAGAATGCATACGCCCAGCATGGTGAGCGATTCCACGTCGCGGGGCTCCGAAAGTACGCACAGGTGACGACAGGGGATCTAATCATTCCCGCTGGCACCACGACCTCCGGATCGGTGATGGTGATTCGCGGGAATCTCGACGTCTATGGCAACGTGGATGGGGCAGCGACCGCGATCGCAGGCGACGTGATCGTGCACGAGGGTGGACGCGTGCGTGGCGGCGCGGTCGCTCTTATGGGCCACGTCCGCAACGAGGGCGGCTCGATCCTCGGCGTGATCAAGGATGTAGGCACGACACACAACAGATCCACCGTCAGCTTCGGTGGACGACCGCGGACGACAATCCGATCGCTGGTCTCCGCCATGACCTGGCTGATCGTCCTTCTTCTACTCGGCACTTTCGTTCTCTTCTTCCTGCGAGACTACTTCAAGCGTGCAGTCGAAGTGGTGACCAACGAAACGGGGCGCTCGCTCTTCACGGGCGTGCTGGCGGGGGTCGCAGCCGTGCCCGCTGTAATTGCGATCTGTATCGCGCTGGCAATTACCATCATCGGGATTTTCCTGATCCCGGTCGGTATCGGGATTTTTCTCGTCGCCGTCTCGGGCGTTGCGATCCTCGGATTCCTGGCGGTTGCCCATGTCACCGGAATCGCGATCTCACACAAGTCGAAAAGCGAGACGGCCGCGGGCGAGGAGCTTCAGTATCTGTTCACCGGTATCCTGGCGTTCAGCGCACTGTGGATCATTGCCGCGGCTTTCACCTGGTTCCCGATTCTGGGCTCGCTGCTTCGGATGCTGGCCTTCTCGGTGACCTTCGTAGCGGTTGCGACGGGATTCGGCGCCGTGATTCTCTCTTGGTGGCGCACGAGGCCCAGCAAGAACGCAGTAACAGTCTAGCTGCGGGCGAGGGCTTCCTCACGGGGAAGCAGCCCACTCAATTTCCCGGCAAGCTCGAACAGCGCCTGAGCCGCGGGCGTATCAGGGTCGCTCACCACGATCGGCTCCCCCCGATCGCCGCCCGACAGCACGCCGGAAAAGAAAGGAATCTCCCCGAGCAGTGGTACATCGAGCTCGTCGGCGAGGTTCTTTCCCCCGCCCTCCCCGAAGATGCGGTGCTTGTGCTCGCAGTGCGGACAGATGAAGTAGCTCATGTTCTCGACAATACCGAGCACCGGTACTGCGACCCGTTCGAACATCTTCGCCCCGCGTAGTGCGTCACCCGATGCGACCTCCTGCGGGGTCGTGACGATAATGGCGCCGTGCACCATCGTCGCCTGCACCAGCGAGAGCTGGGCGTCACCGGTGCCGGGCGGCATGTCGACGAGGAAGTAATCGAGCTCGCCCCACTGTACATCACGCAGGAACTGGGTGATGATCTTCATGATGATCGGTCCGCGCCAGATCGCCGGCTGGTCGCGCTCGATCATGAAGCCGAGGCTCATGATTTTGACGCCGTACGCCTGGAGCGGGATAATCTTTTCGTTCTCGACGGGCGGAGGAGCATTGACACCCATCATCCGTGGAATGTTCGGACCATAGATATCGGCATCCATGAGCCCGACACGCGCACCCTGTTTCGCCAACGCGATCGCCAGGTTCGAAGCGACCGTCGATTTGCCGACGCCGCCCTTCCCACTCGAGATCGCGACGATGTTGCCCAGGTGCGGGTAGGCAATCGGCGTCGGTGCAGGAACGGCGGCGCGCTGCGATTGCGGCTCCTGTCCCATCACCGGCAAGGTACGCGACGCCGCACTCCTTGGTGCCGCCGGAGGAGACGCTGATGACGCCGCCCTAGTCCGAGATGCTGCGGCGTCCTTCACGTCCACACGGACATCGGTCACCCCAGGGATCTGCTGCAGCGTTTGCCTGACTTCGCGCACGACCGTGGCGTCATCGTCGGGGCTCAGGAAAAGACTCAGCCTCACCTTGCCGTCAGTCGTGGTCGCGATGTCCCCAATCATCTCGGCCTCGATCACGTTTGCACCGATTCGGTTGTTGCGGATGCGCGAGAGCGCATCCGTCACGCGCTCCTGGAGATTCGCGGTCATCCAGTCGATTCTTCAGTGGCGAGAACCGCTCTCAGCTCTGTAACCCTGAGCTTAAGCTGCGTCTCGATGCCCTGCATGAACGTGGCGGGCGAGCAGTCGCAGTCCGGACAACCGCCTTTGATGAGAAGCACGGCGGTTCCAGTTTCCGGGTCGAATGCCTGCAGCTCGATCGCGCACTCGTCGATCCTCAGGATCGGCAGAATGGCGGTAAGCTCGTGTCGGATATGGTGCTCGACATCGGCTTGCGAGCGGGATCGCTTGCGAAGGACACTCATGGGCGCAAGTTACCCGGATGGAACTGCAAACTGAAGACTACCTGCTGAGGGCTATCAGCGTGCCGGCTGATGGCTACGGGCTTACCCGACCGAGCTAGGCTACTCCTGCCTTGTCCTCCGCCCGCAGAAACTCGCGCGCCGCCGCCACGACTTTGTGTCTCACTGACTCGAGATTGCCGTCGATCAGCGCGCCGGCAGCCCGCGCGTGGCCGCCACCGGCAAACTGCTTTGCGAATTTGTTGACGTCCACATCGCCCGTGCTGCGGAACGAGACCTTCACCTTGTCGTGGCCGAGATCGCGAAAAAAGAGCGCCAGCCTCGTTCCGCCGATCGAGCGGGGATGCTCGGCGATTCCCTCCAGGTCCTCTGACTTGAGCCCGTATTGCTCCGCTGCGCCCGCCGCGACCGAGATCCACGAGATTCCGTACTGGGGGTCGACCTCGAGCGTCGCCAGCGCATCGCGCAGCAAATGCAGGCGGCCCACCGGCATCGACGCGTACAGCCGTCCGTACATCTCCTCCGGCTCGACACCGGACGCAATCAGCTGCCCGGCGATGGCCAGGCAGCGCGCGGTGGTATTGCTGAAGCGGAATCCGCCGGTGTCGGTGAGGAGAGCTACGTAAAGCGAGCGAGCGATGTCCGGGGTGACTTTGAGATCGAGACAGTTAGCGAAATCGTAGATCAGCTCTCCAGTCGCGCACGCCGTGGTGTCGGCGAGCATCAACGTGCTGGGCGGCTCGTCGCTCGGCAGGTGGTGATCTATCACCAGCTTCGGGATCTTGAGCCTCCTCACCGCCTCGGCAAGAACGCCCAGGCGTTTCACATCCGAAATATCGAGGACAACCAGGACATCCGAATCGCTCAATCCCCTGGCGCCGGTGTCGCTCGCATCCCGAACATCGTCGCCGAGGAGGAACTTGTACATCTCCGGCCACGGCGTCGGGTTTACGATCTTGGAACGGATGCCGAGCTGGCCAAGCAGTCGCGAGAGTGCGGTCTCGGAACCGCACCCATCGCCATCGGCGTTGATGTGAGTAGATAAAGCGACAGAGCGTCCCGCGCGGAGCTCCTGCGCGAGACGCTCGATCGACTCCCGTCGTTGCTGGGGAACGCTTAGAAGATCAAGCACTGCCTTCCGCGCGGGCCAGCTTCGAATGAGATCTACTGTAGAAAAAATAGATTACCAGGCCCAGAATCATCCAGACGATCAGCCGTTCCCAGGTCGCCCTTGGTAGACTCGTCATCATGTAGCCGCAAATCAGAATCCCAAGAATCGGAACGAGCGGGACCAACGGGGTTCGGAACGGCCGGGCCAGGTTCGGCGATTTGTACCGAAGCATGATGATGCCCGCGCAGACGATGACGAACGCGAGCAGGGTTCCGATCGACACCAGCTCACCGAGCAGCCCGATCGGAAAGAGGCCCGCGACCACGCCGGCAACGGCGCCAGTGAGAATGGTCGTGACGTACGGCGTCTTGAAGCGCGGATGAACTTTTCCAAAGATCGGCGGAAGCAACCCGTCGCGCGCCATCGAGTAGAAGATGCGGGGCTGGCCCATCAGCATCACCAGCACCACCGATGCCAGTCCCGCAATCGCCCCGATGTTGATGATCGACCCAAGCCAGGCGAGCGCTGGCCCCGCCTTCTCGATCGCTACGAACACCGGATGCGGAACATCGAGCTCGGTGTAGTGCGCCAGTCCGGTCATGACGAGCGCCATGAGGATGTAGAGCACGGTACAGATCGCCAGCGAGCCGAGAATTCCTATAGGCATATCCCGCTGGGGATTCTTCGCCTCCTGCGCCGCAGTGGATACCGCGTCGAATCCTATGTAGGCAAAGAACACCACCGCGGCACCACGGACGATTCCGCTCCACCCGTAATGCCCGTAATCGCCCGTATTGGGTGGAATGAACGGATGCCAGTTCTCCTGGTTCACGTACATGAAGCCGAACCCGATCACCAGAAGCACGATCGTGATCTTGAGGATCACGATGAAGTTGTTGAAGCGCGCGGACTCCTTGATGCCGATGACGAGAAGAGTCGTCATGAGCGCGATCAACACCATTGCAGGGAGATTGACTACTGCCCCAGTTTGTGAAAACCCGGCGGGATGGATGACCGCTTTAGTGACCGAGTCGATCGCGGCGGTCTCATGATACGCCAAGGGCGCATTGGTGAACGCGGCCGGCATGTGAACCCCGATCTGCTCCATGAACGCCGAGAAATATCCGGACCATCCGACCGCCACGGTCGAGGCGCCGAACAGATACTCCAGAATCAGGTCCCAGCCGATGATCCAGGCGACGAATTCGCCGAGCGTCGCGTAGCCATAGGTGTAGGCGCTGCCGGCGATCGGGATCATGCTCGCGAACTCGGCGTAGCAGAGGCCGGCAAAAAGGCATCCCAATCCGGATACAATGAACGACAGGACAATCGCGGGGCCGGCGTACTGCGCGGCGGCGGTCCCTGTCAGAACGAAAATTCCAGCGCCGATGATGGCGCCGATGCCCAGCGTGGTGAGATTCAGCGCCCCAAGAGCGCGCCGGAGCGTGTGCTCCGTGGTTTCACCCGCCGCCTCCGCCTGCAGGACAGCGATGCTCTTCTTCGTCCATAAGCCCATTAGGAAACTCCGAAAGCGTGGGTAGACTGACCTTGGGACCCTGAAACTTCGACACTGCAGAGTCGCCAGAAGTTGTGACGACGCAGGAAGCAATGTCAAGGAAAAAACTACACCGAGTAGTTGGGCGCCTCGCGTGTGATCGTTACATCGTGGGGATGTGATTCACGGAGGCCCGCTGCGGTGATGCGGACGAACTCGGCTTCCGTGCGGAGCTCCTCGATGTTCGCGCACCCGACGTATCCCATTCCGCTGCGAAGACCACCGACCATCTGGAACAGCACGTCGCTGACCGGACCTTTGTAGGGAACTCGTCCTTCGATTCCCTCCGGCACCAGCTTCTTCGCCGACATCTCACCTTCCTGGAAGTACCTGTCGGCGCTCCCATCCTGCATGGCGGAGAGGCTCCCCATGCCGCGGATCATCTTGAACCGGCGGCCCTCGAGGAGAAGCGACTCACCCGGACTCTCCTCGGTGCCGGCGAGCATGGACCCCATCATCACGCTCTGTGCACCCGCCGCGAGCGCCTTCACGATGTCGCCGGAGTACTTGATTCCACCGTCGGCGATTACGGGAACGTCCCCAGCTCCCTCGACTGCGTCGAAGATTGCCGTGAGCTGCGGAACTCCGACCCCGGTTACGATGCGGGTGGTGCAGATCGAGCCCGGTCCGACGCCAACCTTGACGGCGTCCACACCGCGCTCGACCAGCGCTCTCGCGCCTTCGCGTGTCGCAATGTTCCCGGCGACGAGCTGGACGTCGGGGAACATCTCGCGCACGACCGAGGTCGCCTCGAGCACACCTTCAGAGTGCCCGTGCGCCGTGTCGACGATCAGCACATCGACCCCAGCCTCAACCAGCGCGCGGGCGCGATCTCGGTAGTTCGAAGCGCCGATCGCCGCTGCTACGCGAAGCCGGCCGTGCTGATCCTTGTTCGCATCAGGAAAGTCACGACGCTTGTGGATGTCCTTGACTGTGATCAGGCCGCGCAGGACTCCCTTCTCGTCAACGACAGGCAGCTTCTCAATGCGGTGCTTCCCCAGTATCGCCTCGGCCTCGTCGAGGGTGGTGCCGACCGGCGCCGTGACGAGGTTCTTGTGCGTCATCGCCTCACGCAGCGGACGATCGAGATTGCGCTCGAACTGCAAATCGCGGTTGGTGATGATCCCGACCAGCTCTCCGTCCCGGTTCACGATCGGGACCCCGGAGATCTTGAAGCGCTTCATCAGGGCGACGGCTTCGCGGAGCGTTCCATCGGGCGCGAGGGTGATCGGATTCAGGATCATCCCGCTCTCCGATCGCTTTACGCGATCGACTTCGGCTGCCTGGCGGTCGATCGACATGTTCTTGTGAATGACGCCGATTCCGCCCGCTCTGGCCATCGCCATCGCCATATCGGACTCGGTGACCGTGTCCATCGCTGCCGAGGCGAACGGCAGGTTGAGCGTGATCCCGCGGGTAAATAGCGAGACGGTGCTTACGTCCTTGGGGTGGACGAGCGAATGCCGCGGGGTCAAAAGTACGTCATCGAACGTCAGGACCGCGTCGTTCCTTACCCTCGGCAGGCCCTGATTGGTCGGAGCCGACCCCTTGATGCGCGAAAGCCCGCTTCCGGCTTTTGCCGGAGAGGCGGGCTTTGTCGATGGCCGATTCGATGGCCGAGTCGTGGTTGCCATAGCTAAATGTATGGCAATGTGCGGGTTGGGTCCAGTGTACCCGGCCGGCTGAGGCCGCTAATCTCTTTCCGGGCCCGGCTCAAACTCGGCCCCTCCGCTCCCGGCAGATCCGAACTTCGGCGCGGTAAATATCCCCCGAGTGGTCCGAGGAGGATTGGGCTCCTCACGAGATTCCTCGACATCGGGCTCCTCGATCTTTGCCTCGCGCAGCGGTTTACTGGACGTCGTGTCGATGACCGTCCTCTCTTCCTCGCTTTCTTCGTCCGTCCCCTTCAGAACGAACGGTGTCATGTCTTTCTCGTCTGGCATCTCGGGCTCCATTGAAGACTCGATCAGCATGGCGCATGCAGCGTGCCGGGAATGAGGCGAACGCCAACAAAAAGTCGCAGCCGAATGTGCTTCTCGAGTGCGACTCTTGTTATTCCTGCTGAACCGCTCAACCACCTTTCATTAGTCAAGCTCGTTACGGGAACACCGGTGCTGGCTGGGCCGGCTCCTCGCGCGGAGGACGGATCTTCGGCGCCTGCCCGTAGTTCCACTGGAAGGTCACGTAAGTAGCGCGAACGCCGAACTTCCGCGCGGTGGTCTGCGTGAGATTGTCGTCGCCCGCCACGATGCGGAACTTCATGGTGTCGAATGGATCCTGGAAACGGACTGCGACGCTCATGTTGTCGCCATCGAGCTTCTTCCGCACCGTGAGGTTGGTCATCTGCATGGCGGAGAAGCGGCCCTTCTCGATCTTCACCGGTGCACGATAGAAGTAGTTTGCCTGGAGCGTCACCGTCGGCGTCACTGCGGAGGTCGCATTGATACGATACGACCATGTTACAGCATTCGACGAGAGCGCCGACTGCGAGCCACCGTCGGTGACCATCTTGAACAGGTTGAAACCGGCGAAGCCGTTGAACTTGGGACCGAGCCGCAGAGAGCCATTGAGGTCGGTGCCCCACGAATCGGCCTTGTCCAGATTCTGGAAGCTGACCGACGTGACTTCGCGGCCGTCGATCACAGCCGCGGTGTTGATGTCGACGCGAATAACATCCGTGGTGTGACGATAGAAAGGAGACAGCTGGATCGAGCCGAGCGACCCTGACTTGCTCAAGCCAAGCTCGAACGCGTCGGTGTACTCCGGATTCAGGCGCGGATTCCCGATGAACACGTTCTGCTGATCGAAGAACACCGGGAACGGGTTCAGCTCCTGAGTTCCGGGCCGGCGAATGCGCCGGGAATAGCTCACCTTGATCTGGCTCTGCTCGCCGGGCTTGTACATGATCACGCCGCTCGGAAACAGGCTGTGGTACTTGTATGGATAGCTCTGCGCGCTGGCGAGCTCGAACGTCCGGTTCGCGAACTCCGCACGCAGTCCCGCCTGCAGGTCGAACTTACCAACGCTCTGGCTGAGCACGCCATAACCGGCGTGAACGCGCTCGTCGAACGTGAAGGTGTTGCTCAAGTTGCTGGTGACCCAGTTTCCGTCGCCGAGCCCATCCTTAGTGACGAAGAAGTCCCGATCCAGAAGGCGGACCGTTTCCTTCAAGCCCGTCTCGAGCTTGGTCTTCGACGCCAGCGGGCGCGTGTAATCAAGCTGACCCGTCAGCTGCCGGGTAACCGCGTTGGTCGCATCCAGCTCTCCCTCGATCGGAGAACCGGCGCTCGTTCCGTCCGCGTTCTGCGGGTCGCGCCAGAGCAAGGTGTTGTCTTCGTCCTTGGCGCGGTTGAAGCGGATTTCCGTGGATAGCTCGTGCTTGCGTGGCTCGATCGTGCGCTTCCACGAAAGAGAGTTGTCGAACACCAGGCCCTTACCCCTGTTGCCCCGATCGATCAAGTAGCGATCGAGAAATGTCTGGTTGGCATCCAGCTCGGTGTAGCCGGCGAGTGAACCGTCGCTGGAATGGCGTTTATTGACTGACAGAGCATTCGAGATGACATCCTTGTCCGTCAGCTTGTAGTCGACGTTCGTGCTGAAGTTGTGTCCGGCGTTCTTGTTTCTGCCCTCAATGTCCTGATTTGTGAAGGACAGCGGAGCGCCGGTTGGATCGTAACGCTCACGGTCGTTGATGCCGACGATGCCGCGATCGTCCGAGTTGAAGCCGTAGGTCCCGAAGAGTGTCAGCGCGCCCTGCTGATAGCCGAGGTTGGTTCCGGCGTTGAACCTGCCCGCATTAGCAAAGCCCGTGTTGAGCCCGCCGCTCAATCCAAGATCCGTGTTCGCCTTGAGCACGATGTTGATTATGCCAGCCATTCCTTCGGGATCGTACTTGGCTGAGGGATTCGGCACGACCTCGATGCGCTCGACGATGTTGGCCGGGATCTGCTTGAGGTACGCGGCGAGCTGGGTGCCACGGATCGGAGTGGGCCGCCCGTTGATCTGGACGGCGACATTCTCGTTTCCGCGGAGGCTGACCTTGCCGTCGGCATCGACTTCTACCGAGGGCGTGGCCTGGAGGACGTCACTCGCGTTCGCTGCAGCGGGTGCGATGTCCTTGGCGCGGTAGGTATTGCGATCGGGCTCGATGACGACGAGCGGTCGCTCGCCCTCCACCTGAACGCGCTGAAGGGTGACCGCAATTCGTGTCAGCGGAACAGGTCCAACGTTCGCCCTGGGCGCGGCGTCGGTGATCTCGAAAGTATAGTTTTTCGGCTTGAAGCCGATCGAAACGGCCCGCAGGTAGTAGGCGCCTGGCCTAAGGCCCTGAACGCGGAAGCCGCCATCGGTACCCGTGTAGGCGCCGGTCACCAGCGCGGAGTCTGCTTTGGTTCGTATGGTGATCGAGGCGCGAGCAACGGGCGCTTTGTCCGCGGTGTCGACTACGGTGCCTATGACCTCTCCAATTCCTGACGGAGGGGGGCCGGACGGTCTGGCTTGGCCGGGGGTGGGGTTCTGCGCCTGGACTGAGCCACTGGCTGCGAGAACGAGAGCGAGAACGACGAGCGGGATGCGGTTCATGGGACCAGCTCTCATGGAAAAAGTGGCGTCGAGAATATAAAACTGAGCGCCGAACAAGCCGCGCTCCAGTCTGGCACTACGGGTTTGACACTTGGAGGTTTCAAAACGATCGTGCCCCGGCTGGGAAACATCCGTGTGTACCCTACGTAAGAAGCTCCTCCGGATCGGGCGGCTCGAACGCGCCCCACCACTCGTCGAACTGGGCCTTCGTCACGTGGAAAGTGTGCGGGGGCAGGTCCGCGTTTCGTCTGCAAAGACGCTCCCAGAGCACTTGGCGCGGAACCTCCAGGTAGCGGAGCTCCACCTTTGCGCCGAGGACTTCGGCCCTACGGCGGAAATCGTCACGTTCGGCTCGAGCCCAGAAGCCATTCTCCAGCACGACATTGACGCCGAGCCCCAAGGCCGCGGCTGCGACTTCCCACTGAACGGTCTCTACGGGCGTGCGATGTGAGTCGAGCTCGTGTTGGGGGAGGTCGGTGCCGTAGAGTGGCGCCATCCACTCGTCGGGACACAGACGGAGCGCCGGAGCTTCACGCTCCAGTTTCCGTGCGAGGGTGGACTTTCCCGAGCCGGGCAGCCCGCAAAGGAGATACAACGTCGGCACTGACGTCCCTTCTGTAGTTGCGGCCCATCTGGCGAAGGCCGCGGGGGCATCCAATTTTAACCCCGTGAATACTTCTCGCGACCAGTCCCGAGGCTGGCTGAGCCTGGTTCTCCACGACGTGCACTTCTGGGTCCCGGTCGCGGTATTGATCGGGGGTCTGCTGGTGCTCCGCTGGATAAGTTGACCGCGCTCCCCGAGCCGGGCGCGATAGATGTGGCGGAGGTAGAACCGCTCGACGAGCGTCGACTCCGCCGACTGCAGACAGTCGGAATCCTTTGCGGGCTGACTGCGGGAGCGTGGCTCGGGGCGGCAGAGACGCCAACCAAGCTCGTGACCCTCGGGCTTTCACCGGTGGTGATCTCGCTGGCGATGGTGGTCGGAGTATTTCTCGCGCGGTGGAGCTTGCCGGCGCTCATCCAGGGGACATCCTACATCGCGGCCGATCTGCGGCAAGCGCCGCACCTCATTGTCTGGGCCGTGCTCGCGGGATGTTTGTGGGCAGTCGCCAACACGCTGACGATCTTCGCCGTTCGCGACGTCGGGCTGAGCATCGCCTTCCCGCTGTGGAACAGCAACAGCCTGCTCGGAATCTTCTGGGGCATTCTCTTCTTCAACGAGCTGCGCGGCGCCGACTGGCGCCGCTGGCTCGGCGTGCTCGGCGGCGCACTGCTGATGTTCGTTGGCGCCACAGCACTGGCGATTGCGTCATCGGCGCAGGCGCCGCGCGCGGATGCGCTCCGCGGCGTGGTGGCCGCCCTCGCCGCCGGCGTGTTGTGGGGCACGATGTACATCCCCTACAGGAAGGCCTATCTGACCGGAATGAGTCCACTCTCATTCATCACCTTTTTCACGGTCGGAGAGCTGGGTATGATGACGACGCTGGCCATCGTCTATAGCGGCGGAGTGACAGAACTCTGGCACCAGCTGTCCGGAGCGCGGCACGTGCTCTTCTGGCTGCTGCTCGGCGGCTTCGTGTGGGTCATTGGCGACCTGTTCCAGCAGTACGCAGTCAAATACGCCGGGATCACGCGGGGAATTCCGCTCTCGAACACGAATCAGTTGTGGGGGCTGCTCTGGGCCGTGCTCGTATTCGGCGAGCTGAGCGGCGCGACGAGCTCGGTCTACACCCAGGTGATTGGCGGCTCACTCATCATGGCGCTCGGCGCCGGCGTGATCGCGTTCTCGTCGGTGAGCCGGCGGGAGCATCTGCGCTGGCAGGAAGCCGCCGCACGCGAGGGAGCACGTTATCGAGTGGATCCCGCCTACACGCGGGCGCGCGGCGAGGGTCGAGAGGGGAATATGACGAGACATCGCCGGACCTGGACCGACTGGCTGGTGGTGAGCGGCGCGACTGCAACGCTGATTGGATTCGCTGCGGTAGCGAGGGCTCCGCAGCTGGCGATCAGATGGGAATGGGCGGCCGTGCTGGCGCTCATGACATTGGGAGCGCTCATAGGTTGCGGCGTAGCGCTGTGGAGAACAACGCGATTCAATTGAGCGCGGAGTTGGATTGCGCTTGGTCGCACCTCACCTAGTTCCTGGCTGGTCGTCTCGCTTTTTGGCGAGCAGCCTGGGAAGAAACGACAGCGCCACCACGACGAGTGCGACCGCGCCGCCAATGAATAGCGGCTCCTTCTCCTCCCCGATCATGCCGGCCGCGAAACGATTGCCTATGAACGTCGCCATCACTGTACCGGGGATAATTCCGAATGCGGTTCCGGCGAGGTACCACAGCACCGGGAGCTTGCTGATCCCGGCCGCGTAATTGTATGCGCCAAAAGGAATGAGTGGGAGCAGCTGCATTCTGAGGGCGGTGAGGAACACGTTTCCTTTGCGGAGATCGTGAAGCTTCTCGGCATACCGGCCGAGCAGGAGACGTGCGGGCTTGGCCCAGATACCTCGAGCCAGATAATACCCCGCCACTGCGCCCAGCATCGAAGCGATCCAGACGAGCATCACCGCGCGCCAGAAGCCGAACACGGCGCCCGCGCCGTACGCGAGAGGGCTTACCGGCAATGCCATCGCGGCGACGCTCACATACACGAGCAAGAGGCCGGCGGCAAACCACACGGTTCGCGTAGACCCTCCGGCGGCCTCTGTAATAACCTTTTCAAACGTATCGTGAAAGAATCCAAGCCTCCACGCGACGACAGCGAGCACCACGTAGAAGACGGCAGGAGCAACAAGGCGGACGCGGTCGCTCGTACTCAGGCGCTTCGTCAAACGTTGCAAGCCGGCATGTGTTATTCATGGGTGGTTGGCCAGGGAAAAATACAGCGACCAGGAGAGACCATGAAGCAGAGCAATTTCTCGCGCCGTGAGTTTCTGGAAATCAGCGCAGCCGCGGCAGGCGGATCGGTCGCCGCGAAAACCATTCTGCTGACCCCTCAGCCCGTTGCTGCAGCTCAGCGACCCGTCGCCGCGAGTGATCGGGTTCGCTTCGGCATCATTGGCGTCGGGATGCAGGGATCAGGGCTGCTCGGCACATCGATCACCCTTCCTGGTGTTGAATGTGCGGCCGCCGCTGATCTTTATGACGGACGACACGTTCTGGCCCGGGAGATCGTGAGGCCGGATCTCCCTGTCACCAGGCGCTACAGAGAGCTTCTCGACAACAAGGATATTGATTGCATCGTTGCGGCGGTCCCCGATCACTGGCACAAGCGGGTTGTGGTGGACGCGGTGAGCGCGGGGAAAGACATCTACTGTGAGAAGCCGATGTCGCACAGCGCGGCAGACGGGGTGGCGATGGTCGATGCCGCGAAGAAAACCAATCGTATCGTGCAGATCGGCTCGCAACGCGTCAGTTCGCTCATCTGCGCCAAAGTCAGGGAGATGATCTCCAAGGGCATGCTCGGCGATCTGATGCTGGTCGAGGGCTGGCTCGGACGCAACGATCCAACCGGAGCGTGGCAGTATCCCCCGCCCTTCGATCTTTCACCGCGGAACCTGGATTGGGATACCTGGCTCGGGGACGCACCGAAGCGGCCGTTCGATCCCATCGTCTTTGCGCGCTGGCGCTGCTGGAAGGAGTACGGGACGGGAGTCGCCGGCGATCTGCTCGTCCATCTGATCAGCGGCATGATGTTCATGCTCGGAATCAATGAGCCGCCGAAGCAGGCGTCGGCTGTGGGAGGCATCCGTCACTGGAAGGACGGCCGGAACATGCCGGACGTACACTCCACCGTCTACTACTATGGAGACCTGCCGGTTTACATGCGCCTCAATCTCGCGACCGACATGCCGGAGGTTTATCGGTTTCAGGGATCAAAGGGTCTTCTGGAAGTAACCGGAACCAGCATCACGTACTCGCCTCAAAGCGGCAAGGACTCTTATCCGAGCTACTACACCGGCAGCTTTCCGCGGGCAATGCGTGAAGAGTATCTGAAGAAATGGCACGAGGAGAACGAAGCGAGACTCGCGCGCGAAGCCATGGCGGAGACGTCGCTCACTTACAGCGGGCCGCACTTCGACGACATCGCGCCGCACCTCTCTACATTCTTCAACGCGGTGCGGTCGCGAAAGCCGGTCGTGGAGGACGTCGTCTTCGGCCACAACGCGGCGCTGGCGTGTCACATGGCGAACGAGTCATACTTCCGAAAGAATACCGTCCGCTGGGACGAGGCTTCGAAGACGATCAAGGGCTGACGGCTCCGATCTGTGCCGACGGCGTTGGCGCGCGGAAGCAGCCGCTACTAGCCGAGGGTGCAGGCCGTTGGTACTTCGGGCTTGCCCGCCGGGAGGCTCCACTGGTCGGTCGGCCAGGTCAAAGGCGTTCCAAACGTACCCTGGAGTATGGTCCCGTCAGCGGTATATAACCGTACGGCGTAGTTCTCAGGGTTATTGACGAGGTCCGCCGCCAGCTCGGCCGAGATGACTATCGGGTCGCGCATGTTCGTCAGGCTGATTCGGTCGCAGCTCGCGCGGGCGCCCTCGAAGAGCGTCAACACTGCGCTGAACGTCGGGGGCGTATCCGGCTCCGGCGGCTCCTGTAGTCCCAGCTCGCCACCGATGAACACCTCGCCTTCGGGGTTGAACACTATCCCTTTCCAGTTGACAACGAATCCGACCTCGCCGCCATCGGTGATGGTGAGCTGGATGTGCCCCCACACTCGCGGCAGCGGAGTCACACTCCCGTCTCCGACCGCCCGCAGCTGCGTATTGAGCTTGATCGTGCGGTTGGAGATGATGGCGATGACAGGTCTGACTCCGGGGCTATCCGGACCCGAAGAGCGCGAAGGCTCGCCGCAGGAAAGGAGGAGTGCGCCGAGCGTGGTGACGAGGAGCGTCCTGCTGGAAGGGATGTTGCCTAGGGCGGTGCGGCGGATGGTGGTCATCAGATCCTCTGCTGTTGGCTGGAGCCCCCCATTTAATGCGGCCAACTCGCGCGTTAAGCCGGGGGACTACCTATAGGGAACTAACGTACTCCTGAACTGGACCTTGCGCGATGCCTCATTCACGGAGAAATCAAAGAATCGTTCATCAACTAGCCGTTGTTCGGGTACCCAGTGATGGTCTACACGGGAATTCTCAGCGCCTTCGAACCTCGTTTCTTCTGTCAATCGTTCCCGGCATCTGGGTTCCGCCGCACAGCTTCTTTGAGGGCCCGTATTGCGACTTCGTCGACGAGCCTCCCGTGAACTTCGCGGACTCTCGTTCTTCCAACTACATCGCGCACGTTGTGGTGGCGGATACCTCCACCCGCCATGACCGAGATCCGCCCGCGCGCCTGAGGTGAGGACGCGATTTGCGCCGAGATCGATTACCCGTTCGAGTGCCTCCAGTAAATTGGCGGTGCAATCAAAGGCCCGATGGAAAGTCACCGGCAGACCGGCGGCCGCTGTTGTCAGTATGCGCGTGTGCTCAAGGTTGACCCGACGATCGGATGTGAGCGCGCCAGTCACGATTCCGGCGATTCCCCTGCTTCCTGACAGCTCGATGTCGCGAGTCATAGTATCGATCTCATGGTTGGTGTAAACGAAATCTCCGCCACGCGAGCGAATCAACACGAACACCGGAAGCCGGGTTTGTGCTACTACGGCCGCGATCAAAGCCGGGCTCGGGGTAGTCCCGCCTTCGTTCAGATTGGCGCACAGCTCGATCCGGTCCGCCCCAGCCCGCTCGGCAGCGAGCGCGGCATCGAGAGTCTCAACCGCGGCTTCGACGAGAGTCAACCGATTTCCAGCGCCTCGGCGGCGTCGGCGTCACTTAAAATCTCTCGAACTGCACACTCGTGGATCAGCGTGGCGGGCCACTCCGGGTCGTAGCGCTCGGCTCCTACCATTCGCCTCAGCGTCTGCCTCTTGCCGGCACCCCAGACGATCATCACGCATTCTCTCGCCGACGCGATAGTGTCGATGCCGACGCTGATGCCGTGAGTCGGCACAGCATCGAGTGCGCCGAACGCGGGGAATGTCTGGAGATTATCGCGACGAGTCTCTTCGGAAAGCTCAATGATGCGCGTCCGGCTCTCCCGCGCGCTTCCCGGCGGGTTGAAGGCCACGTGCCCGTCGCTGGCGCCGGAGGCCAGCAGGAAGAAGTCGATGCCTCCGCCGGCATCGATTCTCTCATCATATGCCGCGGGATCTCGAGGATCGGGAAACCAGATTGACTCTACTCGCAGGCGCTGCGGCGGAAATAATCCGGCGTTCAGACGATCGGCAATCTCGATGCGGGCGAAGTGATGACATGACCATGGTTCTTCAGCCGACGCATGCCCGAATCCATCGCCAGCGGTCGCGAGGTACTCGTCCATCATCGCGAGGATGACGTGGCTCAACTCCTGTGGCTTCTCGGCGAGCCGGCGCGCCATCGCAGCGTATACCGGTCGCGGCGTCCGGCCGGTCGGACACCCGAGCAGGAATCGATTGCCGGATACACGCGACTCTTCCATGCGCGACAGCAGCCGTTCCGCCAGGTGCTCTCCTATTGCATTGGGGGAAGGAAAGACGCGGACCGGTGTCCTGGCCATGATCGCTTATGAGAGCGGATCGAGGAATTGACTCGCCGCACCCACAATCCCATCCCAGCCCTCGAACGATGACCCGACGATTGTAGTGTGGTCGCGGAATTCAGGTCGCGCGTGCGTCCGGTAACTTGCGCGTGTCGGCCCGAGCAGAAGCTCGCCAGCCGCGGCAATTCCCCCACCAACAACAATTCTATTGGGGGCGAAGATCGGCGAGAGCGATGCCAGCCCAAGTCCAAGCCACCAGCCCGTCTCGGACAGCGCCATCACGGCAAGCTCATCTCCTTTCCGGGCGCTGCTCACTATATCGGGAACTGCGCGGCCACCCGCGCGCTCCGAGAGAGCCGCCACGTTGACCATGGCTTCGAGGCATCCGCGCGCGCCGCACGTGCAGAGGCGGCCTTCACGATCAACGATGATGTGTCCGAGATCGCCGGCGCACTTGCCCGTGTAGCGCAAGAGCTCGCCATCGATGATCACCCCGCCACCCAGCCCTGTTCCAACAGTTACGCCTAGTAACCGCGTCGACCCTCGGCCCGCTCCGTACCGGTATTCGGCGACTACCGCCGCGTTCGAGTCGACCTCGAGGCGACAGTCGAGAGAAAGTCGCTCCTCGAGAGCGTGCCGCAGCGGAAACTCACGGAGCGCCGGCAGGTTGGCGTTGTGGATCATCGCGAGCCTCTCACGATCGAGAAAGCCTGCGACCGAGACGCCAATGCCCGACACCGGATTCCCTTCAGCCTCCGCCGCTTCCAGCATGGGCCGAAGCGACGATACGATCCCATCGACGACGCCCACAGGATCGCCGCGTGCACGCATCGGAATCCTCTCACGATGGACAATCCTCCCGTCCTCCGCGACGATCCCGATCTTGGTGGAAGTCCCACCGATATCGATCGCGCCGGCGAACCGCATTCAGAGCGCCGCTTGCGCGAGCTCCGGCTTCTTCCAGAGATCGATTGGCTTGGCGATTCCTTTGGGGCGGAATGGCAGTATGATTTTGCGACCGAGTCCCGCCGACGCATAAGCAGCGTAGAGTACTTCCTGCACGACGCGCCCGGTTTCGCCGTCGGAGATCGGCGTCTCCTTCCCCCGCACACAGCGCGCAAAGTGCCGCATCTCCTGCGGGAATCCGTAATTCCAGTGCTCCTCGAAGACGGGATACGTCCACCCCTTCGTGGACGACGTCTTCTCGACTGCGTAGCCGAATCCAACCTCGGAATAGGTGGGGAGCGCATTGCCCATCAACATGTCGGCGTAGGTCTGACCCTTGGAACCAAAGACCTCAATGGTGTCGTCCATTCCGCCTGGTCGGTTCCAGCTGCTTTCGACCATGCCGATCGCGCCGTTCTCGAACTCGATGATGGTTATTGCTTCATCGTCGCCTTGAGTGCGCGCGGTGTTGACCTGAGTCGAGAGCTGTGCGTACACGCTTTTGATTTTCTGCTTGCCGAGAAACCACCAGCAGAAGGCGATACCATGGCAGCCGAGGTCCATGAGTGCGCCGCCGCCGGACTGCTCGACGTCCCAGAACCAGTCGGAGTGTGGTCCCGAGTGCTTTTCTCCCTGCTTTACGAGATGAATGCGACCGAACGCTCCCTCATCCGCCATCTGCTTCGCCTTCACGTACTTCGGCGCGAAAAAAAGCTCTTCGGCATAGAGGAGCAGTACGCCAGCCCTGGCGCAGGCGTCGATCATCGCGTCGGCTTCCTCGAGAGTCACGCAAAGCGGCTTCTCGCAGACGACGTGCTTCCCTGCATGCGCGGCGTCGATCGTGATCCGGGCGTGGAGCCGGTTGGGGGCGGTGATCGAGATCATCTCCACCGCAGCGTCGCGCAGCATTTCGTCGTAGTCGGTATAAAAAGCGGCGATGCCGTGGCGGCGCGCGAAATCTTCGGCGTTCCCCTTCGAGGGGGACGCGACGGCGACGACCTCCATTTCCTCGGGCATTGCCTTTACAGATGCGGCGATGCAATCCGCCTGGAAGCGAGAGCCAACGATCCCGATTCTTACTTTCGACACGATGTGTTTTCGGATCTTTCCCCTTTGGAAGCGCGCATCTATCTCGAAAACTTTAGGTGGGTTACGTCGGGGGCAGCGACTGTCCTTACAAGCTCGAGATCGTGCAAATCGTCCCCCACGCCCTCGAAAAGTCGCTCGCCGCTGCCAAGGAGCGTCGGCACGACGCTGATCTCCATTTCGTCAACAAGGCCGGCGGTAAGATACTGCTGTGCGGCTTTGGCCCCTCCGGCGAGCGACACATCCTTCCGGCCCGCGGCTGCTCGCGCCTGTTCGAGCGCCACCTCGATGCCGTTCGTGACAAACGTAAAGGTCGTTCCGCCCTCGAGTGCGAGCGGGGGTCGGTCGTAATGCGTGAGCACGAACACGGGGTGATGGAAGGGCGGGTTGGCTCCCCACCAGCCGTTCCACGGTTTCCTGGCATTCCACGGACCGGGGTGGCCACCGAACATGTTGCGCCCCATCACAGTCGCGCCGATGTTGGCAAGCGAGTCTTCGACGACGGCGGTGCTCTCGTTGACCTCGCCCCCTTCAAGCCCGTGAGGCGCGCGGAATGCCGCAAGTCCAAATGCCCACTGGTGCAGCCTGTTGCCGCCAATTCCAAGAGGGTTGTCGACGCTCTGGGTGGGGCCGGCGATGAACCCGTCGAGGGACATTGAGATTCTGAAGCGCAGCCTGGACACCCGCTAAATCTGCTAGTAATCCCGGCCGATTGTCTTCAACCGCCGCCTGATGCGTCGCGGCAGAAAAAACGCCGCCGCGGCGAGCGTCCGCTCCAGATCGAGCGACCCGAGCTGCTTTGGATCACCCATCCAGTGATCCATCACCACTGCCCTCCCCGCATTCGCGATCAGTCGCTGCAGCGACAGCACCAGCAGGAAGATGTCGTCGACTTCGCCCAGGAATGGGATGAAGTCGGGAATGAAGTCCATCGGCAGCAGGATGTACGCGACCGCTCCTGCGACAAGCAGCTTGTCGGTCGTCGAGACACGCATGTCAGTGATCAGTCCACCCAGGAGCCGAAGGAAATTCGGCAGCTCCTTCATCGTCGACATCACTGTGCGTTTCGCGCCAGTCCTGGGCGCGGCGCCAGCGGCCGGTGTGGTCTCGCGGGACTTGGCCTCCGATCGGGTGCTGGACGCAGCCGCGCGAGTGCGCCGCTTCCGGCCCGATGATGCCGCGCTCGCGCGCGACGATTGAGTCTTCACTTGCGCTGATCTCCCGGAGGCGGTGGTGGCGGTGCGTCGGTCGAAGGTGACGGCGTCGTCCCCGGTGGCGTTGCGGGACCCGCCTGCGGGGGCTGCGTCTTCGGCGAAGTCACCGACGATACGACCCCCGCGATCTCCGTTGCAACTGACTTGCCAGCGTTGGCGACATCGGTCACCACCCCAACGGCCTTGCCCATCACATTCATCGTTCCGCCGATCACCCCAGCGGACATTCGGCCAGCTCGCAGCGTGTCCTCTACTCCTTCCGCGAAGCGCTTCAGCGGGTTGGCCGCCGCCGACTGCTTGGGCGCGTACTTCGACTCCAGAAAGTCGATGTAATCGAGGATCTGATAGATCTTCTCCTCGGGCAGCGTGTCAAGCTTTCGAATCAGTCTCTCGCGCAGGATATCGTTCATGGACTCGCCTCTCCTTTCTTGCCACTCGTTTCCGTTATCCCCTTCCCCGCCAACGAGCCCGCCGTCCGCGCACATCGATGTGCACGTAATTCGTGCTCGAATGCCCGCTGGTGTAGATGCCAAGCCCCCCGACCAGGTCCGGATGCTTGAGCTCGACGATCTCCACCGCCAAACCTACCATACGGCTGTCGATCGCGGTGATTTTCCCGTCCCCGTTCGCGTCTATCGCCACGTCCGCCGCGTCGCCGTACTGGTGCTGGCTGTCACTCGCCGCGCGCCGGACCCTCTGATTGTGCTCCGGCGCCCGAAACCCGGAATGGACATCGATCTCGATGTCGGCCACCGCCTTCTCGCCGTGCCACCGCGCGATCTCGGCGATCACCAGCTCCAGCTTGTCCAGCAATTTTGGATTGATCGCCGAGTAGCTCGGCCACTTGCCCACCTGATCGTGATTGAGGAAATCACCGACCTTGAGATGCCTGGTAATGGGTAGATCCACATCGGCCGGTGTGATCTCCAGAAAGCCCTCCGGCGGTGGAGTCTTGCCGCCAACGCGCTCCGCCAGGTACGTCCCGATGCGATAACCGCGGAGCATTCCCCGCTCCTTCTCCTCGAACGGCACGAGCACCGCCAAGGTCAGGCCCTCCACCTGCCGTTGCTGCCCACTCTTGAGCAGGGCGAGTCGGTAGAAACCCGCATTGCCCGGTGCGACAACCTTGTCACCGGTGAGCGGCTGCGCCGACGTGACAAGAGCGGTATCCCCATTTCGGACCCAGGCGTAGTGCAGGGCGCTCGGATCCCCGTGCACATCTAGCGGATAGGAGATCTCCTGCGATGGCATTGCGAAGGCAAGCTTGAGCTCTCCGCTCGCACCAAATGCGCTGGCTGAAGGCTCGGCCAAAGGAACTACCACGCGCGCAAGATAGGTTCCGAGCGGCTGGTCGGTCGCATCATTCGCCGCCTGCAGAAACTGGAACGCGCCAACGGCGGCGATCGCGCCGGCGGCCATCCAGACCATCCGCGCCGTGTGACGCTTTCGAACAGGGAGATCGTCAGGGAGCTCCAGCTCCTCGCCTGTGGGGTGCTCCCTTCGCTCCCCTACTACCGCGGACTCCAAGCGCTTTCTTATTTAATAGATGTAGACTGGAGTGCCGACAGGTACCATCGGGTACAGCTTCTCGATGTCCTCGTTGCGCATCCGCACGCACCCGTGGCTCACCGACTGTCCGATCGTTTCGGGATGATCCGTTCCATGGATTCCGTATCCGTCGCCGAGCTCGAGCCGGCGGGTTCCCATCACTCCCAGATATCTACGCGCACTCGTGCCATAGGGCGGCACGACGATGTTGCCGTTAGCGACGATCTCCTTGCCTTCCACTCCGCTGCCGAGCGAGACCGTCGAGCCATTGCTGTAACGCTTGACTACTTCGCCGCCCTGGGTCGTGATCACCGCATCGCCGGTCCGGATCGCTCCTCCCTGATCGAGATGAACTATCCCGAGTCCCTTCTTGTTGGCCATTTCTACGTAGTGCCAGTCGGGCGGAACCCAGGCCGGATTCTCGTCCTTCCCTTTCACGAGCAGACGTCCACGCGGGGTCTCGAATCTCCACTGTCCGCCAGAGCCTCCGACCAGCTCCTTACCGCTGCCTGTCGCCACTGGCGCCTCGAACAGAATTTCCTTTCCCTGCTTGTACCAGATCCGGTGATCGGCCATGCTGACGACGAGGTAAGGCTGGTTCGCCGCGGCCGCGGGCGACTCGTTGAGGAGAGCCCGAAGGCTGTCCCCGGTCATGCCAAGCTTGGCCTTGACCTCGTTGAGGACGCCGAGGTTGTCGTTGTACACCATGCGGTTGACGTCGCGCTGGTAGCGCAGCTCGGCCGTCTTCGTGAGCAGCGTGACGCTCAGGACCGCGGCGGTGATGAACCCGAGGATCAGCATCCAAACGGTCTTGCCGCCGTATGAAAGAATTCTCGCTGGCATCCAGCTACCTCATCGATGTTGTCGCTGTATTAAGACGCGCGTGTTCAGTAGAAGTATACCTTCATACCTGCGCTAAGGTTCGGCATGATCGCCTTCATGTCTTCGAGACTTATGCGAAGAGAGCCGGGCGGAATCGGGGTCGAGTCGTTGGCCAGCGGGCTCGTCGACGAGAGTATCGAGGTGCCGCCGTCCAGAGTGATCCTGCTCTCTGAAAGGTCCGACACCGTTCGCTCGCCGCGCGGAATCGCTGCCGGAGGAGCCGAGTCGCTCTCGGTCCCCACCCGCTCGGGACCGAATTGCACCGGCATCTCGCGCAACAGCGCACCCTCCCGGGTGAGGTACATGCGCGAGCTGTCGACCGAGACGTTGAGGTGAAGCCGTTTGTCGAACTTCGCCTGGCGCTTGGCCAGCTCGATCGCGATCCGCAGCTTGTTCTGCTCGGATCCGACGATCGCGTCCGTGCGCTCGCGCTCGGCCTCGGTCATGTGCGCGCGGACCTGAGCCACATCGTGATTGTATTTCACCCGTTTGGCGAAGAGCCAGGCGTCGACGGCGATCATAGCGACCAGTCCGAGGCCAAGAACGAAGACGAATCCGGGATAAGCCCGCCGGAAATCGCGCCAGCTGCCGCGGCGGCGGTCTCCTTCTGCGGCGCGCTGGGGAGTGCGGCGCGTCTCGGGGCCGGTCTCCCGCTTAGGTCTGAAGATTTCCATTGTACTCGGTGACGCCCTCTCGCCAGGGTGGAATTACATTACTGATATAATGGCCTCCACACAGCGCGCGCGGCCAGTCGCGCTCATCGTTCTGGATGGATGGGGCTACCGCCCCGAAACTAACGGCAACGCAATCGCACTCGCCACAACTCCGACGTGGGATTCGCTCTGGGGTCGCGGCTCACGCACCCTCCTGGAAGCATCGGGCCTCCGCGTCGGCTTGCCCGAAGGTCAGATGGGGAACAGCGAAGTCGGGCACCTCAATCTTGGCGCTGGACGAGTCGTGATGCAGGATCTGGTGCGAATCTCTTCCGCCATCGCCGACGGAAGCTTCTACACCAATGCTGCGCTCACGGGCGCATGCCGACAGGTAAACGCGAACGACGGCACCTTGCACCTCCTTGGATTGATCGGTTCGGGTGGGGTACACGCGATCGACACCCATCTCTGCGCGCTGCTCGATCTGGCACGGCGTCATGGCGTCCAGAAGGTAGCAATTCATGCATTCCTCGACGGGCGCGACACCCTTCCCAAATCCGCACTTGGCTATACGGCGGCGCTCATGAACTACATCAGAAAAACAGGAAGCCCCGCCAGAATCGCGAGCATCTCCGGCCGCTACTACGCCATGGATCGTGACCGCAGGTGGGATCGGACCGGACTCGCCTACCGCGCCATCGTACTCGGCGAAGGAACGCCCGTCACCGATCCGATCGAGGCGATTCGGGTAGCCTACGAGTCGGGCAAGACCGACGAGTTCATGCTCCCCGTCGTCGTCACTGAGAACCGCGAGCCCGTCGCACCCATGCGCGACGGCGACGCGGTCATCTGCTTCAACTATCGTTCGGACCGGATGCGCCAGATCGTGCGCGCGCTGATCGACGCGAACCGCCACGGCGATGACGACGTTCCCGTCGGCTGGAATCCGCAATTCGACGGCTTTGATGTCTCCCGTCGCCCCAGAGTCTCGGTCACAACGCTGACCAACTACGATAAGACGTTCCCGGTCCCGGTAGCCTTCCAGCCGACGTCGATGGAGCGCATTCTGGCGGAGGTTCTGTCGGCCCGCGGCCTCTGCATTCTGAAGACGGCGGAAACCGAGAAGTATCCGCATGTGACTTACTTCTTCAACGGCGGGGTCGAGGAGCCGTATCCGTGCGAGCATCGCGTGCTCGTCGCGAGCCCGAAGGTGGCAACCTACGATCTCAAGCCGGAGATGAGCGCTGAGGGAGTGACCGACGCGCTGGTCGATGGAATCACCGCGGGCGAGCACGATTTCATTCTCTGCAATTACGCAAATGCCGATATGGTAGGACACAGCGGATCGATTCCGGCGACTATCAAGGCGGTGGAGACCGTCGACGCATCGCTGGCGAGGGTGCTCAAGGCAGCCGAGTCAGCGGGAACGCGGCTGATCGTGACCGCAGATCACGGAAACGCCGAGATGATGATCGATCCCGAGACGGGCGGTCCACACACAGCGCACACCACGAATCCCGTTCCGTTCGTCGTCGTCGACTGGGAGCAGGAACAGCGGCTGCGCCAAGGCGGAGCGCTCTGCGATGTCGCGCCAACTATATTATCACTGCTCGGAATCGAGCAGCCGGCGGAGATGACCGGCGTCAATCTTGGAGTTGATTAGTGAAGCATTCATTGAGCGCTTTGGCGCTTGCCGTTGTTGCGACGAGCGCCGGTGCGCAGGTCGGGCATCTGCCGCAAACGAGTCCTTACCGCGACGTCGAGACGAGTCAGGAATTCACGTTCTTCGGCGGTCATTACTCCGCGGGTGGGGATCCGCTCAACGTCACTCCCCATGGCGGTCCGATGTTCGGGCTTCGCTACGAAAAGCACCTTGGCGGCCCGGCCTTCCTGATGGCCCGTTGGTCTCACGTCAACAGTGAGCGGTTCCCGGTCGATCCCACCAAGTCCGGCGCGGCGGCGCAGCTCGGAAAGAGAAACGTCTCGCTCAACCTCTACGACCTGGACCTCGCCCTCAACCTTACCGGTGAGAAGAGCTTCCACCACATCGTGCCGGTGGTAAATCTCGGAGCGGGAGTCGCGACATGCAGCTGCAACGTCGATCCCGATCCCTACACCTTCGGCACCCCGTTTGCATTTTCCTTTGGGGGTGGACTGCGGTATGTGCCGGGAGGGCGGTTCCAGCTGAGGGCGGATTGGAACGACTATCTCTATCAGCTGAAATATCCGGCCCAGTACTACATCAACACCACGGGCACGGGGGCGGCAGCGCCACCGAAGCAGGCCCGGTCATTCTGGAAGAACAATCGGGCTCTGACAGTCGGCGCGTCGGTTCTGTTCTTCCGGTAACCTGAACCGCCCCTCCGGGAGGCGGACCGGAGGCAGCGTGGAAAAGGACTACGAGGACATCAGGGCCATCGACCTTCTCACCGACAACGAGCTGCGTGCGCTGGTGCGCGACGAGTTCGACGCCCAGCTCGCTTTTGATCCCGATGATGTCGAGGTATCCGCACGCTCTGGGGTGGTGCGGCTTTCGGGACGGGTTGGAACGGAAGAAGAGCTTCGCATCGTCGAGCGTGTGGTTACCGATCTGGTCGGACTGACCCGGCTGAAGAGTGAGCTGGTGGTCGATCCGATCCGGCGCGCCGAGAGTCCGGAGGCTATCGATGAGCATCTCGTCGACGAGCAGCTTCACGAGGGCCTTCTGCTCGGAGACACCCCGCTGCCCGAGTCTCCGGAAGCGGAGCACCTTCGTGAGAACGTCCGGACGGAGCTATTCGGAACGACCGATGTACACCAGGCGATCGAGGGCGGGATTCCCTGGAATCCGCCGGACGGGCCAACGCCCGAAGGTCTGAGCGGGTCGGACGCGCCCCCGAACGTGATGAACGACGATCACTAGGCTCCGAACGCGTTCACGGATAATCGATGATGTAGGGGCCGGGGGAGGCACCAGCGCGCGGCATTGCGCAAATTAGACCAATGCCGAGCGCTTCTCTCACCAGACGCATTTCCTTCTCCGCCGCGCATCGCTACAGCCGGCCTGAGTGGAGCGACGAAAAGAACGTCAAGACTTTTGGCGCTTGCGCGTGGCCCAATTTTCACGGTCACACCTACGTGTGCGACGTGACGGTGCGCGGCCCGATCGATGAGACCACCGGCTTCGTCGTCGATCTGGGAGTGCTCGACAACATCCTCAAGGAGCAGGTGAAAGACCGCTTCGATCACCGCAACATCAACCTCGATGTCGCCGAGTTCGCCGACGGAAAGCTCGTTCCCACCGGTGAGAATCTGGCCCGCTACATCTTCGAGAGCGTAGAGCGCGAGCTGCCGAAGCCGGCGAAAGTAATACGGGTGAGGGTTGGCGAAGACGACAGCCTGAGCGCTACCTACAGCCGGGAGTAACAGAAAACCGTGTCTGCCCATTCCACACGCCGAATGGCGCGTGTTCTCACGACCGCCCTGACGCCGTTTGTCCTCACCGCCTGTGTAACGGTGATGGGGAGAGTTCGTCCCGCCGCGCCCCGCGCCGAGCTTCGACATCTCATCGACTCGCTGACAACCCAGCCGGAGTTCAGAAACGCGCAATGGGGAGTGCTGATCGTAAATCCGCGTAAGGGTGACACGCTGTACTCGAAGAACGCCGGCAAGCTGTTCATGCCGGCGTCCAACATGAAGATCATCACGAGCGCTGCGGCGCTCACGCTGCTCGGGCCGGAATACAGATACAAGACGACGTTTCTGAGCAATGGTGAGAAGCGCGACTCACTGCTCGACGGCGATCT
>JALYKQ010000212.1 GCA_030774675.1 Gemmatimonadota bacterium | reverse complement strand
AATCGACCAATGGTGACACCCATCTGGGCGGCGACGACTTCGACCAGCGTGTGATCGATTGGCTCGTCACGGAGTTCAAGCGCGATCAGGCGATCGATCTCTCCAAGGATCCGATGGCGCTCCAGCGACTCAAGGAAGCGGGCGAGAAGGCGAAGATGGAATTGTCCACTACGCAGACCACGGACATCAACCTTCCCTTCATCACCGCCGATCAGAGCGGGCCCAAGCATCTCAATTATTCGCTCACCAGAGCGAAGTTCGAGCAGCTGGTGGACGACCTGATCCAGCGCACGATTCCGCCGATGGAACAGGCGCTAAAGGACGCGGGCATCAAGCCGAACGAAATCGACGAGGTTCTGCTGGTTGGCGGTTCCACCCGCATTCCCAAGATCCAGGAGATCGTCAAGAAATTCTTCGGAAAGGATCCAAACAAGGGCGTGAATCCCGACGAGGTCGTGGCGATTGGTGCCGCGGTACAGGGCGCGGTTCTCACGGGCGAGCAGAAGGACGTGCTACTGCTCGACGTCACTCCCCTCTCACTCGGAATCGAAACGCTGGGTGGAGTCACCACGGTACTCATCCCGCGCAACACCACGATCCCTACCAAGAAGAGCGAGACGTTCTCGACCGCTGACGACAATCAGACAACCGTGGAGATCCACGTTCTTCAGGGCGAGCGCGAGCTGGCGACTTACAACAAGACCATCGGCAAATTCCAGCTGACGGGAATCCCGCCCGCACCACGCGGCATGCCGCAGGTTGAGGTGACGTTTGACATCGACGCCAACGGGATCCTGCACGTAACCGCGAAAGACAAGGCCACCGGTAAGGAGCAGAAGATCCGTATCGAAGCTTCCAGCGGACTCTCGGACGCCGAGATCGATCGCATGGTCAAGGACGCGGAGAAAAACGCCGCGGAAGACAAGAAGCAGCGTGAGGCGATCGACGCCCGCAATCGGCTCGACTCCATGACATACGAAGTCGAGAAAAACGTCAAGGAGTGGGGCGACAAAGTCACTCCGGAGACGAAAGCGAAGATCGATGCGGCCATCGAGAGAGCCCGGAAGGCCCTCCGGGGTGACGACATGAACGAGATCCGCGCGGCGCAGGAAGAGCTGACGAAGGTCTTCAGCGAAGCCGGCCAGGCGTTCTACCAGCAACAGGGTCAGCCCGCGCAACCGGAAGCGGGACAGCCGGCGGGAGCCGGAGCAGCCGCCGGCGCTGACGGCGCATCGAAGCCGGCCGACGACGTCGTCGAGGCGGACTACGAGATCGTGGACGACAAGAAGTAAAGCTCGACCCGATCGCGCGAATGGCCCGACTGAAATCAGTCGGGCCATTTTATTTCCTGAAGACTACCTGCCGTTGTTGACGCTCCAATCCGCGAGATTCGCCCACCAGGCGTCGGCGCGGATGTGGCCCGGGTCGATCCTCTTCGCAACGCCGAACGCGTTCCGCAGCTCGTACAGCCACATCGCGGGCGCGTCGTCGGTGAGAATACGGTAGGCACGACGGTACAAAGCTATGCTTCGAGCGGGCTCCGTCTCGCCGGCAGCGCTGTCAACGACCGCGTCGAAAGGCGGATTCCGGTAGTTGGTGACGTTGTAGCCGCCCTTCCCAGTCTGTGCGGTAGTCCATTCCTCGCGTATTGATGCCGGATTCGGATCGATGTGCCAGGCGTTGAGGAAGGAATCGAACTTTCGGGCGTCCATCTGCGCACCGAAGGTGTTGACCTCGAGCGGTTCGACGCGAACCTGAGCGCCCGCCTTGCGCCACTGCTCCTGCAGCAGGACAGCCAACTTCATTCGCGTGGTGCTCGAGCTGGGGACCATCAGCGAAAACGCCAGGGGAATACCCTTCCTGGTGCGCAGACCGTTTGCACCGCGATGCCACCCCACCGAATCGAGAATGCGCCCGGCAGTCACCGTGTCGTAGGGAGGTCCGAGAGTAGTATCGCTCGTGGGCAGCACACGCGTCGCCGGGCCGTGCGCGACCAGTCCGAGCGTGTCGAAAACGTTGCGTACCAGCGCCGCCCGGTCGACTGACATTACCAGCGCGCGTCGAACATCGCGGTCTCCGAATACCGGGTGAGGCTTAGGGCCACCCTTGTTTCTCAGGTTGAAAGCGACATAACCGTAGTCGAGGCTGCCCGAAGTGGTGATTACTCGCAGTCCCCTGTCTTTCGCGCGCGCGAGATATTCTGGACGCACCACGTCGATGAAATCGGCCTCGCCGGAGAGGAAGCGCAGCGCGGCAGTTGGATAGTCTGGAGCGACCAGCCAAATCACTCGATCAGCGTTCGGACGCCCGCGAAAGTTGCCACTGTCGGCAGTCAGCACTACCCGAGACCCATGCTCCCACGCCGAGAAGCGGAAGCGACCGCTGCCAATGGGCTTCTTCGCGAAGGCTGATTCGCGAACGGCATCGGGTTTCACGTCCCTGAGCAGGTGCGACGGGAGTATCGCAATCGGCGAGGCAAGCTTGAAAAAGGAGTCAGGCCCTCGCCGTTTCAGCCAGATCCGCGCGGTCAGCGAATCGGGGATCGTCACGGAGTCGACATCCTCGACGTTAGGTAAGA
>JALYKQ010000211.1 GCA_030774675.1 Gemmatimonadota bacterium | reverse complement strand
GCTCACCACCCGCAACTCGACCACGCGCAAGTCCTCATCGATCAGGTTGACCGACATGCAACTCATCGTGATGTCCCGTGCGGTGCAACGAGAGGACGGAGCGGCGACCTTGCCGGAGGGCATGCCGGAGAAGGCGGCCCAGAAGCTCGCGGCGACGCTGGTCCAAAAGGCGCTCGTCCGGGAGATCAGGGCTAAGCCTGGCATGCCGGTATGGAGGCGCAATGAGGAGGGGCGCTCCCATGCGCTGGTCATCACCAAGCTCGGCCGGACTGCGATCAAGGTAGAAGATGATCACCAACCGGAGGATGTGGATGTTGGCGCCCACGGGTCAGCTTCGACCGACGAGGCGGCGCCGGCTCAATCGGAGCGGAGCACCCCACGCCAGGGCAGCAAGCTCTCGACGGTGATCGATCTGCTAGGCCGTGAGAAGGGCGCCGGCATCGAGGAGTTGATGGCGGCCACGGGCTGGCTGCCGCACACCACGCGCGCCGCTCTGACGGGATTGCGCAAGCGTGGCTACGCGATCCAACGCGCGCGCTCGGAGAAGGGCGGCTCGGTCTACCGGATGGTCACGGGCCCGGCGGCGGGGGCTCTGGCGGCCTGAGGCCATGGGCGAGGCTCAATCACGGCAGCCGGTGGCAACTCCGGCTGCCGAGACGCTTGACGCCGAGCTTGATCGCATCCGCGGGCTTGGCCTCGACGAGGTGCGGGCGCTCTGGCGTGAGATGACGCAGCAGAACGCGCCCAAGGCGCTGTCACGCGACCTGCTGGCTCGCATGATCGCCTATCGGGTCCAGGAGCAGCGGCTCGGCAAGCTCGGCCGTGAGACTAATACCAATTTTCGGGAGCTTTGACTCACGGATGCTTCCGTTGAGGTTCGGAGCGTGATTCGATGATGGCGAACCGAGGTGATTCGCCATGGCTGCTCCCCTTCGCCTGCGATCCGATTTGACAGCGGCTGATCTGAGGCTTTGTGCGCGCCGAGCTGGGAGCGCCAATCAAGCGCGTCGGCTGCTTGCTTTAGCGGCGATCTACGAAGGTGCGAGGCGCAGCGAGGCAGCGAAGATCGGCGGGGTGACTTTGCAGATTGTGCGCGATTGGGTGTTGCGCCTCAACGCCGAGGGCCCCGAGGGGCTCACCGATCGCAAGCAGCCGGGGCCTGTGTCGAAGTTGGGCGATGAGCAGCGTCGTGCGCTGGCCGCGATAGTGGAGGCTGGCCCAGTTCCGGCCGCCCACGGCGTGGTTCGCTGGCGGCTCGTTGATCTCGTGCAGTGGATCTGGGAAGAGTTCCGGGTCGCGCTCAGCGCCACGACCCTGTCGCGCGAACTGCGGACCATGGGCTATCGCAAGCTCTCGGCGCGGCCGCGCCATCATGCTCAATCTGAAGGAGCGATCGAATCTTTTAAAAAGACTTCCCAGCTCGGCTGGCGGCAGTCGCCAGGGAAGCCCGGGTCGCTGTCGACGACATAGAAATCTGGTTCGCCGATGAGGCGCGCATCGGCCAGAAGAACAAGATCACTCGCCGTTGGGCAAAGCGCGGCACGCGGCCTTCGGCGCCTGCTGATCAGCGCACCGCCTCAACCTACGTCTTCGGCGCGATCTGCCCCGCCGAAGGCAAGGGCGCGGCCCTCGTCCTGCCTCGCTGCGACAGCGAAGCAATGAGCCTGCATCTCGCCGAGATCGCCGGAGAGATTGCGCCAGGCAAGCACGCCCTCCTGTTGCTCGACCAGGCCGGGTGGCATCTCTCCAGCAGGCTCGTCGTGCCGGAAAACATCACCATCATACCCCTGCCGCCCAAATGCCCAGAGTTGAACCCCGTCGAAAACGTCTGGCAATTCATGCGCGACAACTGGCTCTCAAACCGAGTCTTCAAATCCTACGACGATATCCTCGACCATTGTTGTCACGCCTGGAACAAGCTCACCGATCAACCCTGGCGTATCATGTCTCTCGGCTTGCGCGACTGGGCACATGAGTTCTAATCAACGCAAACTGGTATTAGCTGTCAATGTGAGTGTCGCTTGGCATTTTGGCGTGAGACTCCGCGACTTTTCTCGCCGTTGGGCAATTTGGCTTGAGACTGAAGCAGGTCTGAGTCTCAAGT
>JALYKQ010000210.1 GCA_030774675.1 Gemmatimonadota bacterium | reverse complement strand
GAATCGCATCGCGTCGACGGCCGCGTTCCCTCCCTCGATGAGATCTTCGTCGCTCGTGTAGGGATATCCGCCGCGGCAGCCCCCGAGGTGTAAAAATATGCGCTCGCCTGCCGCGGCAGTCGCCTGGGAATTTCGGCAACGACATCGCTGGGGCCTGATCGCCCTGATCGGCTACCTGTTGCTCCTTGGGACGGCCAAGCTCGTGGTGCTCGCGCGCGGGCTCCCCATCAACCTGGATAGCCCCGAGAGTTTTGCGTTCGTGGTGGTCGTGCCGATAACAGCCACGTTCACGTATTTCCTGGCGGTGTTCACCTTCGGGCTCGACGGCGATCTTGGCGCGCGCCAATCGATGTATCCCGCCCGCATGTTCACGCAGCCGGTAACCACGGCCGCACTCGCGTGGTGGCCGATGCTCTATGGTACCGCGGCCATGATGATCCTGTGGTTGGCGACGAGACTGTTCGCGCTTTGGCCGTCGGGCATCGAGGTCCCATCAATATGGCCGGCACTCCTGGCAGCGTCGCTGCTCGCCTGGACGCAGGCGCTGACGTGGATGCCGTATCCTCTGCCAGGGCTCCGGATCATCGTCACCGTCCTCTGGCTGGGGACAATCGACGCTATGGCTCTCCTGGCGCTGCATTTCAATGCCAACGAGGCCCTGATGCTCGGCATCCTGGCGCCGCAGATTCCGCTCGCGTATCTCGCCGCGCGATTCGCCCTGGCGCGCGCTCGTCGCGGTGAAGTGCCCGATTGGCGCGGCTGGTTCGCCAGGCTCGCGCAGATCGCACGCGTCCCGTCGCGCCGGCGCGAGCACTTCCGGTCGCCCGCGCGGGCTCAGGCGTGGTTCGAGTGCCGCCGATATGGACGATCTCTCCCGGCGTGGGTCGGCATCCTTTTGCCGTACGAGCTGATCCTGCTCTGGGGCGCCGGCGACTCCACGTCACTCGTCTTCACCATTCTGGTGGGTGTCCTTCTCACTCCACCTTTCGTGGCCAGCTTCGCCGCGGCAGCAGTGAGCAGGTCTAGCCCGAACGCGAGCGATTCCTATGGTGTGACGCCGTTCATCGCGACGCGCCCGTTGAGCAACGCCGAGCTCATCGCCGCCAAGCTGAAGATGGCGATGTGGAGCACCATTGCTGCGTGGCTGTTGGTCCTCGTCGCCATCCCGCTCGCGCTCAGACTCTCCGGCACCTCGGCCGTCGTGCTCGAACGATGGCGTCGAGTGAGCGAAGTCGTGGGGACGCCGCGCGCGGTCCTGCTGCTGGTGCTGATATTATCGGGATGCATCGCGTCGACGTGGAAGCATCTCGTCCAGAGTCTGTACATAGGCCTCACCGGCCGCGCATCGCTAATCAAGGGAAGCGTGTTTCTCATTCTTGGGTTCTTTTTTCTCTTTGGGCCGTTCGCCGAGTGGATCATCGACACCGGACGCCTGGGTCAGTTATGGAGCGCCCTACCCTTGGTCTTCGCCGTTCTCGTCTGCGTCAAGATCATCGCCGCCACCTGGATAGCCTTGCGCCTTTATCACAGCCGTCTGTTGAGTGATCGCACGCTGGTGACCGGCGCGGGCTACTGGTGCGTCGCGGTGCTCGCGCTCTACGGCGTGCTGGTGTGGCTGCTCGACACGCCGCACATCCCGCACTACTTGCTCTTGCTCGTCGCAATCCTGGCAATCCCGCTCACGCGACTCTCGGCGGCTCCGCTGGCGCTGGCGTGGAATCGGCATCGGTGATGAAGGACAGACGAATGGTCCTCGGCGCCGCGCTGGCTCTGATCGGTCTGCCGGTGGCGATGGTTCCGATCGAGGCAGTCTCGTTCTACACCGCGAATCGGGACAACGGCTCTTTCGTTTCCTCGGGGGAAAAACGCGACTATCTGCTCTATGTGCCTAGGGGCTACGACCCAACTAGGCCCACCCCTCTCGTGATCAGCATGCACGGCGCGGGGCTGTGGGGTGCAGCTCAGAGGGAAACCAGTCAGTGGAATAAGCTCGCCGACAGTCAGGGGTTTATTGTCGTCTACCCGTCGGGAGTTGGCGGCAAAGGGGTCAGGATCTGGCGCGCCGAGCCGGGACCCGGTCTGATGAAGGACGTCAGGTTCATCTCGGAGTTGATCGACACGCTGAAGGTGTCTTACAACATCGACTCCACCCGGATTTACGCCAACGGCCTTTCCAATGGAGGCGGCATGTCGTTCGTCCTTTCCTGCACGCTGTCCGATCGAATCGCGGCCGTCGGTATGGTGGCCGCCGCGCAAACTCTTCCGTGGACTTGGTGCACAGACCATCGACCGCTTCCGATGATTGCCTTTCATGGGACAGCCGATCCCGAGGTTCCGTACAACGGCGGTTCCTCGTGGATATCTCCCAGACCTTTTCCGGACGTGCCGAGATGGGCGGCGAAGTGGGCACTAAGAAACCGGTGCGGAGCGAACCCAAAGGAATCGGTCGTGACGGTCGACGTTACTCGTCGCGCCTACACGGACTGCGCTGACAACGCGGCAGTGGTGCTCTACACCGTCAAGGGCGGAGGCCATACCTGGCCGGGCGGCACGCCGTTGCCGAAATGGTTCGTCGGTCGCACCACCCGCAGTATCGACGCTACGAGCTTGATGTGGGCGTTCTTTCGCGAGCATCCGCTCGTGAGGAAATAGCAAACCGTGCCTTTCGGACGTTCGATCCTCCTGGCCGCAGCGCGAAGCAGAACGCTCAACGATTTCGCTCTTCGGAGCGCCTTCGTGAAGCGGGCGACACGGAAGTTCATGCCCGGTGAGCACGCGCAAGACGCGCTCGAAGCGGGCGCCGTGATCGCCGCGAGCGGTCGCGGGCTGATTTTTACGCAGTTAGGGGAGGCAATAACCAGCGCCGCGGGCGCGGTTGCAGTTCGGGACCACTACCTCCGGTTCTTCGATCAGATTCGCGCGATGGGCCTTCCGGCACACGTCAGCGTCAAGCCGACCCAGCTCGGTCTCGATCTCTCTTTCGAAGAATGCGAG
>JALYKQ010000209.1 GCA_030774675.1 Gemmatimonadota bacterium | reverse complement strand
GGATCGGCGCGCCACCGCACTTCTAACGCTCAGCACGGCCAGCCTCGCTGATTTCACCAGGATGGAGATCACCGCCGGCCGATTTTTCACCGCCAGCGAAGTGCTGCATTCGGCGCCGGTCATCGTGCTCGGGCACCGTCTCGCGCAGGAGTTGGCAGGCGGACGGGATGCGCTCTGGCTGCTTGGGCGAGCGATCAAGGTCAGTGGACGCAAGCGGGAAGTGGTTGGCGTGCTCGCCCCTCCAGCTATCGGGCCCGAGCCGGATCTGGCTGCTTTCGCTCCGATCCGTGGTGGCGAGTCGCTGCTCGAGCCATCGCGCGAGGTGAGATTGCCCACTCTCAGGCTCAAGGCGCACAGCATCGAAGCGGTCGACATTCTCCGCGCAGATGCGGTGAACTGGCTGGCGGAGCAGTACGGCACTCGCGTGGAGAAGCTTGACGTCCAGATCGGAACGGAACGGCTCGAGAACACCCGTCAGGCAATGCTGCTGACCAAGCTGTTGCTCGGTCTTCTGGCCGGACTCATACTGGCTGTCGGCGGCATCGGAATCATGAACGTGCTGCTCGCGGCGGTGGCGGAGCGAACACGTGAGATTGGAATTCGAAAAGCGGTTGGAGCGAGACGGGCGGACATCCAGACTCAGTTCCTGGTAGAGTCCGTGACGGTCACGGGGGCGGGAAGTGTCATCGGCTTCGTGGTCGGGATAATCATTGCGCAGGCGGGGACGGCGGTGTTTCGTCTATGGGCGCATGCGCCGATCTATCCGGTGATGCACGTTTACACCGGCCTGCTCGCCGCCGGCTCAGCGATCATGGTCGGCCTGATATTCGGAACCTATCCGGCGCGGAGAGCAGCGGAGCTCTCGCCGGTCGACGCAATCGCCCGCGAATGAAGAAGGCAACGCCAATGACGCAACCTGACATCTTCCGGCGCTCGAGGCTTCTCGCAATCGTGATCACGTGGGTCTTTCTGATCCCGAGCTGGAGCTGCGCTCCCATTCAAACCGCGGTAATCGTAGAGCCGGGAGTGTCATTCGCACTGGCACCCGGACAAACCGCGGAAGTGAAACGAGCCGACACGCGCATCACCTTCAGGCAAGTGCGTGAGGAGTCGCGGTGTCCGGTAGATGTGACCTGTGTGTGGGCAGGCGACGCCAAGATTGAAGTCGTGATCTCCCGGACCGGAGTCCCCAACGATACGAGAATCCTGAGCATCACGCCGCCCAACAACGAAACGCGCGCGGGGAGCCTAAGGATCAGATTCGTCGGTCTGACACCGTTACCGCGTCAAACGGATGGGAATGCTCCGAAGAATTATCTCGCTGAATTCGTCGCTGAGCCGTTGTAGAGAGCTGCTGCGGTAACCACAACTACAACGACAACAGCTTTAGCACGGATACTTCGGATTGGGACGGATGCTTCGGATTTGTTCTTTTTGGGTTTTTTGAAGAGAGCTCCGTTTCGCGACTGTTGCATCCCGAGCGGCTGTGAACAAGAAATCCGGGCCCTGGTCTTAGGAACCGTATCGCCACTCGGAGCGATCGAAAGTATCCGCCCCAATCCGAAGCATCCGTATAAAGCTGTTGCAGTTGTCCTTATCCAGACGTGCAGACAAAAGTCAGAGCCGCAGCGCGTCTCCGGATTAGCGGCCCAGCGACGACGACATCTGTGAGAACGCGACGGCCTGCGTCTCGGTGATCGTCTGCCACAGACCGTGAATGGTCTGCCTCGGGATCGTCACGTTGAGGCGTTTCGCGGTTGGGCCCGTCTCCGAGTATTCCTCGAATGTGATCGCGCCCTGCTCATCGAAAGTCGCGATGCTGCATGAGCCGGCCTTCGCGTACGGAGGAAGTGGCAAGCCGCACGATTGATTGGTCGCCGCCACCTGGCTGGTGAGCGTTCCGGACAGCGACACCCAGAAATCGTCGATCCCCTGCATGTAGATCGCGACGGCCGGAAGGTCGGTTGTCGGAGTCGTGGACGTGAAGCTGGTGAAGAAATCGAAGTTGCTCGTCCCTGCATCTCCGGCGATGAAGATCAGCCGGTCGGGTGGGGCGGACGCCGAGTGTGACTGCCAGAGGAGTACCGCAAGTCCGAGCTGCGGCGGCGTGCATACAGAATTGTCGGGTGGCAGCGTCGAAAAGTTGAACAGATCCTCCTCGCAGGTCCCTTCCGGGAAGGTCTCCCTGAGGCCAAGCGCGAACATCGTCTGTGTCTCCCCGTCGATACTGACGTCGATCTGATCGAGGACCGGTGCGATCCCCCCAAAGGATGCGTCCATGGGGGTTCCTACCGGCGATTGTAGCGCCGCGAACGAGCCCATGCCGAGCGCAAGGCTCTGCAACGCGGCGCTTGACTCGAGCCTTCCGGGACCGGTTGAATCGCTGCCGCAGGCAGAAAGCGAAATCAGGAGACCGGCGCATGCAGCGGCGACTCCGGGAAGCGAGCGCCTCTTATTAAACAGCAACATGAAATGCCAAATCCTGTGAGAGCGTTTTCGTAGCGGGCTACATGATGATCAGATGGTCCAAATCGGTCAAGGGACGGTCGATCAGGACGAGTGGTCGTGGATCATCCGCCAGCCAGCCAGCGTGCGCCTCCAAATCGTTGTGAACCAACCAGTTCGCTCCGGTACACCGCCTCCAGTGAGTATGTACTGACCTGTGACGAGAGCGTTGTCCGGGCCCAGAGGCCGGATCTCCATGTGCTCGTAGTGAAGTACCTGGACGGGTCGGCCGGTTCTCCAGTATCCAGCCCGCATCTGATTGCCGATCGCGTTGACGCCACGCTCCGGACCGTTTCTGCCCATCGCGGTCGCGGAGTCGGTGTAGGCGGAGAGATAAACCGGCAGCTCACCGCGGTTCCAGCCCGCCGTCGTCGTATCGAATACCGCTTTTATCGCCGCCTCATCGGAAGCAAAACGGAGCCCAGTCTGAGTTGCCATCATCTGCGAAGCACATCCAGAGGCAGCCACCATCAACATGATCGTCCAACCGCGATACCATTTCATTCGATCTCCATTGGTCTGTATTCCGAGGATTTCGTTAGGAGCTCTTCTCCTGCACTAGCCGCAGGCTTGTGCCCCAGGGATCCGTCAGCACCCACTCCCCGCCTTCCTCTTTCACCGCGTACCCGCCTTCCTTGACGTGACGCGCAGCCTCCTCGGCGTCTTTTTCCGTCGGTACGATTACCGCCCACTCCAGCAGTCTGGCGTCGGCATCCGTTGCGCGCGGAGCGCCTTTGGCCCAGGTGTTCGTTCCGAGGTGATGATGATAGCCACCCGCCGAGAGAAAGAGCGCGCCGGGATAGCTCCATACCACTTTGTCGAAGCCAAGCGCATCGTGATAAAACGCCGCGGCCTTGTCGATGTCGTCGACGTAGAGATGCACGTGACCGAGCACGGTACCCGGCGGCATGCCGGTCCACCGCTCGCCGCCGGCGGACCTTGTTAGATCCTCGACATCGAGATGGTTGGTGGTCATGTATAGCTGTCGCTCGTCGTACCGCCACGCGTCGCGAGGACGATCAGCGTACACCTCGATTCCCAGGCCGTCGGGATCGGTCAGATAGACCGCCTCGCTCACGAAGTGATCCGACATGCCGGCGCGCTCGCCGATCTCCGCCAAGTGAGCGACGAAGCGGCCGAGTGAAGCCCGGTCAGGCAGCAGGATGGCAAAATGATAGAGCCCGAGCAGCCCGCGCCGCGGGACCGGACGCGCGCTT
>JALYKQ010000208.1 GCA_030774675.1 Gemmatimonadota bacterium | reverse complement strand
CGGGGGCCCCTTTACTGATGATGCGGTCTTGCCCTTCGGGGGTGCGGACGACGACCGACATGACGCGGCGCTGAAAGTCGAAGGGGATTTCGTCCACCTTGGCATATTCGGGAATCTTGGCGTGAGTGTGGGTCTCGGTATGCGCAAGCACCGCACGATCCAAGACGTTCTTCAGGCCGCTCTGGAAGTGGCTGTTTGGAGTGGACCCCGATTTTGAGACAACTAGTTAACCCTTAGATTTCATCGAAAGGGGAAACTGGAATGATGGCTCGAAGGAAGTTTTCAAAAGAGTTCAAACAGGCCGCGATTCGGCGGCTGCAGGGCGGGCAGACGGCAGCGGAGGTGGCGCGAGCGCTGGAAGTGCATCCGTCCGAGCTGCACCGCTGGCGGCACGAGTTGGATGAACACGGGGAACGGGCGTTTCAGGGAGTTGGCATGAAGCGCGCGGAAGAGAGCCGGGTAGCCGACCTGGAGCGCAAGATCGGTCAACAGGCCCTGGAGATCGATTTTTTAAAAAGGGCCTTGCAGCATGTAGAAGAACAGCGCCTGCTGCGGGCACTGAGTACCGGCGCGGGTTCTACCAGCACATCCAAAAAGAAGAGCAAGCAGGGACACGCTTGAGCCTTCAACGGATGTGCCAATTGGGCCAGGTGAGTCGCGCGGGCTGGTACCGGCAGGGCGTCCCGTCTCAGCCGCCACTGGATCTGCCGGAGGACCAGGGAGCCGATCCGCAGGCTGATCGCGATCTGAAACTGCGCGACGAGATCCAGAAGATCGCGCTGGAGTGGCCGGCCTATGGCAGCCGGAGGATCACCGCGGAACTGCGGCGGCGTAAATGGACGGTGAACCGCAAGCGCGTGCAGCGGCTGATGCGCGAAGACAACCTGCTGTGCCTGCGGAAACGGAAGTTCGTGGTGACCACGGATTCCGATCACGGTCTACGGGTGTATCCGAACCTGGCACGGCAGATGACGCTGACCGGCATCGATCAGCTGTGGCGGGCCGACATCACCTACGTCCGGCTGGCAGTGGAGTTCGTCTACCTGGCGGTGATTCTGGACGCCTACTCGCGGCGCGTGATCGGCTGGGAACTGGATGCCACGTTGGAGGATTCGCTCACGCTGGCCGCCCTGCGCATGGCGTTGTCGCGGCGCACGGTGACGCCGGAGTTGGTGCATCACTCCGACCGCGGGGTGCAGTATGCCAGCGGCGACTACACGCAGTTACTGAAAGATCACCACATCCAAATCAGCATGTCGCGCAAGGCGAATCCGTGGGACAACGCGGCCTGCGAGTCTTTCATGAAGACGCTCAAGTGCGAAGAGGTGTATCGCACCGAGTACCGTGATCAAGCCCAGGCGCGGGTGCGCATAGGCGAGTTCCTGGAGGGCGTCTACAACGAAACGCGTCTGCACTCGGCGCTGGATTACCGCCCACCGGCGGAGTTCGAACGAGACCTGCGCGCGGCACAGAAAAAGGAGGCCGCTCCGCGGCGGCTTATTGCATGAGTTTTCTCAGGCATCCGGAAATCTTTCCATCCGATGGGGGCGCCAACCTCGCGGCCAACACCCCCGCTCATCGTCTGGATGAGTTTCCGGCTGGCTATTCCTTGGCCGGTTGCGCTCCCGCAGAGCCGGCCGCCGCTTCACCAACCGATCACCATTTTGCAAGTAGTTCGTTTCGCCGTACAATGAGTTTTCATCCAACGGCGAGTTGTAGGTTAACTGGTTGTCTCAGCCGAGGGGTCCACTCTACATTCCTGTTTTACCGAGCGCACCCAACGCTCGGCGAACGCAATCAGGTTCGGGCTTTTGGCTGGCAGTTGAATCGTCTTCACGCCGCCGCTTGCCAGCGCTGACCGAAACGATGCACAGAACTTCGAGTCGCGATCGTGCAACACATAGCGGCAAGGATGAAGATAACCCCAAGTCTCCTGCGTCGCGCTGCGTCCGATCTGATCCATCCACTCTTGGTCCGGATGCCTGGTGATCCCGGCTATGTGGACGCGTCGGCTTTCCAGATGGAGGAAGAACAGCACATAAT
>JALYKQ010000207.1 GCA_030774675.1 Gemmatimonadota bacterium | reverse complement strand
GTGACGCCCGCGTCGGGGAGCGGCGAGAGCTCGACGATCTGGGTGGACAAGAGCAGCAGGCGGGCGGTGAAGATCGTGACGGTGCTGCCGCAGATGAACGGGGCGATCGCCACTGCGGAACTGACGAAGTAAGCGGGAAGCGGGCACGGAGGGCGAGGTAGAACGCGTTTCCCGATTTCCGTACCCGTTACCCGTTACCCGTTACCCGTTTACCCGCTTCCCGCTTCCCGCAGGTTTATGGTCCCCTCGATCCCGATGGAGATCCCGATGAATCGTCTGCGCTGGTATGCAATGACGTTGCTCTTAGTCCTCATGGGCACGGCTCCCCGACCAAGCCTCGCCCAATCACGCCGTCCGATTACAGAGACGGACTTATTCCACTTCAAGTGGGCAGCCGATCCGCAGATATCTCCGAATGGTACCCAGGTCGCATTCGTTCTGGTGAACGTGAACGAGGACAAGGATCGATACGAGACCCAGATCTTCATCGTTCCGTCCGACGGGAGCGCGCCTCCACGCCCGCTGACCTCTGGTCGTAACGACAGGTCGCCGCGGTGGTCTCCGAATGGACGCGACATCGCCTTCGTCCGCACGCCCGAGCCGGTGGATGGAAAGTCGAAGCCGGCGCAGCTCTATCTCATCTCGATGGATGGTGGCGAAGCGCGTGCGCTCACCGACACTCCGAAGGGAGCAGCTTCTCCAGTGTGGTCGTCCGACGGGCGCGCGATCGCGTTCGTCTCGACCCCGGATACTTCGGCGCTGGCGAAGGCTGATTCCGCCAGGAAGGCTCCCGGTGACTCGGCGCCGAAAAAACGCGTCAGTGATGTCCGCATCATCACGCGCGCTCAATACCGATGGAACGGCGGCGGCTACACCGACCCGACGGCGCATTCCCACATCTGGACGGTGCCTGCGTCATTCCCCGGGAGCGGTGCACTTCCGTCGGCGAAGCAGGTGACCTTCGGAGAGTTCGACGAGGGAGAGCAGGTGTGGTCGCCCGATGGCTCGCGTCTCTACTTCACTTCGAATCGGCGTCTCGAGCCGTACTACGATCCAAAGGGCGCGGAGCTTTACTCCATTCCGGCGAGCGGCGGCACGATTGTGAAGATTGCGGGCATTGACGGGCAGATCGGTACGATCGCTCCGTCACCCGATGGCAAACGAATCGCATTCACTGGAGTAGCCAACGCGAAGCCGCTCCGCTTCTACGATCAGGCCGATCTCTTTATCGTGGACGCTGCTCCTGGTTCACAACCGCGCAACCTCACCGCGAGCTACGACTTCGATGTCGAGGGAGGGCTTACCGCCGATCAGCATCCGCCCCGCGCGGGCGCGGGCGGCGGGATCGCTTGGAGCCGAGATGGGAGGGGCGTCATCGTGGTGACGACGGAGAACGGCCGTGCGAATCTGAAGCGCTTCTCGACCACCGACGGGAAAGTCGATTCCGTCACCACCGGTGATCAGGACGTGGTTGCCTACTCTGCGGGCGCCGATGGATCGAAGTTCGTCACGCTCATCTCCACACCGGTGAACGTGGGCGACTTGTTTGTCGTCGATGCCAACGCTCCTCGAACGGCGGCGAGGCGGATCACGCGCGTGAATGACGCGCTCCTCAGCACGCTGGATCTAAGCGCGCCCGAAGAGCTCTGGTACAAGAGCTTCGACGGCCGGCGCATCCAGGGCTGGATTCTCAAGCCGCCCCATTTTGACGCATCGAAGAAGTATCCGCTGATTCTCGAGATCCATGGTGGTCCAAACGCCGCTTACGGATACACCTTCACCCACGAATTCAGCTGGATGGCGGCCAAGGGTTACGTCGTGCTCTACACCAATCCGCGCGGCAGCACATCGTACGGGCAAGACTTCGGCAACATCATCCAGTTCCATTATCCGGGCGACGACTACAAGGATCTGATGGCTGGCGTCGGCGAAGTGCTGAAACGCGGTTACGTGGACTCGACCCGCATGGGAGTCACCGGCGGCAGTGGCGGCGGAGTGCTGACGAACTGGACGATCACGCAAACCCATCGGTTCGCCGCCGCCGTGTCACAGCGCTCCATCGCCGATTGGTCCGGGTTCTGGTACTCCGCCGACTTCACACTGTTCGATCCAACCTGGTTCCGTGCGGCGCCATGGGAAGATCCGAAAGGCTTCGCCGAGGTATCACCGATCACGTATGTCGCGAACGTCACGACTCCGCTGATGCTGATCGAAGGCGAGTCGGACATGCGCACGCCACCCGCTCTCGGTGGCGAGCAGATGTTCCGCGCGCTCAAGTATCTGCGCAAGCCGACAGTGATGGTGCGCTTTCCCGATGAAACGCACGAGCTGTCGCGTTCGGGAAAGCCTTGGCACCGGGTAGAGCGCTTACGGCACATTGTCGGGTGGTTCGACAAGTATCTGCAGCACCGGCAGACTACCGTGTACGACGTGCGATAACCGCATAACGCTTTGTTTGATTTCCCTCATTGTGGCTAGCCCGCGTGACAGTCTAGCTTTACCCTAACATGCAAACGTTGGTATGACATGAACGTCCAGCAGTCGATGATGACCGAAGCGCTGCGGCGCTGGCGCATCATTCCCGTGATCGTAATCGACGAGCCGAACGATGCAGTCCCGCTCGCGAATGCGTTGTTGAGCGGCGGATTGCCGATTGCGGAGATCACTCTTCGGACTCCTGGCGCGCTCGAAGCGCTGCGGCGGATCACGCGCGAGGATCCGGAGATGTTCGCCGGGGCAGGGACGGTTCTCAACGTCAGGCAGGCCGAGCAGGCGCGGAAAGCCGGAGCGCACTTCGTGGTGTCGCCGGGACTCAATCGCGCTGTCGTCGATTATTGTCTCGAGCACGACGTTCCAGTCTATCCTGGCGTTGGCACCGCTAGCGAGATCGAAGCCGCGCTCGAGATCGGGCTCAACCTGCTCAAGCTCTGGCCGATCGTGACGCTGGGCGGCGTCGAGTTCCTCAAGCTCCTGTCGGGACCGTTCGGTGGAGTCGAGTTCAATCCCAGCGGCGGCGTTACCGGCACAACATTCGAGAGCTACCTAGCGCTCAAGAACGTCGTAGCTGTCGGCGGGTCATGGGTGGCGCCAGCGGAACTGATCTCGGCGCGCCAGTTCGACCGCATCCAGGACGCCGTCCGTGATACTGTGACGCGAGTCGCGGCCTTCGGTCGCGGAAAGAAGCGGCAACTTGACTCCGATCCAC
>JALYKQ010000206.1 GCA_030774675.1 Gemmatimonadota bacterium | reverse complement strand
GGGTCTTGGTCGTGTAAAAACGCTTTTTCGGTATGAGCGTCAGCAATTTGATGGGGTGGCGAGGCGCATTCATTTGCTCGGGGCTGATTATGCCCGGATCGCGGCCATGAGCGGTCGGACACCCATGATGCTGATGACGCGCGTCAGATTGTAGGCCAGCACGTGCAGCGCCATCTCGGCGGCGACCCGTGGCAGCGTCTTCATCAGAAAGTGGGTTGCGCCCATTCGAGCCTTGATCGTGCCGAAGGGATGCTCGGCCGTTTCACGCCGCTGGCGCATCTTCTCCGGATGTTCGTCGAGCCGGCGCTGCACCGCCTCGAGAATGTGCTCGTGCTCCCATCGGGTAACCCGTCGTTCCTTTGCGGTAGTGCAGGCATTTTTAATAGCGCAATTCTGGCAGGCATTGGTCCAGTAGCGGCGCAGGACCAGTCCATTTTCCTCGGTTGTGGAATGGTAGCTGAGCCTTTCATCGGCGGGACAAATGTAAATGTCCTCGTTTGCCACGTAGCGGAAGTCCTGCTTACCGAAGCGTCCTTCCGCCTTTGAGTTCGAGGTCATGGGCTTGGGCAGCGTGACCGTAATGCCCGCGTTCTCGCATTTGAGGATCTCTTCGCTGTTGAAGTAGCCGCGGTCGGCGACGGCGTCGAGTTTCTCTACGTCCAGCGTCATCTTCGCCTGCTTGGCCATGGGCGAGAGCTGCGACCGGTCGGACCCCTCGTTGATCACTTCATGCGTGACGATCAGATGATGCGTGGTTTCGACTGCAACCTGCACATTGTAGCCCACGACACCAGAGCCTCGGCCACTCGTCGCCATCGAACGAGCATCCGGATCGGTCAACGATATCTGCTGGTCTGGGGCGGCAAGCATCTTTACCTTGAGAATCTCGAGCCGTCGCATTTGCTCCTTCAGCTTCTCGATCTTCTCTTTCAGGCCGCTCGTCTTGGTCTTGAGCGCCTCGGATGGCTCCTGCCGATCCGCACTGTCGAGCTGCTGCAGATAGCGCGCGACGCTTTCCTCAATCTGCGCCATACGCCGCTCCATCTTGGCGCGCGTAAAGTCGCGATTGTTCACTGCCTTGAACTTGCTGCCGTCGATGGCCACACTGGCTGTCGTCAGTAAGCCCATCGTGCGGCAAAGTTCGACAAACCGGGCACAGACCTGCCGGATAGCGCGGCCGTTGTCTTTGCGGAAGTCGGCAATCGTCTTGTGATCGGGAGCAAGGCGGCCCACGAGCCACATCACCTCGACGTTGCGCCCGGCCTCGCGTTCAAGCCTCCGGCTCGACTGCACCCGATTGAGATACCCGTAAATGTAGAGCTTCAGCAGGATCGACGGATGATACGAAGGGCGGCCGGTGATCTCGGGCTCGACCCCGCTAAATCCAAGCTCACTCAGATCGAGCTCATCGACAAAGACGTCAATGACGCGAACCGGATTGTCTTCGCCAATCCAGTCTTGCAGGCATTCAGGAAACAGCGTGTTCTGTCCGCGATCCATTCCTTCAACGAAGCGCCGCATTCCATCCTCCGCAAATCGCGCAGGAATCATGCAGAATCATATTACGGCATTCACATCAAGCGCAGCGTTTTCACACAGGCTGGGTCATTTTCGACATTCTGACGATGTCCGCGTCACGTCCGATGTACCCCCAACAACAGACATTCGATTGTTCGTCCGGGACGGCAGAAAGGTGCCAGGAACGGACTCACGCGCTGCAACAAATTTCATTCTTATTCGATGACCTCGTCAGCGCGGCCGAGCAGCGAGAGCGTTAGGGTTAGGGCAAGTGCCTTGGCGGTCTTGATGATCAGATCGAACTTGGTCGGCGCTATCGAATTTGCACCTGAGTTGAATTGGGACTGAGTGAAAATTTCGCCATCGTCCCCCATTTCTTTCATCGCAAACTCGTGCTGCAATGAGCTAGATCGGCGAGGTCCAAAGTAATGCGTTTGGAGATGAAGTGGTGCTAAAACGATACGCCGTGATCTTGGCATTGCTGATATTACCAAATATCCCTAGCCTCGCCGATGCGGAAAATGAGGTTTTGACCCTAGTATGTCAGGTGGTGTCAACAGACATTAGT
>JALYKQ010000205.1 GCA_030774675.1 Gemmatimonadota bacterium | reverse complement strand
AGGGCGTTGAGATCCCCACTCGCATCACGAGCCTCCGGAAAGTCGTGTGGACGCGCTTCGAGCCAAACTTCTTCGTGGTGTTTGCGCCACCGCTGCTCGAAGCCGCACCCAAGCAGTACCTCCTGCTCGCCCAGGTCAAGGATCCCGCGGCTGTCACACTCCTCCAGCGCGCGGTGGTGAATCGCTTCTCCAACATCTCGAGCATCGATCTAACCGCGATAAAGCGAACGGTCGATCGGATAGTTGGAAGAGTCTCGATCGCCATAAGGTTTATGGCGCTGTTCAGTCTCGCCGTCGCGATACCGGTTCTGTTCAGCGCCGTCTCCGCGACACGGCGCGCGCGAATCAGAGAGGGTGTTCTGCTCAAGACGCTGGGGGCGACACGAGGTCAGATCGGGCGCATTCTTCTCGCCGAGTACTCGTTGCTTGGTGTTCTCGGCGGGCTGACCGGCATGGTCCTGTCGATTGTGGGAGCGTGGGCGGTGGTACGCTACATCTTCAAGTCGCCGTTCGCTCCAGCATTCCTGCCCATCGCCGGAATCGCGGTGGCAATTGTCGGATTGACGCTTTTGATCGGGCTGCTGGCGGGACGCGATGTCTTCAGAGAGACTCCTATCGCGGCGCTTAGGGACGTTTAGGTCGAAGCTTTACTGGACTCTCAATACGTAGACGTGCTCGCCCGTGAAATTCGCAACGTTGCCCGAAGCGTCGAGTACTTTGACGTTCTTCGCCGCCGCGCCGGCAGGCACGTTGAGCCTGTAGTACGTACCGGTGCCCGAGCGGTTGGTCCCCGAGAAGTTGTCGCTGCCTGTGCCAACGGACTGCACGGCCAAAGGATAGGTCGCCGTCGACTGATTCAGCACGGATCGGGCGACCGGCGGCATGACGCTGCGGAAATTGTAGGAACGGTATTCGTACTTTGGATTCAGCCCTGCAATCCCGAGGTGGTCGGCATACATCGACACCAGCCAGCCTGATATAACCGTGTCGACAGGCGACTTCACGGCCGCGATGAAGTTCTTCACGCCCGTATCCGGTCCGGCCACCAGCTTCCGGGTGAGCGCACGGGGATCATTGCTAGAAAAATTGTCGCCCACGTAGCGGAGAAGCGCCCACGCCGCACCCCTCGTTGCCAGGCTGGTGTCGGCGAGCTTGCTCATCGGGGAGTATTGATCCGGGTCCTGCATCCAGTAGGTGAGGCGAGCCAGGTTCTGAAAGAAGAACGCGTTGAAGTCGTTCGCCTGCGAGCACGGGCTGGTGCACGGCACCAAATCGCTGAAGGTCAGTGTCTGCAGATCGCCGAAGCCGCGCTGAACCCGACCAACGGCGTCCTCGGCAAAATGCGCGAGACCCTCGTCCAGCCAGCTCGATTCGAAATCGCTCACGGCTGGATTGATGAACCGGTTCCCGGCGTTGATCATGTGCTGGAACTCGTGGGCGATGGTACCGCGTGTTCCCTGACGCACCGAGCTGGTCGTCCGAACGTTGCCGAATTTCCCGGTTGGGTCGGGCGAGAGCAGATAGAAGATCTCCGCGCCGTTGCTCTCCGCGCAGCCCTGTGCCTGTGGTGTATCGACAGTCGGGAAAAAGTCACCCGCGAAGAAAAATCCACCAACGAACCCACCAGTGGTGTTGGGTGGAGTCAGCTTGTTGATCTGGCCGGTGAACAGCATGATGATGTGGCCATTCCCGTCGAAGTCCGTGGGAGTGTTGAAATACGAAGCGTCGGTCGGATAGGTGACGTTATCGAATTCGCCGGTGATCGAATCCATCTGCGCCTGCGTGAACAGCGCCGCCGGCGGTCCGTCCAGAGTGTCCACGACGAGGATCGCTTTCGCGCTTACCGAAGCGACCACCGCTTGAGTCGGGATGAAGTTGTTGCAAAGGTCGGTCGTCGACGCGTCCGGAATCTTGAGGTTGATCCTATCCCCGACAGCTGGGATGGACATCGCGGTCGCCTGGGTCGAGCGGCGCGCCGATAACCTCGAAGCCAACGGATTTGACGGTGTACGAAGGGCGAGGCGCGTGCGCTCGAAGGCGCGCACGCGGTTCTCAACGGCCTGCTGCGGCGTGCGCGCGAGCGGGATCTGGCCGACCGCCATGCTCGATTGGGCGCTCAGATCCGAAGGCGCCGCAATCCCGAAGCTCGCGCCGGTGGACTGGTCGGCTTTCACGACGTAATTCGCGACGACGTCGTGGATCGAGCTGGTGTTGGCGACGATAATCACGAAATCGCGGGCTCCGGACCCTGCTGGAAGGTCAATGCCGCTCTGTATGTCAGCCGGGTTCAGAACCCTTACCTCTCCCACGGACATTGTGCTGATGTCGCTGGGGTTGGTGTTGGGTCCTACTCCATCGCCACCACCACCGCATGCGACGGCCAAAATCAATCCGACAGGGACGATTCTCTTGATCACGCAACGACTCCTAAGCAGGGTTTGACGATTCCCGGTTAATACCCCACCCCAGGTGTAATGGGTCGCAGGTGGGGTCCGGGAAATCTAAGGCTCATACCACTGGTGAAAGCGGCAAAGTGGGCATTCTGCAGACATCCGGCCGCGAACGCCTCCAATTGCTTGCTCGACGTCCCGGCGCTAAATAGACTGACATCATGGCCTCCGAGAAACCGCAAGAGAACTTTCGCTCGCGCGAGCAACAGGCAACGCTGGGACTCATGCGCACCGCGGACGCCGTGAAGCGAAGCCTGGCACACGTAATCGAGCCCCATGGAATAACGCCGCAGCAGTACAACGTGCTGCGAATACTCCGCCGAGCGGGGCCGGATGGCTTGCCGACCCTCACCATCGGTGAGCGCATGATCGAGCAGACTCCCGGTGTAACGAGGTTGGTGGACCGCCTCGAGCGAAAGGGGTTGGTGGCTCGCACCCCTTGCCCGAAGGACCGCCGACGAGTGTTCTGCCGAATAACCGCCAAGGGCCTCGAACTGTTGAAGGAGCTGGACGAGCCGGTCAATCGTTGGGATTCGCAGGCCGTCTCAGTTCTCATGGCTTCGGATCTGGACTCTCTGATCGCTCTGCTCGACCGCGTTCGGGCCTCTAACTATTAGGGGGGTGATCTTGCTCGAGCGGCTACCTGATCGTTCCTATTCTCCGTCCCGCTTCCTCGACCGCCTCGTAGAGCTGGTCGAACGATTCAGTCACGAACAGGACATCCTGGAAGTGGTCGATCTCGAACGGCTGGTTGAATACGGCGTCGAGCGAGAACGGTCTCCGATCGCACTTGGGGCCGAGTGCATTGGCAGCATCCCCGTGTGAAGAGATGAGGCCGGAGCCGTAGACTTTTATTTTGGCGTCTTCACGAATGAGTCCGAATTCCACCGTAAACCAGAAGAGTCGCGCCATTCTGGTCGTGTCCTCTTCGTTCTCCGCAGCAGCGGCTACCTGACCGTAGTGCTGGAGAAAATCCGCGAATACCGGATCCGCGTGGAGCGGGACGTGGCCAAAAACATCGTGAAAGATGTCAGGCTCGGGCAGGTAGTCGAGCTGGCTTCGTTTCCGGAGCGTAACCGTCGTCGGAAACTTCCGAAGCGACAGACACTGGAAGAAGCTCTTGGCCGGGATGAAGCCTGAAACGGGAACCGCTTCCCAGCCCGTTGGTGGCGCGAGACGCCGATTGACTTCCGCCAGATCGGGAACCGTCTCCTTCTTGAGGCCGATCGTATCGGCACCCTTGAGAAAGATTTTGCTGCCGTTCTCACGCAGCTGGTTCATGCGCCGGTCGTACAGCAGGCCCCACACTTCATGGTCGTCCGGCGTATAGGACTTCCAGTCCTGCTTGATGAAGACCGACGGGTCGTCGACCAGCTCGTAGAGTGCCGCGGTTGATTGCTGCAATGTCTGCTCCGGGGATGCGGGACGCATCCTCAAAGTTAACCGGCGGTCTTGGGGGCTGAAAGCTTGGAGCTGCTCGCGCGTTTGCGCAGCGGCAGGGTAAGCGTGAAGATCGAGCCGACGCCTAAGGTGCTGCTCGCGCTCACCTCTCCGCCCATCGCCCTCGCCAGGTCGCGACTGATCGGGAGGCCAAGTCCGGTCCCGCCAGTTGGAACGGAGCCGGCGGAGCGAAGCTGTACGAACGGCTCGAAGATCTGTTCGAGTTTCTCGGGTGGGATGCCAGGCCCAGTATCCCGGACGCGAACTAGCAGCGACTCCTCCTCGATTCTCCAATCGAGCTCGACGGATCCGCCAGCGGGCGTGAATTTCATTGCGTTGGCCAGAAGGTTGACCACGATCTGCTGGACCTTCTCCCGATCTGCGAAGACGGTAAGCGTCGAGTCACCGGTGCGATGCGCGTACTCAATCTTCTTCTTCGCAAACTGCGGAAAAACGAGCGCCTCAGCACCGAGGAGGGTCTCTTCGACCGGTATCTCCGCCATGGAGAGCTCGATCGGGCCAGCCTCGAGCTTAGCGAAATCGAGAATCATGTTGACCAGCGCCATCAGGTGCTCCTGGGCCTGGTGGATGCGCTCGAGGTCGCGCCGCTGCTCTTTGGTGAGGCCGCCGTGGATGTTCTGCTGCAGGATCTCGAGGTAGCCGGAAACGGCGTGGAGCGGTGTCCTGAATTCGTGGCTCAACCGCGCGAACAGCTCCGTCTTGATGCGATTCGCGGCCTCTGCATCCTTGCGCGCCGATTGTTCGCCCTCGAGCGCCAGCTCGAGCTCGCGGGTCCGCTGCGCCACCCGCGCGTTGAGTGAGCGATTGAGCGCGTGCATGCTGTCTTCGGTCTCCTGACGGAGACTGATATCCCGCAGCTGCCAACAGAACGATCGCCTGCTTCCCGACGCCGATTCGAGAACGGAGAGCGTCGCTTCGATGGGAATTCGCCTTCCGTCGGAAGTTTTGACATCGAGCGCGCGTTTTTCCAGTCTGGTCCCGCCCGCCAGATCCCGGAGCGCGGTACCAAGCTCGCGCCGGGCGTGGGGGCCGATGAAGGTGTCAAGCGATGTGCCGATAACGTGCTGCGTGGGTACGGCGAACAATCCCGCCAGCGCATCGTTGGCGTCCTCGATGATTCCGTGCTCGTCGGTGACGATGTAAGGATCGGGCGCGAACTGGAACAGCGTGCGATATCGCTGGCGTTGCACATCGAGCTCCCGCTGCGTCTCGACAATCGCTTCGTGCTGGGCACGCAGTTCTTCTTCGGCGGTGCTCAGATCTTGAATTGCTGCCAGCAGCTGTGCGTGGTGCTCGCGCTCTGTCGACCCCGCGCTGCGCTCATAGAACGCGCCGACCTGCTCGCGCGACACCTGCAATGCTACGGAAAAACGATCGAGATCGGAGCGGTCTGGTATCGAGCTGGTCAAGTTCGCGGTGTCCGGGTGCATTGTTGTCGCAGCCAGAAAGCTGGAAACAGATGAAGCTGACCCCCATCCACACTACATTGCAACGCGAAATTCGCAATAGCGAACTACGTTCAATGCTGTACAATCTGCTGTACTACGCACGAAGTTGCAGTTGTGATGCATTCCGTTGCGCGCGCGGTACATCCATATGAGCCCCGACCAATCCGTTTTGAACTCCTCCATGCTTCGTACTACGGTCGCCTTCCTGCTGACGTTGCCGTTGTCCGCAACCGCGCAGGCTCCTGTCCAGAGCGCGCCACTCGCGTACGTGATTCGCGCCGCCCACTTCATCGATGGCAAGTCCGATGTGGTCCAGAACGACATCGCGATAGTCGTTCAGGCCGATCGAATCATCGCGGTTGGGCGACAATCCGACGTCGCCTCGAGAACGCCAGCCGGAGCCAAGGTCGTAGACCTTGGCAGTGCGACGATTCTTCCCGGCCTCATCGACACTCACACCCATGTGCTATTGCAGGGGGACATCACTAGCGCAGACTATGACGAGCAGCTGCTGAAGGAGAGCATTCCCTACCGCGCGATTCGCGCGACCGCTGCTGTCCGTACCGCGCTCATGAATGGGTTCACCGCCATCCGTGACCTCGAGACTGAAGGGGCGATGTACGCCGACGTCGATCTAAAGACTGCGATCGCGCGCGGAGTGATTCCGGGACCGCGAATGTACGTCTCGACCCGCGCGATGGCGCCCACCGGGACTTACCCGCTGCTCGGCTATTCGTGGGAGTTGAAGCTCCCCGAGGGCGTGCAGATCGTCGATGGCCCGGAAGACATCCGGAAAGCGGTACGCGAAGAGGTGAAGTACGGTGCAGACTGGATCAAGTTCTACGCTGACCGGAAATACTACATCGCATCGGATGGACGGCTGCGATCGTGGGTGAACTTCACCGACGAAGAGCTGAAGATGCTGGTCGGGGAGGCGCACCGCCTGGGAAAGAAGGTCGCGGCGCACGCAATGGGTTGGGACGGGATCGACGCAGCACTCAGAGCCGGCGTCAACACCATCGAGCACGGAGATGGCCTCACGAACGATCTCCTCGATCGCATGGTCGCGCAGAAGGTATACTGGTGTCCGACCATCTTCGTCGGCGTTTACGTCGCTCCGGACCGGGGCGGGATCTGGCCCAAGATGGTGGATCTCGAGCGCATCGCGTTTGGCAAGGCGCTCAGAAAGGGCGTGATGATCAGTTACGGCACCGATGTGGGCGGATACGCCTGGACGGAGAATCAGGCGCAGGAGTTCGCGTACATGGTGCGCTACGGCATGTCGCCGATGGCCGCAATCAAGTCAGCAACTTCTGTCGCGGCACAGCTCCTGGGTCAAAGCGAAAACATTGGAACGATAGAAGCGGGCAAGCTCGCTGACATCGTTGCCGTGAAGGGAGATCCACTGACTGATATCAGCGAGCTGACGCGCGTCACCTTCGTAATGAAGGGAGGAGTGATCTACAAGCAGTAGTTACAGACGGCGTTGTTAGGGATCGAACGGGTCCTCGCCGTCTTCATCGTCCTCATCGGGTCCCAAATCAATGTTGAGTATGTCGCCGACCCTCTCGACGTGGACGACTTGTCTCATCGCCTGGCCGGCGGCGTTGATGGTGACGAGATAGTCTCCCGCGTCGACAAGATTTCCCGCTCGTCCGCCGCCAAAGAATCCGCCGCCCCCACTCCCTTCACCGGCAGCTCCGCCGCCAGCACCGCCGATCGGTCCTTCGGCCGGCCTCAGGTTGATCTCTCCAGGGGCGGCCCCGCCTCCCTGACCGCTTCGGCCTCCGCCGCCTACGAAGCCACCCCGTGACGGAGATCGCTCCCTCAGCGCTCGTATTCCAGCTGTGTCACCGCGAGCGCGCATGGCGTTCATGCTGTCGCGAACCGCTGACACGGCGACGGTGTCGCGTACCGGAAGCAGCGCCCCCGCACCAGCAGTGGTATCTGCTCCGCGGGTGGCACGAGTCGAATCGTCGCGCTGACGCCTCACGCGCGCAGCGTTGATGCTGTCACGCAGACCCGCTGGTCCAAGCGGACGTGGGCGCGTGCGCAGATCCCAGTATACCCGGTGCAGCCCCGCGCCGCCCGGTCCGGTCAAGGTGCGAACGGTGTCGCCCCGAACATTGGTGACAATAATGCGCGTGGTATCCCGCTGGGCACTGCCTGATGTCAGCCGATAAACCAGCTCCGCCCCGAACGGCGGATTCTGCGCCAGGAAATACTTGTTGCCCGGGAAGTTCTGGGTGGTAGCCAGCGAGTACTGGTACGCCGTCTTCGGCGTAAAGAAATTCGTCTTCTCAGCCATGACGGTGTTGTTCATCTCCTCGAGGGGCGCAATATCCACGATCCAGATGGAACGGCCGTGCGTTGCGGCGATGAGCTCACGATCGCGTGGGTGGATCTTGAGATCGTGGACCGGTACGGTCGGCAACCCCGTCATGAACCGCTGCCAACTGCCACCTCGGTTGGTCGACACGTATGCTCCGACGTCCGTCCCCACGAAAAGAAGGTCGCGTTTCGCGGGATCCTCGCGAATTACGTGCACGAAGTGCACGCCCCCGGTCGGCAGGTTGTTCGTAGTCGAGCGAAACGTTTTCCCGAAATCGTTCGACACGTAGACGTACGGTCGGAAGTCATTCTCGCGGTGATTGTCGAACGCCACGTACACTGTCGCAGTGTCGAAGTGAGATGGCTCGACCCGACTGACCCACGTTTTCCTGGGAAGGCCCGGAAACCGGGTGGTCAGATCGGTCCACTGGCCGCCGTCGTTGCGGGTGAGCCAGACGTTGCCGTCGTCGGTCCCCACCCACAGGATGCCCGGGCGAATCGGCGATTCTGCCACCGTCGTGATCGTTCCGTGTGTCTCGGCGCCGGTGTTGTCGCGCGTAACACCGCCGGTGAGCTTGGTGCTCATGACGATTCGCGCAGAATCTTTCGTCGAGAGATCCGGTGAAATCGGATAGAAATGGTCACCGCGATCCGACGACTTGAGCAGGCGGTTGCCGCCCAGGTAGACGGTGCTTGACGCATGCGGCGACAGGAAAAACGGTGTCGACCAGTTAAACCTGTATCCACGGGCAGAATCGGCCGCTGCGCGTGACCGCACCTCAGCCAGGGTGCGGGTAATCTGCGGCGTCTCAGGTTTCGTGGTGTCGCCGCGCGCTATGATCACAGAATCTTCGAAAATGCTGGTTCGGTCGCGACCGCCCCCGCGCATGATGATGGCGCGAGTGTTCTGTGCGACGTTCAGCCGCGAAGCGTTTCCGCCCTGCGACTCAGTGTAGATGATGTTGGGATCGTCCGGGTCCATCGCGCTGTAGAACCCGTCGCCGCCTCCTACATTGAACCAGTCGTTGTTGGTGATGCCGCCACGGTTCCGTGCGCGTGACGGCCCGCACCACGATCCGTTGTCCTGAAGGCCGCCGCACACTTTGTAGGGCTTCTCCATGTTGTAGCTGACGGCGTAGAACTGACCGATTGCAAACGTGTTGATGAAATCGTAAGTACCGCCGCGATCGTACGTCACGGCAACCCCGCCGTCATCGCCGAGGATAAAATGCTCGGGGTCGCCAGGATCGATCCACATGCCGTGCCAGTCGGTATGAACGCCGAGCGCGCCCCGACGGAAGGTCTTTCCGCCGTCTTCGGATGTGCGGAAGACCGACGACATCCAGTAGATACGGTCCGGATTGCGCGGATCCACGCGAATCTGGGAATAATAGAAGGGCCGGGCGTCACCGAGTCCGCCGCCTCCTCCGCCGGCTGGCTCGTTGCGATACGTCAAGATCCAGCTCGCGCCGCCATCCGCGGAGCGGTAGATACCGCTAATCGTTTTCTGCCGCTTCGCCGTGTCCGGTTTTTCTCCCCGAGCCAGCCGGTGAGGAAGGGTGTCAGCTTCGACCCAGCTGTACACGACCTGCGGGTTCGACGGCGACACCGCAATGCCGATTCGTCCCTTTGTGGTCTCCGGAAAACCGCCGCCGCGAATCTCTTTCCACGTCGCCCCTGCATCGGTGGATTTCCAGAGTCCGCTACCCGGACCGCCGCTCTTCAGGAAGTATGGACCACGAGCTCGTTCCCAGCTCGAGGCGTAGAGGATGTTGTGATCCCTGGGGTCCATGGAGACGTCGACGAACCCTGCCCTGTCGCTCACGAACTTGACGAGCTGCCACGTCGTCCCGCCATCGCTCGATTTGTACAGCCCCCGCTCGGGATTGGAGTTCCAGGCGTGACCGAGCGCGGCGACGTACACGATGTTGGGGTCGCTCGGATCCACGACGATGCGGCCAATCTGCTGCGTCGCCTCGAGACCCATTAGCTTCCACGTGCGACCTGCGTCGGTGGACTTGTACACCCCTCCGCCGGGTGAAATGGAGTTGCGCGAATCTTCTTCACCCGTGCCAGCGTAGATGATACTGGGATTCGAGGGCGCTAGCGCGATGT
>JALYKQ010000204.1 GCA_030774675.1 Gemmatimonadota bacterium | reverse complement strand
ATGCGGTGCGCCATCTCCGGCATTCCATCCTTTTTCACCAGCGGAAATACGCCCGCCTTGATTGGCGCGATCGAGGGATGCAGCCCCAGAACTGTCCGCCCCTCCGACTCTCCTTCGACCGCTTCATCCCGGTAGCCGTTCACCAGCACTGCCAGGGCAGTGCGATCGGCGCCGGCGGATGTTTCAACCACATACGGCACGTAGCGCCGGTTGTTCGGTTGATCGAAGTACTCGAGCTTCTTTCCCGAGAACTCCTGGTGCTGGGTGAGGTCGAAATCCCCGCGATTGTGGATGCCCTCGATCTCCTGGAAGCCCAGCGTGCCGCCGAAGTCGAACTGCACATCGAACGCGGCGCGGGCGTAGTGCGCCAGCTCCTCCTTCGTGTGCGCGTGAAACTTGAGCCTGTCCACCGCCAGCCCCAGACCACGGTGCCATTCCATTCGCTGCTCCTTCCAGTACTCGAACCACTTCATGTCGCTGCCCGGCTCGACGAAGAACTGCATCTCCATCTGCTCGAATTCCCGCGTCCGAAAGATGAAGTTGCCGGGCGTGATCTCGTTTCTGAAAGCCTTTCCGATCTGAGCGATGCCGAAGGGTACCTTCTGCCGCGTCGACTGCTGCACGTTGAGGAAATTCACGTAGATGCCCTGCGCCGTCTCCGGACGCAGGTACACCACCGACGCCGAGTCTTCGACCGGACCCATGAAGGTCCTGAACATGAGATTGAACTGGCGCGCCGCGCTGAGAGTCCCCTTCATCCCGCAGGCCGGACACTGCGCGTCCGGCGTCCCCGGCGTGCCCTTTATGCGCGGGTCATCGGCACGGAAACGCTTCTTGCAATTCTTGCAGTCAACGAGTGGATCGACAAAGCCCGCGACGTGACCGCTCGCTTCCCAAACGCGCGGATGCATTAGGATCGCGGCGTCCAGTCCCTCGATGTCGTTCCGGGCGCGCACCATCGCGTGCCACCACCTGTCCTTGAGATTCTTCTTGAGCTCGACTCCGAGCGGACCGTAGTCCCAAACGGATCCGGTGCCGCCGTAGATCTCTGAAGACTGGAAGATGAAGCCGCGCCGCTTTGCCAACGACACGAGCTTCTCCATCACATCGGGGTGGTTTGCCATTCGGGAAAACTAGTCGCAGGGGGACTGCCCGACTACGCGTCCAGCTCCGCACTCAGCTTCGGCTCGGCGGGCGCCCGCTGCCCGAGCAGCCGCGCGACAATGCGATCACCGTGGTAGCGCCCGTTCTCGATGAACACCTTGTTGGCGTCGTAGCCGGCGACGAGCACGCCCGCGATGAAGACGCCCGGCACCGATGTTTCGAGGGTTTTCGAATCGTGCGCGGGAATCCCCGTGACGGGATCGATCGGCACACCTGTCTCGCGCAACAGACCGAGGCTGGGCGCGAAACCCGTCATCACGTACACGCGATCCGCCTTGAGCCGCTGCTCGCCGAGCGCAGTGTCGAGGACGACCTCCTCCGGCTCGATCGCCTTCACCCGGCTCTCCCACTTCGTCGAGATGTAGCCTTCCTTGACGCGGTTGGTGAAGTCCGGAAGCACCCAGGGTTTGATCTTTTTGTCGAAAGTCGGACCGAAATGGACGAGCGTGACACGCGCGCCCGAGCGCCACAGGTCCAACGACGCCTCAGCGGCCGAGTTGCCGCCGCCGACCACTACCGCGTCCTGGAGAAACGCTTCATGCCCCTCGCGGTAGACGTGGGATACGTGCGGCAGATCCTCGCCCGGCACGCCGAGCCGGTTCGGAGAACCGAAATAGCCGGTAGCGACGACCACGGTTCCGGCGCGCGTCCGCCGCTCCTCGCCTCCCTGCGTCCGCGACACAACCACGAATTCTCCCGAGCGCCCCTGTATGGCTGTGACTCTCTCGCGCTGGCGGACCGGAATGTCGAAGTGAAGCACCGCGGCGCGGTAGTACGCCAGCGCGTCACGGCGGCTCGGCTTCTCGGTGGCTATCACGAACGGCAAGCCTCCGATCGCAAGTTTTTCCGCGGTCGAAAAGAAGCGGACGTAGGTCGGGTACGCGGCAATCGTGCTGACCACGACTTCCGCATCGAACACGAGCGGCTTGAGCCCGGCTTTCTGAGCCGACACGGCAGCGGCGAGACCACACGGTCCCGCACCGACAATCACGATGTCAGCTTCGTCCTCCATCGGCGCGGCGACTCTCAGGCTACGCCGGCTGGGCGGGCTGGAACCACGCCCTCCACGCCGATGATCTGATCGCGCCGAGTGCCGACGCTCACGTAGGTGATTGGCGTCTCGACTAGTGCCTCAATTCGATCCAGATACCGGCGGGCCTCCTTCGGCAGATCGGTGAGCGCTCGCGCGGCAGCTGTCGACGTCTTCCAGCCCTCATACCACTCGTACCTGGGAACGGCGCGGTCGAGGATGGTAAGGTCGCCCGGAAACTCCTCGTAGACTTCGCCGTCGGCTGTATAGCCGGTGCACAGCCCGATGCGATCGAGCGTGTCGAGAACGTCCAGCTTGGTGACCGCCAAATCCGTCAGGCCATTGACGCGCGCTGCATAACGGACGACAACGCCATCAAACCAGCCACACCTCCGCGGCCGCCCGGTAGTTGCTCCGAACTCATTGCCGAGCTGCCGTATTTCGGTCGCCAGCGGCTCGTCAAACTCCGTGGGCAGCGGTCCGTTCCCCACGCGCGTGGTGTAGGCCTTCACGACCCCGATCACGGAGTCGAGCTCCTTCGGCGCGATGCCAACGCCAGTCGCAGCGCCCCCCGACGTGGTGCTGCTCGAAGTGACATACGGATAGGTGCCGTGATCGATGTCGAGCAGCGAGCCCTGCGCGCCTTCGAGCAGAACCGCAGCCCCGCCAGAGATTGCGCGATGGATCCTGAGACCCACGTCTTCCGCCAACGGGAGAAGGCGCTTGGTAAAGCGGTCCAGGACGTCGAGGGTGAACTCAACGTCGGCGCGCTTGGTCCCCGAAGTCGCGAGCTGGATGTTGGCGTGCGCGACTCCGCGCTCCACCAGCTTTCTCAGGCGCGCCGGGTCGCGCAGATCGAGGACGCGAATGCCGCGGCGGCCGTACTTGTCCTCATACGCCGGACCGATTCCACGACCGGTGGTTCCTATTTCCTTGCTCGCAGAGCTCTGTCCATCCACGAGCTTGTGATACGGCAGCACGAGATGAGCGCGGTCACTGACGTAGAGCCTGCCTTCGACGTCTATCCCATCCGAAACAAGCTCGTCGATCTCGGCGAAGAGTGTCTCGACGTCCAGCACCACTCCATTGCCGATCGCGCATCTTACGCCGGCATGAAGAATTCCGCTCGGAATCTGGTGCAGTACGAACGACTTGTCGGCGATCTGAACTGTGTGACCTGCGTTCGCGCCACCCTGGTAGCGAACCACCCAGTCCGCGCGCTCGGCGAGCACATCAACGAGCTTGCCCTTGCCTTCATCTCCCCACTGTGCGCCGACGACGACGATGGTTCGCGTATTGGTGTCGAACATTATTCAGATGTGCCGGTCGGAGGGATGAAAAAGCAAACGCCCCGAGAGCTTCGGGGCGTTGGTTCAATCTACCTTTCAGGAGTTGGGTGTCAACGCTTGGCGGGAGGCGGCGGAGGAACCTCGTCGATCACGCGCGGCGGATCGTCCGGCCGAACCACGCTCCTGATGGGCAGCACTACGGTAAACGTCGAGCCTTTGCCGAACGTACTCTCCGCGAAGACATGCCCGCCGAGCGCATCGACGAGCTTCCTGGTGATGCTGAGTCCAAGGCCCGTTCCGCCGAATTCGCGGGTCCTCGACTGATCCACCTGGCGGAAGTCTTCCCAGATCGAGTCAATATCCGTTGGGCGAATTCCGATGCCGGTGTCGCGGACGTCGAACCTAAGATCCTCCTCGTCCCTGGAGATCGTCACCCAGATTCCCCCGTGATGCGTGAACTTGACGGCGTTGGAGAGAAGGTTGAGGAGGATCTGCTTCACCTTGGTACGGTCGGTGTGCAGCACGAGAGAGCTCGACGGCATCTCGATGTTGAGGGTGAGAGCTTTTTTCTTCACCATCGGCTCGATCTGCTGGGAGATCTCCGTCATGATGTCGCCCAGCGTGACGTCGTCGAGGTGGAGCGGCATTCGGCCAGCTTCGATCTTGGCGAGGTCGAGGATGTCGTTGATAAGAGCGAGCAGGTGTTGAGCGGCGCCTTGAATTCGCTTCAGGCCCTCTTCCTGGCGCGGCGTGAGATCGCCGTATATCCGGTCGAGCATGAGCGACGCGTATCCGATGAGCGCATTGATCGGCGTCCGTAGCTCGTGGGACATGCTGGCCAGAAACTCCGACTTGAGCCGGTTTGCCTTCTCGAGCTCGCGCGACTGCCATTGCAGCCGGGTATTCTGCTCGGCGAGGTCAGCGGTGGCCGCCTGAATCCGGTCCTCCAGCTGGCTCGAGAACGTCTTCAGCTCCTCGTACAAGCGCTCGTTCTCAACCTGCTCCGTCAGGTCGTGCAGCACCGAGACGATCGCCAGCGGCTCGCCGCGGCGGTTCAGAATCTTTCCGGAGACGACCTCCACCGGGAGCTCGATTCCGGTGTCTGGGATCTGAAGCTTCATCTGCTCCCGGCGCGCCAGCGCCGGGCTGATCGTGAAATCGGAGATGAAGGTCGTGAACTTGGTGTCGTTCGCCTGAACCAGGACGGCGCGCTCCCATCGTTCGCTGTCGTCGGACTCGAACAGCTGCTCGGCCTCCTTGTTCATCAGGATGATGTTGGACCGGTCGTCGGTGACGAGAATCGGATCGGCGACGTTCTCGAGAATCAGGTTCAGTCGGTCGCGCTCGCGCTTGGCGTCGATTTCTGCCAGGCGCACACGCTGCACCTGGCGCTCCAGCTCGTTGGCGGCCCGTCGGAGATCGGTCACGTCGCGCAAAACGGACACGGTCGAGCCGGCGTGGAGTCCATCCTGACCACCGAGCCCGTGGGTCAGGACCTCGAACAGCAAATCCGTTCCCTCGTCGGGGTCGACGAGATTGAGCTCGCGCGAGCCCGCACTTTCCTTCGATCCCATCGCGGCCTTCGAGAGGTGCGAGGTGAAAAGAAGATTGTTGATCTCGACCGCGCGACGCCGGCCTTCGGAGTCCTTGTCGCCACTCGACAGCAAGTGCTCCGCCCGACTGTTCTGGACGACGATATCGTGCGAGGCATTGATGATTACGATCGGATCGGGCAGCGAGTTCACGATCGCGGTAAGCATCTCGCGCTGTTGGTCGAGCCGCCCGGTGGAGAGGCGGAACTCCTCGACCGCCGCCATCCGGGCGAGGACCGGGCCCGCCAACGACGCGGCGTTCATGATCGCGCCAAGGGTCAGATCGTCGACTGAGGCTTCGATCAGTGCAACACCCCCGGGGGCATGACCGAGCTTGCGCCTGCGATCGACGACAGCGCGGGCTCTCACCTCGCACCCAACGAGCTGGACGAGGTCCAGCTCAGGGTCAGTCAGTAGCAGCGGTGCTCCCCGAAACTGCGGCTGCGGAAACGGAACGGCGGTCCATTCTCCGAATGGGAGGCCCGGAATCGGCGGATTCCCCGGGCAGCTTACCGCGTGCAGCGATAGCGCGGAGACGACGACCGGGTTGGACAGGTCGTTCGTGGAAAGCGAGATCGACGGAACCGGTTCGCCGTCGAAGCCCACCGCGGCGGTTGCGATGAATCGATTGGGAGGACTGTCGAGCGTGATCGCCACGCCTCGCCGCGCTCCAAGGATGTCGGCGAACTGGGCGATCATGAATGTCGCCGCAGTGACAAAATCCGGTGCTTCGGAAATGGCCGAGAGCAGCTCGGCGAGCTTCTCTCCGCTGAGTTGCGCCCTCGAGGCTATAGTTCCGCTGAGTTGCGGGCTCGAGGCTGCCGCTTTGCGCTCAAGCTTCGAGTCGCTCAAGTCGCCGCTTCAGATCCGCATTCTCTATCCGCATCCTGTCGAGCTCGTCAGCACCACCCGCGCCGAGCTCGCGAAACGGACGGGATCCCGGCGGAGCGAGGCCCACTGCTTCAGAGTATTTGAGGTAGGTCTCGATCGACGCGACCACGATGCGCGCTTCGACAGTGACCAGGTCGATTCCTACCAGCGAGACGCGGACCCAGGCATCGATGACAATGCCCTTGTCGAGAACGCGATCGAGAATATCAATTAGCGAGCTGCCGCTCGGGGACCGTTCAACTGCCATGACTAGACTCCTGTGATCTTGGTGCCGAGGCGGCGTGTTTGGGCTGGGGGAGCGCTGGGGACGTGGATGCAGAGGTACTGAGCCGCGGATCGGTCCGCCACCAGTCCAGCCCGATCTGCTCCGCCTTGTCGATCGAGCAGATGAGCAAACGAATCTGGATGGTGAGAAGCTCGACGTTCGCGAGATTGATCTTGATGTCGCCGACGACGACGAGGCCTTTGTCGAGGACCCGGTCGAGAATGTCCACGAGGCCGTAGGTGCGCGACGGGGATACTAGGTCTGCCAAGCAGTCGTCTCCGTTCGGCTCGTCGCCGGTTTAGCGTAACTTTCCTAGGGGGCCCAGGTCTATCTGGAGATCGTCATCGGTCAGTCCGAAGATCCCCTTCATGTCCTGCATCCGGTCGTTGAGGCGGAGCAGCGCGACTCCGAGCTTCTCGATCTCCGCGTCGCTCAGATGTCCTCCCTCCATTCGCCGAACTGCCTGGTGCTCTAAGACCTTACGCAATACCTCAATCAACGTCAAGACGAGCTTGGCGAGCCCGTTCTCGATCTTGTCGGGGTCGGTATTAAGACGCGGAGGCAACCCTTCAGCAACGGTTTCCAAAGGGGCGACGGCGGCATCGCTGGGAGCGTGCAGTGAGTCAATTACCTGACTCTCCATCGTCGAGCCCGACGGTAGTTCTATGGGCGAGCGGGGCCGTGCCGCTCCCACCGCTTGAGCTCTCGGGCCGACGTCTCCGCTCCGGCGGATCACGCTCTCGACGGCGGTCAGGAGGAGGCCAAGGTCCAGACGGATCAGGTCAACGTCGGCCACGGCCAGCATTACTTCGCCCCTCAAGACCACGCCCTTGTCGAGTACGTGACTGAGAACTTCGGCTAACTCGATTCGCTGAACGCCGAATATGTCGTCAGCGCTCACTGCGCCTTCTCGCCGACGAAGTGGTAGGGAGGCCAGGGCCCGGTGAAGTCGAACTTGAAGCCCGACGGCTCGTACTTGTTGACCATGCCGGTCAACGCCTGCTGGAAACTGACAACCTTTGACGGATCGACCAGGAAAGATGCGTTGAGAATCGCGCGGCCCTGTTCGCGGGGCGCGCCGGAGTTTACGGGCTGTTCGCGCGCCGTCTCCATTGAAGCAGCCCGCAGCGTGTCGTGAATCTCGCCGGCTACCTTTGTGGCCACGTCGCGGCCGGCGTCGCGCCGGATATTCTCCATTTTTCGCTCGAGCAGGTATTTCTGCCCGGGTGATGCCCGGGCCGCATCCGCCTCGAGTGCCTTCAGCTCTGCGCTGTGCTGGCCCAGATGATCCTTGAGAACACCCGGCTGCACGTAAACGCGGACGATGAATTCCCGGCCGTTCGCGATGCGCGCGAAAGTCTCCTGAAGCTCACCCATTCGCTTCGCAAGCATTGCCTTGACCGCCTTGGCATCGCGAAACAGTGTCCACATCGGAAACGGAATCACCGCTCCCGCGTCGGACGCCCAGGTGAGGACCCGGTCGTGTGCCATGGCGCGCTGACTCACCCAGTCCAGGTCGGCGGTAAGCGCTTCGACTTTGTCCGGGGAGTAGTCGTCGGCGCTGACGGATGTAGCGAGCGCGCCGACCTCGCCGTTGGGGATGAGATTGACCGCGCCGCTATCTATTCCCCTGGACGCAGTGGCCGTTTCCATCGACGATCCGACGACACCATACACGTAACACAGGCGCTCTATCATCGTCGCGGAAGCCGCCGACTACTCGGTCTCGTCGCCTTCCGCGACGCGAACGGGCCCACCGCTGATCGACATGCCGAACCTTTCTCTCCATTCCCGGACTTCGCGGAGTCGCTGCATGATTTCCGCTTCACGCTTCACGTACTCGGCGTCGTCGATCTCCCCCATCTCGAGCTGAAGCTGCAGCGCCATCAAGTCCTCCTTGATGGGCGTATCGTCGGTAAGCTGCTCGCGCACGACACGGTCGACTTTGTCGAGCGTCCATTTCGTCCCGTAAATGGGGGCGAGAAACGGCGCCAGCAGGATGTTGGTGAGAAGTCCCATGGTGCTCAGCGCCTTCTCAGGTCGCCTTCTCCAGCTTCAGCTTGATATTCACGAAATTGTACGGAGGCCAGGGTCCGGTGTACTTGAAAGTCAGCAGGTCCTCATAGTGGCGGCTGATCTCCTTGACTCTTTCGTCGAAGGGCTTCTCTGCCTTGCGATCGACGAGAAACGCGGCATTCAGGATCATACGATCGCCGATCACCTTGTTGCTGCGGCTGGCAACGGATACATCCTTGAGCTGCTCGTGGACGTGGGTTACGTAGCGGTTGCTCGCCTCCTCCATCGCCGCTTCGACCAGACGGCCAAGCTGCATGCGCGCGAAATAGGTCGATGATGCGGCGTTCCGGGTAATCTCGTCCTTGAGTCGGCGAATCTCGTCGTTCTCGCGCTCGATCGCAGCCACAACCTTGTCCCGATCCCAGAGGATCTTCAGCCCGAATTCGATTTTGTCCTGCATCTTGTCGAGCACGTCGGTGAACGCCTGGTAGGTGGACTTGAGAAGCGCCGCCACATCGTTATCGGAGCGGAAGACGGTGCCGAATGACATCGGAATCAGCGTGAACTCGCGCATCACCGTTTCGTTCACGAACTCGTGAGCCAGAACATTTTCGCGCGTAGGATCATAGATCACGATCGGTGTGTCGCTGACGACCGCCGCCAAATCGTTGTGGTTGACCGTGTAGACCCGCGCCCCGCCGCCGATCCCGATCTCGCCGAACTCCCGGGAGCGGTCGTTGCGGATGATGCAGTAGACGTACTTGCCATCGCTGGCGTCCGGGGCAGGTTCCGTCTTTTCCGCCGCGTTGTCTCTGTCGCTCATGTTTGTGCCCGCATCAATGGGTCATCTCATGGCTGCAATGAAGATCCAGATACCGATCGTCAATCCGATTCCGACTTTTAGTGCGGTAGAAACCGCCCGGCCGATCAAGGCCCCCTTCGCGACGCGTGTCGCGTCAGCCGCCTTCGACCCGCCCGATAGCTCCGCGACCAGCGCGCCGAGGAACGATCCGATGAATGCGCCGATGACCGGGCCGACGATCGGAACCGGGACTCCGACCATCGCGCCCACGATTCCACCAATGATCGCTCCCCAGCCCGCCCGGCGCGAACCTCCATATTTCCGGGCATACTTTCCGGCGAGCGAGAACTCGAGCAGCTCCGCCACCAGCGCCAGAACACCCACCGCGATCAGCGTGATCCAGCCGATCGGCTCGCCTGGGACCATGATATTATAGGTGACCGCTGTCGCCACCATGATCCAAAGCCCAGGCAGGCCCAGGACGATCAGTATCTCGGAGACGATAATCACACACGCCAGAATGAGCAGCGGCATCAGCCAAGTTCCTTAGCTAGAGAAGAGAGCAGCACGCCGGCATCCGCGACGCTGCTCCCCGTCAGTGCATGGGAAGTATCGCGCCGGGTATGGATGCGCGCGAGAGTTGAGAGAGTTCCCCGGCTAACGGTCACGGATTCGATGCCTCGGTCGGCGAACGCCATGCTATCGGCGAGGATTCCCGGGATAAGGCGCCCAACGGCAAGCTTAAACCCGAGTCTTCCCGCGATTGTTTCCGCGCCCGACACTATGCCCCGTGGTCTGGGGCCCGTGTACATGCAGTGCCAGCCCCCTGCGTCGTCGACGGTGTCACAGTTGATGACGAATATCCCCGGGCTCGCGCGGGCGGCCCACTCCCGTGCCCCCGCCAATCCGAGCTCTTCACCGCTGGTGATGAGGACGCCGAGATCGCGGGCGCTGGAGTCCAGCTGTGACGCTATCAAGACCGCGGCAACCCCGCTCGCGTTGTCGACAGCGCCGGGTGAAGCGTTGCGCACGAAGCAGAGGGCCGACGGAAGCGCGCCGATCACCGCGGCAATCGCGAAAGCATGCCACAGTGATTGGGGCGGGCCCCCCCTTACGATCGAGATGAGGAGCAAGATCAGCACCGAGGCCGTGATGACGCCCAGCGCGACGGAGCTCCCTATTCGCATCAGCATCGGCACGGTTTGCGATTTGGAGTCGATATGAGCAACGAGCCACACCTCCGGATTTCCACGCCTGGCTTCGAGATTTATTGACCCCGCGCGCTGAAATGGAAACTGCGCGGTCCAGCGCCGCTTGGCGTCGCCCGAAGCCAGCATCAGCGCAGTCAGTAACGCGGCCCCGATTAGGAGCGCTGCGAGCGCACCCTGATGAACTGCCATACGCGCAACGACGACAATTGTTGCGGCCTGGAAGACCGCCGCGACCGGCGGACCCCAGCGACCGGGCCACTGGGAGTACTCGAACGGCAGCTCGACGCACGAGAACCCCGCGCGCTCGAGTTCCTGCCTGCACATAGCTCGCGCCCTCGCCTCTTCGGCACTGCCAGCGAACCTCGGCACCTCCGACAGGCGGTCGAGCAGAGACTTGGCGCGCTCAGAGCGCTCTGCGTCCGCCATTCTTCGCTCTAAGCGAGCCCCATTTTCGACTTCACCTCGGCCATTGTCTTCTGAGCTTCGGATCGAGCGTGCTCAGCACCCGCGGCGAGATCCTTTTCCATCTTCTTCTGGTTCGCCGCGACCTCTCGTGCGCGAGTGCGAATCGGTGCGAGCTCCCGCTCCATCGATTCGTGCAGGACTTTCTTGCAGTCGAGACAGCCCCAGCCCGCACTCCTGCACTGCACCGCGACGTGCTCGACGGTTGCCGCTGGACTGAATGCCTTGTGCAAGTGATAGATGTTGCAGACTTCCGGAGTGCCTGGGTCGGTGCGACGCACCCGCTTTGGATCGGTCACCGCCGGCCGGAGCTTCTCCCAAATCGACGCTGGGTCCTCGAGCAGATCGACGGTGTTGCCAAGCGACTTGGACATCTTCGCCTGCCCATCGAGGCCCATCACCCGTCGCGTTGGAGTGAGAAGCGGCTTGGGCTCCGGAAAAAAACCCCGCGCCGCCTCCTCCGTCGCTGCGCTGGTTGAGCGCACCGCGGATGGTTGTGGGTCAAAGCGCGCGTTCCACTTCCGCGCAATCTCGCGCGACAGCTCCAGATGCTGTACCTGATCCTCACCGACCGGCACCAGCTCCGCGCGGTAAAGCAGGATGTCGGCGGCCTGGAGGACCGGGTAGTTGAGAAGGCCCGCCGGAACGCTCTCCTCGCGGCTCGCCTTCTCCTTGAATTGGGTCTGCCGCTCGAGCTCGCCGAGCGGTGTCAGCGTGTTGAATATCCAGGCTAGCTCGGTATGTTCCGGCACCTTCGACTGCACGAACAGCGTGCATTTCGCTGGATCGAGCCCCGCGGCGAGCAACGACAAAGCCATGTCGGCAGTGCGGGCGCGGAGATCAGCGGGCGCGTACGGAACAGTGATCGCGTGATAGTCGACGATGCAGAAAAACGACTCGTATTTGTGCTGCAGATCAACCCAGTTCTTGACGGCTCCGAGGTAGTTTCCAATGTGCAGCGAGCCGGAGGGCTGAATGCCGCTGAAGATGCGGGACATTGCGCGAAATTAAAGAGCGAGAGAGACGAGTTGCAAGCAATTTCAACAACTGATTCGGGCGATGAAGAGCTGCTTGACGTTGCGCTCGACGCTGCCCGCCGGGCTGCCCGGGTCATCCGCGACGCAACAGCCGATCGCGAAAAGCTGGTGTGGGAGTCGAAAGGGCAATCCGATTTCGTCAGCGAGGTCGACAAGGCATCGGAACGCGAGATCACGGCCACCATCAAGCGGCGACTACCCAGTGCATCAATGCTTGGGGAGGAGCTGACGCCGACCGCGCTCGCCGGCAAGGGAATCGTGGTCATCGCCGATCCGCTCGATGGGACAACGAACTTTCTGCACGGCTATCCCGAGTACTCAGTCTCAATTGCCATCGCGCGTGACGGAGACGTGTGTGCCGGAACGGTCCTCAACGTCGCGCGAGGCGAGGAATTCACGGCGCGGCGCAGCGCTGGAGCGTTCATGAACGGCAAGCGCATCCGAGTGTCCAGTCTGAGGGAGCCTGGGAGAGCACTCATCGGCACGGGCTTCCCCTTCAAGACTCTCGAGAAGTTGCCAGTCTACGTCGAGCAGTTCAGTTTGGTGATGCGCGGAACCGCGGGCATTCGGCGCGCCGGCTCGGCCGCGCTCGATCTATCGAATGTTGCGTGCGGGCGCTTCGATGCGTTCTGGGAATTGGTGCTTGCACCCTGGGACGTCGCTGCAGGGCTTCTGATGGTGAAGGAGGCCGGCGGCATCATTACCGACCTGGACGGAAACCCGGCGACGGTCGAGGCAGGTGCCTTTGTCGCCGGAAATCCGGCGATGCACGCGTGGCTCCTGCAGACTGTGAGACGCGCCAACATGAGCAAAGGAAAGGCTGAATGAAGCTGGTCGAATGCGTTCCCAATTTCTCCGAGGGCCGTCGTCCGGAAGTCGTGGCGGCGATCCGCGATGCCATCTCGGCGGTCGAGGGCGTTTCCGTACTCGACGTCTCGTCGGATGCTTCTCACAACCGATCGGTCATCACGTTCGTCGCGCCGGTGGACACAGCGGTCGACGCCGCCTTTGCCGGTATTCGCGCGGCGGCTGAGCGAATCGACCTTTGCAAGCACACCGGAGAGCATCCTCGCATTGGCGCGACCGACGTCGTTCCGTTCATCCCGCTCGAAGGCTCGACGATGGAGGACTGCGTAGCGCTGGCGCGAGCGCTGGGCGAGCGCGTTGGACGCGAGCTCAAGATCCCCGTTTACCTGTACGAGCGGGCCGCGACGACGCCGGCCCGTGAAAATCTGGCCGACGTCCGCAGAGGAGAATTCGAGGGATTGCGCGAGGAGCTGGGAAAGAATCCTGCCCGCAATCCCGATTTCGGGCCAGCCGCGATTCATCCGACCTGTGGGGCGATCGCCATCGGGGCGCGCCCTTTCCTCGTGGCTTACAATATCTATCTCGGCCCGGCATCGAACCTTCCCGTCGCCAAGAGCATCGCCAAGGCGGTCCGCGGCTCCTCCGGCGGCTTCCGCTACGTCAAAGGGCTGGGTCTCGAGGTGGATGGCCAGGCCCAGGTGTCGATGAATCTCGTGGATACCGAAAAGACTCCCCTGCATAACGCGTTCGATTTTGTGAAGCTGCGCGCGGAGGCGGAGGGCGCGGCGGTAACGTGGAGCGAGATCGTCGGACTAGTTCCGGAGAAAGTGTTGTTCGACACCGCAGTCAGTCACCTCCAGCTACGCCAGTTCACGCCGGCGCAAGTGCTCGAGCGCCAGGTCCGCGAAGCGATCAGCGGCGGAGAGAGCGTAAGCGGTTTTCTCGCTTCCATCGCCTCATCCAATCCGGTGCCAGGCGGGGGAAGCGTAGCGGCACACGCGGGGGCGCTCGCGGCGGCGCTCGCGCAGATGGTAGCGGGGCTGACGATCGGGAAGAAGAAGTACGCCGCCGTCGAACCTGAGATGAAGGAAGCCGCGCTCAAAGCGGTATCGCTCGGCAATACCCTGGCGTCCCTGGTGAAGCGAGACGCCGAGGCTTACTCGCTCGTCGCCGAAGCGCACAAGCTCCCGAAAGAGCCGGCCGATGCAGCGGCGCATCGGACCGAAGCTCTGACAGGAGCTCTCCTGAAGGCCGCGGAAGTTCCACTCGAGACGGCGCGAGCATCGGTGGAAGTGGCGGAGCTCGCCGCGCTCGTCGCGGAGAAGGGCAATGCGAACGCGGTAACGGATGCCGGCGTTGCGGCACTACTTGCCGAAGCCGCGTGCAAGGGTGCGGATTACAACGTCCGCATCAACGTTGCGGCGCTCGAGGATCCGTCGAAAGGAGCCGACCTGGCTCACGAATCGAGGCAGCTGGTAAGGAAACTCGCCGATCTCGCCACCCAGGTGGCCGCCAGAGTGGAAAGCTCGTTGTCGCTCTAACGGGCGGCGGCGCCCACCGGCTCGTTCGCCAGCGCCGTCAAAACCCGCGGTCCGCTCTCAGTCACCACGATGGTGTGCTCGAAGTGCGCTGAGCGTGTGCCATCGATGCTCACGACAGTCCAGCGATCAGGCAGCGTCCGTGTGCCCGGCTTCCCCACGTTTACCATCGGCTCGATGGCTAGCGTCAATCCGGGCTGCAGCCTGACACCCCGCTTAGGCTTACCGTAGTTGGGCACCTGGGGATCCTCGTGGAACCCGACGCCGATCCCGTGTCCGACCAGATCCCGCACCACGCTGAATCCCGCCGCCTCTACTACTCCCTGGACCGCGGCCCCGATGTCGCCCACATGATTGTCCGGCGTCGCCGCCTCGATCCCTGCCGCCAACGCCTTCTTCGTCACATCGAGCAGCTTCTTCGACTCGGCGTCGACCTTTCCCACGGCCACCGTCGTCGCCGAGTCTGTGTAGTAACCATCGAGCTTCACGCCGATGTCGATCGAGACGATGTCCCCCTCCTCGATCGGGCGCTTCCGCGAAGGAATGCCATGCACGATCTCCTGGTTGATCGAAGTGCAGATGCTGGCGGGAAAGTCGTAGAGGCCCTTGAACGCGGGCGTCGCCCCCGGATGACTGCGAATGAAATCGTCCGCGACGGTGTCCAGCTCGAGCGTCGTCATCCCGCGATGCACACTCTGCTCCAGCAGCCGCACAGTCGCCGCCAGTATTTCGCCGCCGCGCGCCATGATTTCGATCTCGCGCGGTGACTTGATCTGAATCATTTCCCCAGCGCCTTTAGCGCGCGGCCCGTGACTGCGTCCACCGTTCCTGCCGCGTTGACTTTGTGGACCTTCATCTTGTTCTTCTTGTACCAGCCGATCACCGGCTCCGTCTGTAAACGATAAACCGCTAGTCGGTTCCGTATCGCTTCGGGCTCGTCGTCCTTGCGTCGCACCAGCGTTCCCCCGCATTTCGCGCAGGCGGTTCCCGGGTCCTTACCCATGTAGGGCGTCTGGCAGTTCTGGCAGACAGTGCGGGTGCTCAGCCGCTTCACCAGCTCATCGTCGTCGACGTCGAACAGCAGCACCCTATCCACCTTCTTGCCGATCTCGCCCAACATCGTTCCCAGTCCCTCGGCCTGCGGCACCGTCCGTACGGCGCCGTCGAGAATCGCCCCCTTCTCCGTGACAGGCGACGTCATCACATCCTGAAGGATACCAAGAATCACCGAGTCGGGCACGAGGTCGCCCCGATCCATGTAGGACTTGGCCTCGAGGCCGCGCTTTGTCCCGTCGCGCACGGCCGCGCGCAGCACGTCACCGGTTGCGATCTTGGGAATGCCCAGCCGAGCGGCGAGCCTGTCTGCCTGGGTCCCCTTTCCCGCGCCGGGCGGGCCGAGCAGCACGATGATCATGTTCTAACCGCTGAAAAGAGTCGGAGGAGCTTTTGGCTTCTCCGATCGAGACTAGTAGGTGCCGCCCGCCTGTCGACCGCGGAATCGTACGCGGCCCTTCTTCATGAAGCCATCGTACTTCCGGAGCAGGAGGTGCTGGTTGACCTGCGCCATCGTATCGAGAGCCACGCCAACTACGATCAGCAGTG
>JALYKQ010000203.1 GCA_030774675.1 Gemmatimonadota bacterium | reverse complement strand
CACCATCTCCTTGTTGTTCGCAACCATTTGCGCCGGGATTTCCCCCCGCGCGATTCGGCAGAAAATGCAGGACTCAGCCATTCGATTACCTCGACAGTGCGAGGGACGCAGCGGCGATCGCGACGGCAGCGACACCCGCCGTCTCAAAACGTAGCGTTCCCCCGCCCAACTTCACAGGCAGGAACGCCGCACCGATGAACGCATCGCGCTCGGCTGGCTCCATGCCTCCTTCCGGACCGAGCGCAATGGTGATCGGCGCCTTCATCGGGACTCCGACAATCGGCTCGCCATCCTTCGCGAGGAGCAAGCGCGTTCCCAACGGTGCCGCGGCGACTGCGCGCTCGATGGTCGCTTCAGGGAAGATGTCGGGCAGCCAACCTCCGCCACTCTGGATCAGGGCCGACGTCATCCGCGCGCGCACCTTGGCCTGGAACATCGGGCCCTCGCCGCGCGGGGATACACTCTTTGACCTCCGCCACGCAACGGGACGCCAGCTCGTCACGCCCAGCTCCGTCACCTTCTCCGCCAGCCAGAGCGTCCGGTCTCGGTCCGCCACCGGTGCCAGCAGGTGGATTGGCGTGGGTCGGGAGATCTCACTGGTCTCGATCACATCGACAAGCGCGGACCCCCTCGAAACCTTTGCCAGTGTTCCGACCGCGGCTCTACCAGCCCCGTCCCGCAACGCCACGCATTCTCCGACAGCGACCCTGGCAACGCGGATGTGGTGCGCCGCGTCTTCCGGCAGTGTTACTGTCCCACCAGCGACGATCTCGTCGCTGGTGAAGAATGTTGCTACAGCGGTGCGATCTGTACACTCCACCAAACGTCCTCCGTGTCTTCCCACTCGATCGTCCAGCCCTGCGCGTGGAGCACACTCATCATGGTGTCGCGCTCTTCACACAGAATGCCAGCGAGAATCGCCTGGCCACCGGTTACGAGCGAAAGCCGAATCGTCGGAAGAAGAGGAATCAGAACCGACGAGATGATGTTCGCCAGTACCACGCGAACGGGAGCGAGCAGTGGGAGTAACGTCGCTGCGTCTCCTTCAATGATCTCGACTCGATCCCCGACACCGTTGGCGGAGACGTTCTCTTCCGCGTTGCCGATCGCCTCGTGATCGACTTCGATCGCCGTGACGCGCGCCGCTCCAAGCTTGGCGGCAGCGATCGAAAGAACCGCGCTACCCGCACCCAGATCCGCCACGACATCGCCGGCGCGCACCACTCCCTGCATCAGTCTCATCACCCCGCGCGTCGAGGCGTGCTCTCCCGTCCCAAACGCCATGGCCGGATCGACGATGATAGTGCGGCCGGGATCGGAATCGGCCGCCAGCCAGGGCGGAGCGATCACCAGCTCCCCCACCAGATGCGAAGACACCGACGCTCGCCACTGCGAGTAGTCGGTGTCGGGTGCTTCCGCCATCGCTATATCGGCACCCGGATCTGCCGTGATGACCGCGCTGCGTATGTCATCGAAGTCCGCGTCGGAAGGAAAATGGGTGATTACTGCCGCCCCATCTTCGTGAACTCCCTGCGAGCCAGCTTCGAACAGTGCCGCGATTATCCCCTCGCGATTGGAATCCGGAGTCACCCGCAGCGCTACCCAGCTCACCCGTTGCGCTCTGTTGCTACGGCCCGAAGCTGTTCGGTTATGCGCCTAGTGATTCTTTGAGCTTCGACCAAAGGCCTTTCGGGCGTGGAGCGGGAACTTGCTGAATCTCGCCCAGTCGGCGAAGCAGCGCCGCCTCTTCGTCGGAAAAATTGTCCGGGGTCCAGAGCTGCAGTCTCACATGCAGATCGCCCATCGAGCTCGAGTTGATCCTCGGCAATCCACGTCCGCGCAGATTGAACACCTGTCCGCTCTGCGTCGCTGCCGGAATCTGCAGGCTGACCGTCCCACTAACCATCGGCACTACGACATTCGCTCCAAGCGCCAGTTGCGGATAAGTGACGAGTATCTCCGTGTAAAGGTCCTCCCCGTCGCGCTCGAAGCGTTGATCTTCCTCGACCTCGAACACCACCAGGATGTCGCCTCGCGGACCACCTCGCGGTCCGACGTTTCCAACGCCGCGCATCGTCATGTACTGGCCAGTCGCGACCCCGGCCGGAATCCGCACCAGCACCTGCTTCTCACCGCGTAAACGTCCCTCACCGCGGCATTTTTTGCACGGCGAAGCTACGACGGTGCCTTCTCCCGAGCAGTTCGAGCAGGGCGCGACACTGATGACTTGCCCGAAGAAAGAGCGCTGCGCCCGGCGAACTTCTCCGGTCCCATTGCAGGTCGTACAGGTAGCGGGTGCCGAGCCGGGTTCCGCTCCCCTGCCATCACAGTGGTCGCACGGCTCCAGAAGTCTGACCGTGACCGTCTTCTCGACCCCGCTCGCGACTTCGGCAAGAGTGAGCGGCATTGCGATCTTGATGTCGGATCCGGTCCGCGGGCCAGAACGTCCGGTGACGCCGCCGCCGAACAAGTCCCCAAACCCGCCTAGGCCGCCGAGATCGCGCATGAAGATGTTGAGGGCCTCGGACAGGTCCACATGATGGAATCCACCGGCGCCTCCGCGCAGCCCGGCCTCGCCGTACCGATCGTACAGCCTGCGCTTGTCCGGATCACGCAAGACATCGTACGCCTCCGTGATCGCCTTGAACTTCTCCTCGGCTTCCTTCGACCCGTTGTTGCGGTCCGGATGGTACGTCATCGCCTGCTTGCGATACGCCGTCTTTATCTCGAGCTCGCTCGCGCCACGTGCGACGCCGAGCGTGTGGTAAAAATCAGCCATGATTCCTCGTGTTCTCCTTCAATAGGTCGGTCACCAGCTCCGACGTGTGCGTTACGAGTGAGATGACTTTGTCGTAAGGCATGCGCGTCGGTCCGATGACCCCAATGACACCTGTGAGCGGCCCCGCGTGGTATGACGCGGTGACGACCGTAAAACTCGCGAGCTTGGGATCGTTGTGCTCGTTCCCGATGGTAATCGAAACTCCTCCGGTCTCGCTACGACGACGCAGCAGCTCACCGAGTTTCTCCCGGGTCTCGGTGAGTGCCATCAGCTTCCTCATGTTGTCGATGCTTGCAAACTCCGGCTGCTCCGCGAGAACCGATGCTTGTCCCAGTAAAACGGTGTCGTCGCTCGTCTCCAGCGCGCTATCGAAGAGCTGATCACCCTCTTCGATGAACACGTTGAGCAGGTCGGATGCACCGGCTGTGGGTCCGACATCGCGAAGCCGGTCGCCCAGCGACGAGCGGACCTGACGAAGAGAAAGTCCGGCGAGCCGGTCGTTGAGCACGCGCGTGACCTCGGCGATGGCCGCATCCGCGATCTCGCCGTGGACGTCGACGAAGATCGTGCGCACCGCGCCCGCGGAGAGCGTAAGTGCGACCAGCAGCCTCTCCGAGGACAGGCGAATCAACTCCACCCGCTCGAGGATCGCGTTGTCGAGACGAGGGCCGAGCGCGATACCGAGCTCCTGGGTGATGACTCCCAGGCTCTGTGCGGCGCGGCGCAGGATGGCCTCGACGGCAGAGCCACCGGTCGAAATCTGGGCCGTAAGCCTGCGTCGCTCGGTCGCTCCCGGCGGGCGGGCAGGAATCAGCGAATCGACGTAGACCCGATAAGCGATGTCGGTCGGAACGCGCCCAGCTGATGCGTGGGGATGGAATAGATATCCTTTCTCTTCCAGGTCGCTCATCGTGTTGCGGATGGTCGCCGGCGAGACGTTGAGTCCGAATTTATGGGCGAGGCTTCGCGAGCCCGCGGGCTGAGCCGTTTCGACGTATGTCTGGATCACAGCTTCCAGAACACGCCGCTCGCGCTCGTTCAGACCAGGGATAGACATGTGGTTAAATATAGCAATGACTAGAGGTTGCACTTATAGTCGGGTTC
>JALYKQ010000202.1 GCA_030774675.1 Gemmatimonadota bacterium | reverse complement strand
TTGCCGGCCATCCCGCCAAAGAAGCCGGACAGAAAGCCCAGAGTCTGAGCAACGAACCCGCTTGGCTTCCACTTCCGCGCCCAATCGCTGAGTGCGGCGACCGCGGTTGCCAGAAGGAGAAGGCCGAGGGTGATCTCCAGCACCCGGGAGCCGATCCGGGCGTAAAGGAGCGCGCCGATCAATCCGCGGCGACGAAAACAGGATGAGAAAAAGCATTTAGAATAATAGGTATGATCGAAACCCATTCAGACCGCAAAGCGGACACCTGGCCGCGCCTGGCTCTCGATGATTGGGCACCGACCCAGTCCACGCTCCACCGCTGGACCCAGATCGTCGGGAAGACTCGTCTGGCGCTGGCGCCGATGCAGAACCACTGGTGGCAGGTCGTTTTGTACATCACTGAGCGGGGCCTGACCACGTCGCCCATACCATATGATGGGCGAACCTTCGACGTCAGCTTCGACCTCACCGGCCACAAGCTGATTGCGCGGACCAGCGATGGAGACCTTCGAACGCTCCCGCTCCGGTCCCAGTCCGTCGCCGACTTCTACGCCGAGTACATGGCGATGCTGCGGTCGCTCGACATCGAGGTGAAAATCATGCCGGTGCCGGTCGAGATGCCCGACACGCTGCGGTTCGCGGAGGATCGCACCCATGCGTCGTACGATCCGGACGCGGCGCATCGCTGCTGGCAGGCGTTCGTCCACGCCGATCGTGCGTTGAAGGAGTTCCGCGGAAGATTCATCGGCAAATCGAGCCCCTCACACTTCTGGTGGGGCGGGTTCGACATCTCATGCACGCGATTTTCGGGGCGTCCGGCTCCAACTCATCCGGGTGGAATTCCGAACTGCCCGGACTACGTCACCGTCGAAGGTTACTCGCACGAGTGCATCAGCGCCGGTTTCTGGCCGGGATCACTGGGCGGACCAGTCAGCGAGCCCGCGTTCTACGCCTATTCGTACCCTGAGCCGCCGGGCTACGACGTGGCGCGGGTGCGCCCCGAGGCTTCGTACTATCATCGGGACATGCACGACTGGATTCTGCCGTACGAGAGCGTCCGTACCTCTGCAGACCCCGAGCGGGCCGTGCTGGATTTCTTTCAGACCACCTACGAGGCGGCAGCCGATCTGGCCAAATGGGATCGAAAGTCACTCGAGCGGCCAGCGGATTGGACGCCACCACCCTCCGCGGCACGTCCCATGAAGGGTGTTACCGCAGGAGGATGACTAAAATGGAAATCAAGTTCCGTCACGATGTCGACAACGTGCTGAAGGAGGCGAACAAGCTTAACAAACCGGTTCTCCTCGACTTCAGCGCCGCACCAATGTGAAGTGGCTGTGCTCGGCTGGATGCCGAGGTGTGGCCGGACCAGCGCGTGGTCAAGTTCGTCAACGAGAACTTCATGCCGGCGCGGGTGCATGTGAAGGACGACGCGGCGGATTTCCAGAAGTACGGCGAGCGGTACAACGCCCACTGGACGCCGACGGTGCTCGAGCTGGATCCGAATGGCGAGGAGTTTTATCGCGTGGAAGGATTTCTCCCCCTCGAAGATTTCCTCGCGCAGCTGATGCTTGGGCGGGCGCACATGGACTTTAAGCAAGCGAGGTGGGCCGAAGCAGAGAAGCGGTTCCGGGAGATCGTCGACGATCTGCCGAAGGCGGAAGCGGCAGCCGAAGCGCTCTACTGGATAGGGGTTTCACACTATAAGGCGACCAACGATGCCGGGGCGCTCAAGGGGACGGCGAAGGCGTTCACGGAACGATACAAGGATTCGAGCTGGGCCAAGAAAGCGTCTATCTGGGCGTGAAAGCAACCAATCGCAAAGGAGCTAACCGATGAGAGCAAAGGAAATCATGACTCGGGATCCCGAGTGCTGCAGCGGCGACGACACCGCGCGGCGCGCTGCGCAGGTTATGCGTGACTGCGACTGCGGGTGCGTTCCGATCGTCGACGATGCGGGGAAAGTGGTCGGCATCGTGACGGATCGGGATCTTGCGGTACGCGGGATCGCGGCAGGGAAGGATTCAAACACGAAGCTGAACGATCTGATGACGCCGGTGGCGACCACCTGCGGGCCCGACGACGACCTGAGAGACGTCGAGCAGAAGATGGTCGAGCTGCAGGTGCGTCGAATTCCTATCGTCGACGCGGGTGGTCGGTGCATTGGAATCATCTCGCAGGCGGACATCGCACTCGCCGCCAGCAAGGGCAGCACCGTCACGGAACGCGAGATCGCGCTCGTAGTGGAGCAGATATCGCAGCCGTCCAATAGGGGCATGGGGCGGGATACCCGCAGCGATTTCAACGAGACAGAGATTTCACCGCAGTTCTAACTACAATGGAACAGGTGGGGAGCTGAGAGCTTTCAAGCTCAGAGCCGGTAGCCGTAAAACGTCAGGACGCTACTCGTGGCGTGATGGCCCAGGCAGTTGATGGTGCCCTGAAGGGCGCGGGTATCGTCCCGGCGTAGTGAGGCTTACGGCTATCAGCTTCAAGGCTCCCAGCTCCCCACTCGTTCAGTTGCAGTGCTTTTGATTTCCTGTTCCGCACGTACAGCTGATTCGTCCTCCTACCATTAGAGGAGCTCGCACCCGAAACCTGACGTTTACGGTCAGCGCATCAAAGGAAGCAGCGTGAAGAGAAACTGTAATTTTTGCGGCGAACCGATGCTCGACGCGACCAAGGTCTGCAAGCAATGCGGATGGGACCGGTCCCAGGACGCTCCGCCAACTCAGGACCCGGGGGATCAGAAGGCGCGGGTCGGAGTAGCGGCGGGACTAGTCGTCGCGTATGGCGTGATGTTCTTTCTGATCTCGAAGACGGATGCCAGCGCTCGTCCGGCTCGGATCACGAGGCCCGCGAATGTCGTGGTCGAGGCGCCAGCGTACGCCCCCGAGCCCGTTACCGGTGCTCCCGTCGCACTCGGTGCGCTACCACCGGGCGCAGGTGGCGCCGGTGCCAATGCGAAACCTGGTGCGCTCCTCACCATCAAGGTAGCCGACGCGAAATCCGCAACGATCCAGGGTCGTGACGCCTTGCAGTACCTGTTCCAGCTTCCGGAGACAGACCAGAGGTGCCAGCTCGTCGGACAGATCCGTGGCATCGGCGGCTTTGCCGGCAATCTCGAGACTTTTCTGCTAACTGATGATGAGTACGTCTTCTGGAACGCCAATCCAGCGGCGATACCGCACTCGTCTTGGGAGACCGTAAGAGGGTCGGAGACTACGCTCAGCTACCCACTCTCCACCCCGGGCACTTACCACCTGGTCATCTCCAACGTGATGTCACCGTCTGCCAAGAGCGTACAGGTGAAGGCGCAGGTCAAGTGCGCGAAGTAAACTCTGGCGAGACATCACCCGGTGGGCGGCCGTAGACAAGGGCGAGAGGGTTCTGCTCCTTGGTGTCATGGCCTCGGCGTCGAGGTAACGGAGACTGCAGGAGATCCGAGCCGACGAATTTGTGCTTTCGCGCCGGTCCGTTGTTTCCTAGCTTGATCACGCCTTACCAATCTGGCAAGGTCATCCACGGTCGGATCCCGCTACTGACCGCTTCCCCGGTGATAATGAACACTCAGTCCCCTGTTTTACTGTTCAGCGTAGTTGTCTCCCTCGGCGCCGCGCTGCCGAATTCCGGCGCGCATCGATCCCCGCTACATGCAACCCAACGCGCGACGGCCAACGACAATCGCCGGCCGGCCGGCACCCTGCGCGACGGGAAGCTGGAGCTCAAGCTCGACGTTGTGAACGCTGAATGGTTCCCCGAGGCGGAGAGCGGGCCGAGCGTGGTGATGCAGGCATTCGCGGAAGCAGGCCGTGCGCCGGAGATTCCCGGGCCGATGATTCGCGTCCGCGAAGGGACGGAGATTCACCTAACCATCCACAACTCGCTGCCGGACTCAGAAGTCGTCGTGCACGGCCTGCACACCCGGCCGGCCATGACGGATGATGCCGTGAAGATTCCCGCCGGCGCCGCGCGCGAGGTCACGTTCCAGTCGGGTCCGCCCGGCACCTATTTCTACTGGGCGACCACCACGAAGAAGCCTCTGTTGTACCGGATCGGCAAGGATTCTCAGCTATC
>JALYKQ010000201.1 GCA_030774675.1 Gemmatimonadota bacterium | reverse complement strand
ATGGCCCGCATGAGCGCCGCGTCCTCGGCGCGGGCTTTTATGAATACAGTCGACTGGGCAAGACGAAGCAAACAGGGCTGATTGAGCACTCGTAGCGGGCCTGATGCCTCACGCGCAACCAACTTTTCCGTTCAGCAAGCGTTGCGATGGTGCATGCAGCAAGCGCCGCTGCCGTTCGCCATTGCACGCGGCGCCGAGCACACTATCGTTTACGCGAATTCCGCCTTCGGCCGCCTGGTCCGCGTCGCCAATCGTGGCGCGCTCGGTACACCGATCGCCACCGCGTTCACCGGGGCTATGGGACCCGCGCTGACCGCAATTCTCGATCGGGCAGGCCGCGACGGCGTCGAGTTATTGGACCAACGCATCGACGTTTCGAGCGAGAGAGGGAGTGCGTGGCAGTGCAGTGTGTGGCCCGTGAACGCTGACAACGGGAGGCTCGAGGCGCTCGGCATAGAGATTCGCGAGGCAATCCTTCCGGACGCTGCGCTCGAACTGCAACGGCAGGTTGCCGAGCAGATGCTCCTCGGTGCACTGCGCGAACGCGGTTTCGCCGACGATGCCGAGGCGGCGAACCGGGCGAAGACGGCGTTCCTCAGTGCGATGAGCCACGAGCTGCGCGCGCCACTCAATGCGATAGGGGGCTACATCGAGCTCCTCGACATGGGACTGCGGGGGCCCGTAACCGAGAATCAGCGCGCCGACTTCGCGCGTGTAAAAGCCAATCAGCAGCACCTCGCCCTCCTCATCACCGAAGTCCTCAACTTCGCGCGAGTCGGAAGCAGCAGTGTGTCTTACGCTGAGAGCGACGTCAACGGTTGTGATGCGCTCAGGCACGCCATCGAGCTGATCGAGCCACTCATCGCGCAGAGAGAGCTCGTGTTTGACGGCATCTCGGGCGATCTAAGCATCGTCGCACGCGCGGATCCGGAAAAAGTGGCTCAGATTCTGGTTAACCTGCTCTCCAATGCAATCAAGTTCACACCGGCAGGCGGGCACATCAGCGCCGAGTGTGCCGCAGTGGACGCCACCGTGACTCTAAGCATCAGTGACACGGGGTTAGGCATTGCCGCGGAAAAACTGGAAGCCATTTTCGAGCGCTTCATGCAGCTGAAGGAAGGCTTGGCGGATCGGGAAGGCGGCGTTGGGCTGGGACTGGCGATAAGCCGGGATCTCGCACGTGCAATGAAAGGCGATCTCACGGTAGAGAGCACCGAAGGGAAAGGGGCGCGTTTCACGCTTTCGCTTCCGCGCGGGAGCGATCACGAGAGGCCTGATCAGATAACTTGAAACGCGCCGGCGTGTCGTGATGGGCTAAGTACTAGCCCTGCTTTGGGAGCATGAGCCTCCGGATCAAACGCCAGTCGGAATTCCCAGGCAGCCGCGTCCAATGATATTTTCGTGACGACTCTCTCGTCGAGACTTGCGTGGCGCCTACGGACTCGCTCAACACCAGATCTGCTCCTTGCGACCTACCCTCTGAACAATTCAGAGCTATCGGACATTCGCTTGTCGACTCCATCGCTGATTTCCTTCACGGTCTTCCGGGCGCACCAACCGCAACGAGCTTCCTTCCAGATGCTCTTCGCACCGCGCTGGGCCGGCGTGAGCTACCGGAGGAAGGGCGCGACATCGCGCCAGTAATCAAGGAGTTCAGCGAAAAGTTCTTCAGACTCTCGACCCACAACGGCAGCCCTCGGTTCTTTGGCTATATCACGTCATCCGCCGCCCCAATCGGTGCCTTAGCCGACATGCTTGCCGCCTCGGTCAATCCGAACTGCGGTGCGTGGGCGCTGTCGCCGATCGCCACCGAGATCGAGAACGAGACAATTCGCTGGCTGTCGGAGTTCATGGGCCTGCCCGGCACCTGGGACGGCGTCATCGTGAGCGGCGGCAACATGGCGAACATGGTCGGCTTCACTGCGGCACGGACCTCCAAGGCGGGCTGGAACATTCGAGCGGATGGTCTCAGGGCGAAGGATGCCAGGCAGCTGGTGCTCTATACATCGAAGGAGACTCACACCTGGATCAACAAGGCAGCCGATATCGGCGGACTCGGCACTGCCGCCGTCCGCTGGATCCCAACCGATCACGAGCTGCGCATGCGCGTCGATCTTCTCGAGGAATCGATCGCCGCTGATCTTGCCGCCGGGCTCGCACCGTTCATGGTATGCGGCACCGCCGGTACAGTTGGTACCGGGGCGATCGATCCGCTGCCCGCCATCGCGCAAGTCTGCAAGAAATACGACTTGTGGTTCCACGTCGATGGCGCGTACGGTGCACCGGCCGTCGCACTGGCGGATGCCGCCGACGACCTCAAGGGACTCCGGCTCGCCGACTCGATTGCGATCGATCCGCACAAATGGCTGTATAGTCCGCTCGAGGCCGGCTGCATTCTCACCAGACACGGCTCGGCGCTGCGCGATGCTTTCGCCTTCAAACCGCATTACTACCAGTTCGATGACAACGAGGGACAGGAGGTGAAGAACTACTTCGAGTACGGGCCGCAGAACTCGAGGGGCTTTCGCGCGCTCAAGATCTGGCTCGGCTTCCAGCAGATCGGAGCCAATGGTTACCGCAGGATGATCGCCGACGAGATCGCCCTCGCGCACCAGCTGCACGAGATGATCGGCGGGCACGATTCACTGGAGCGCGGAACTGTCTCGCTCAGCATCACGACGTTCAGGTTCGTGCCCCACGATTTGCGTGGCGCGCCGGACGATGGCTCGGTCACCAATTATCTCAACGAGCTCAACGAGCGCATCGCGACCGCCGTCAGACTGAGCGGAGAGGCGTTCCTCTCCAACGCCTTTCTCGACGGACGCTTCATGCTCCGCGCGTGCATCGTGAATTTCCGGACGACGCTGAAAGACGTGGCCCTGCTACCTGGTCTCGTAACGCGCCTCGGCCGCGAGCTGGACGCAAAGCTCCGACCCTCGCGGCTCGGAGCGGACCTGGGACGAGAAGTCGGGGTGACGAAGTAGAGCCCGTTACGGGGCCGGAGAGCGATTCTTGCACTCCACCGTTGGCTAACCATCAACCAGAAAACCCAGTGAAGAAAAAGACTCTGCGGGAAAGGCTGTTCGGAACGCGGTCGAAGCGGGACGCCGGCGCGACTCTGCTCAAGAAAGAGCAGACGCTGGCGAAAATAAACGAGCCCGATCCGGGCGGTAAGCCACGCGCCCGCCGCACGGTCGGCCTCACCGAGCAGCGCCTCCGCGCGGCGAACCAGCAGTCATGGATCACCAGCGGGAAAGGCTGGAGTGACTTGTTCGGGCGCTTCACCCGGTCGTAGCGGTTAACCGTTCGACCTTGCAGGTGCTTCTTGGTCGTCCTTCCCTAGCGCTCGGCATCGCGCTCGCCGCCTTATATGCGTGTGCGAGCGCCGGCACCATTCCCACGACCAATGCCATCGCGATAGTCGGCGTCACGGTCATCAACCCGTCATCTCCGCAGCTGTCCGCCACTGACCAGACGATCGTCGTCAGCGACGGCGTAATCCGCGCGATCGGCCCATCGTCTTCGATCGCAATCCCACCCGGCACCCGCCGAGTGGACGCGCGTGGCAAGTTCGCGATCCCGGGACTGTGGGACGCGCACGTCCACTTCATGAACACCGGCGTGACCGCACTGCCGCTCTTCGTGGCAATGGGCGTCACCAGTGTTCGCGAGATGGGCGGCTACATCGACAGCACCCGCGCCTGGCAGGCGCGCATGAAAGCGGGAACGCTCATCGGCCCGCGCATCGTGACGCCCGGGCCGATCCTCGAGAGCCCGCGTTACCTCGACGGCGTCGTCGAGCGCAGCGCCCGGGGCAATCCACAGCTGGCGCTCCGGGTGCTGCCGTACCGCATCCGGGTCAGCGACTCGATCGATGCCCGGCGCGCTATCGACTCGCTGGTAAAGCTGCACGTGGACTTCGTGAAGGTGAGGACCTCCGCCAATCCTGCGACGTTCTATGCGATACTGCGCGAGGCGCGGCGTGCCGGATTGCGGGTGGCTGCGCACCAGCAAAGCATGCCCATAGGAATTGCGCTCGATTCCGGCCTGACGGATCTCCAGCACGGAATCCTGCCTCCACTCAGCCGCTTCTCCGATGCGACGCGCGATTCCATCTACCGGAAATTCGTCGAGAACCGCGCGTGGTACACGCCGACCCTCACCGTGTCGCGGGCGGTGATGCTGTCCGGCGACTCGGCAGCGAGAGCGATCTTCAGCGCCGACGCGATCCGGCTAGACGAGCGGCGCGTCTATGCATCGCCCTGGCTGCTCGGGTGGTGGCGGATGCAGGTGGACGAGCGAATCGCAGATTCCTCCGCCACTTCGGTCACCACGCTCGAGGCTCTCTACCAGAGCAGCGCCAGCGATGTCCACCGGATGCGCGAGCTCGGCGTCAACATTCTCGCGGGAACCGACGCCGGATCGGTGCTCGTCTATCCCGGCTTCGGTCTCCACGAGGAGCTGCGGCGGCTGGTGGAGGACGCGAAGCTCTCGCCGCGCGATGCGCTCTGGAGCGCCACCGTCGGTCCCGCGCGTTTTGCCCGCCTCGACGACCGCCTCGGCACTCTCTCGCCTGGAAAGATCGCCGACATCGTGCTTTTAGATGCCGATCCTCTCACCAACATTCATAACACGCGCCGCATTTTTGCGGTCGTTCAGGTCGGTCGGCTATTCTCGCGCGCCGACCTCGATGCGCTCCTAGCGCAAGTGCGCTCCGCGATCGCGCGCTGAGTTACCGCCAAACAACGGACTTCACCACTTGCTGCGCCTGCCGTGAGTCCGTTGGTCGTGGCCCGCGAAAAGTAATCTTCCTGACAGTTTCCTAACGTTCCCTCCCGCGTTCTGCGTCGCCTTATCCCAAAATCCCGCTTCCAGCTTCACGACTCTAAAGAA
>JALYKQ010000200.1 GCA_030774675.1 Gemmatimonadota bacterium | reverse complement strand
ATCGCCCGCTGGTTCCGCCGGGCATCGCGACGTACCGGCCCAAGGCAACCACGGTTCTCGCGGTACCGCTCCTGCGCGAGAACGACCTGCTCGGCGTCATCACCATCTGGCGCTTCGAGAAGCGCCTGTTCACCGAGAAGCAAGTCGAGATGGTCAATACCTTCGCCGCCCAGGCGGTGATCGCAATCGAGAACGTACGTTTGTTCAACGAGACGAAAGAAGCGCTGGAGCGGCAGACGGCGACGGCGGAGATCCTGAAGGTGATTGCCAGTTCGCCTTCGAACGTGCAGCCGGTGTTTGACGCAATCGTGCAGAGCGCCGCCCGCCTTTTCGGGCGCAGAGCAGGATTGCGGGTGGTCGAGGGAAACGTTCTTCGCAGGATGGCGCGCAGCCACGCACATTCGGCGGGATTCGGCGGCGCGGAAGTGTTGCCGATCGACCGGGATAGCCTGGTCGGGACCGTCGCCCTGGACGGCAGAGGGATGCAGGTGGAGGACACGCGTGCGCCGGACGCTCCGCCGTACGCGCGCGCTCATGCCCACGAACTGGATTTCCGGTCAAACGCGACGGCGCCCCTGGTTCGCGAGGGTGCGGTGATAGGCGTGATTTCGGTGTCCTCTCCGAACCCTGGGGCGCTTTCAGCCAAGGAAATGGCATTACTCATCACCTTCGCCGACCAGGCGGTCATCGCGATCGAGAACGTCCGGCTGCTCAAGGAGCTGGAAGCCCGCAACCGGGATCTGACCGAGGCTCTGGAGCATCAGACCGCGACGAGCGAGATCCTGCGCGTGATCTCGAGCTCGCCGACCGACGTCCAGCCGGTGTTTGACATCATCGGAGAGCGCGCAGGGAAGCTGTGTGACGCCCAGGTAAGCGTGGTCTCTCGGGTCGATGGCGAGTTGATCCACCTCGCCGCGATCCATGGCGTGACCCAGGAAGCGATCGAGACGATAAGTCAGCGCCACCCCATGCAGTTGAGCGCCGGAACCGCGACGGCACGTGCCATCCAGGGCCGTTCCATCGTGCATATCATCGACGTGCTGGCTGACCCGGAGTACGAAATGAAGGACTCTGCGATAGCCGGTGGCTGGCGCAACGGCCTCGCTGTGCCGATGTTTCGTGAAGGACAGGTGATTGGCGCGATCTTTGTCGGACGCACGAATCCGGGTCAGTTTGCGGACGCGAAGATCGAGCTGCTCAAGACCTTTGCCGACCAGGCGGTGATCGCAATTGAGAATGTCCGCCTGTTCACCGAGCTGGAGGCGCGCACGGGAGACCTTACGCGTTCGGTAAGCGAGTTGAAGGCCCTCGGCGAGGTGGGACAGGCGGTCAGCTCGACGCTCGAGCTCGAGACCGTGCTCAAAACGATCGTTTCCCGCGCGGTGCAGCTCACGGGCCTCGACGGCGGGTCGATCTACGAGTACGACGAGCGTGCCGAAGAGTTTCGGCTGCAGGCGGCCGAGAACATGCCGCAGGATGTCGCCGAGGACATCCGCAAGGCTCCCACCCGCAAGGGGGACGGCGCGCTCGGACGCACCGCCGTTACGCTGGAGCCGACCCAGGTCCCCGATACTCTCGACGGCAGCTACCAAAGCGCTCGCAAGGAGCTACTCATCCGCGCCGGATATCGTGCGCTCCTCGCGGTGCCGCTGCTGCGCGAGGACCACCTGCTCGGCGGGCTGCTGGTTAACCGAAAGACGCCGGGGGCGTTCGCGCCGGAGATCGTCGAACTGCTGAAAACGTTCGCCACGCAGTCCGCGCTCGCGATCCAGAACGCGCGGCTGTTCCGCGAGATCGAGGAGAAAGGCGGGCAGCTCGAAGCGGCGAGCCGGCACAAGTCGGATTTCCTCGCCAGCATGAGCCACGAGCTGCGGACGCCGTTGAACGCGATCCTTGGTTTTAATGAAATGATCCTCGGCCAGGTCTACGGCGAGGTGCCGGCCGACATGCAGGTGCCGCTGACCGACATCCAGACCAGCGGAAAGCATCTCTTGCGCCTGATCAACAACGTGCTCGACCTCGCCAAGATCGAGGCCGGGCGCATGGAGCTGGCGCTCGCGGACTACTCGGTCCATGACACGGTGGAGAGCGTGCGCGCCACGATGCGTCCGTTGGCGGTGGACAAGGGGCTGGAGTTGGTCGCCACGGTACCCGCCGACATTCCGCTTGGCTACGGTGATTCCGGGCGTATCACACAGTGCCTCATGAACCTCGCCGGCAATTCGCTCAAGTTCACCAAGGCGGGGAAGGTCGAGATCTCCGTCGAGCACAACGGCGGTCTGCTGCGCTACCGCGTCGCGGACACCGGGATCGGTATTGCCCCCGACAAGCTCGACTCGGTATTCTTGGAATTCAAGCAGAGCGACGCAACCATCGCGAGCGAGTACGGCGGCACCGGCCTGGGTCTCAGCATCAGCAAGAAGTTCGTCGAAATGCACGGCGGACGGATTTGGGTGGAGAGTGAGCTGGGCAAGGGCTCGACCTTTGTCTTCGAGATCCCTCTGCGCGCGCGCGACCGGGCGGCGGCGTGAACGCGAAGACCATCCTGTATGTCGAAGACAACGAGCTGAACCGCAAGATCGTGCGCGATCTGCTGAAGCGCACCGCGTACCGCCTGATCGAGGCGCACGACGGCGAGGCCGGCGTCGCGATGGCTCTGGAGCAGCGCCCGGACCTGGTTCTCATGGACATCCAGTTGCCGAAGATTTCCGGCATGGATGCAATCCGTAGGCTGCGCGCAGAACCCACCACCGCAGCGACGCCGATCATCGCCATCACTTCGTTTGCGCTCAGCGGCGACGAGCAGAAGGCAAAGGATGCCGGGGCCACCGCCTATCTGGCGAAACCGTATAGCCCCTTTGACCTCCTGAGCCTAATCCGCAAGTTG
>JALYKQ010000199.1 GCA_030774675.1 Gemmatimonadota bacterium | reverse complement strand
GGGCGGCGATGACGGATCTCGAATGAAAGATTGATCTTCGCCGGCGCGGAAACCTGCATACACTGCAATCTGTCCACGAATTCTGACAGAATTACAGGATGAACTCACCACCCGGGGCGAGTGCCCGTGACAGATTGATCGTCGCGCTGGACGTTCCAACGCAGACTGAGGCGCTCGAGCTTGTCCGCGAATTATCTCCCGAAGTCGGTTTCTTCAAAATCGGCCTGCAACTTTACATCGCCGGGGGTCCGGAGATCGTGCGCGGTGTTCTGGCTACCGGCGCGAAAGTTTTTCTTGATTTGAAATTGCATGACATCCCGAACACGGTGGGAAAGGCGGTGGAATCTGCCCATCGGCTTGGCGTGCAGATGCTGACGATTCATTTGAGCGGAGGCGAGGAGATGATTCGGGCGGCGATTGCTGGCCGAAAGCACAACATGTCGATCTTGGGTGTCACGGTGCTGACCAGCGCAAGCGAGCAGACACTGCGCGAAACTGGCGTCTCCGACAAGATCGAGAATCACGTTTTACGACTGGCCAAATTGGGTGTCGAAAAGGGACTCGATGGGATTGTCGCCAGCCCACACGAAATCACCATGCTTCGTCGCGAATTCGGCGGCAAAATCAAAATTGTTGTGCCGGGAATTCGCCCCAGCGGGTCAGAATCTGCCGATCAAAAACGAGTCATGACTCCTCGTGAAGCGATTCAGGCGGGCGCAGATTATCTGGTAATTGGACGGCCGATCATCGCGCATCCAGCACCACGCGAAGCGGTCACGAGGATTCTGGACGAAGTAAAGAGCTGAGGACTCTGGTTGCGCCGCAGTGGTGGTAGGGTAATTGACTTCGAAAGCTTTCGCGAGTTGACCTCAATCGCCCGGGCGGTTCAGTGAATAGAGCTGGCGGGAGCCAAGCGACATCCGGCGTTTTTCTGTCCCGCCCGCTCGCAGTACAACGGGTCGATACGTTTCGATTAGATGGTGACCCAGTTTCGACTGACGTACGTTGGCGCTAACGCTTTCGGCGATACAGCGACGGGTCGACAACCGCTGCCATCACGGTCTCGTTAGGCAGTTGTGCCGCGCCGAGAAACTGGACGAGGCGCGAGACAATCGACTGCGGATCCCGCACCAGCGCGGGATAATCGATTTCAATGAATTTCATGTGCGGTGCGGTCGTTAGCAACCGCAGCGTTTCTTCGCGGTGCGCTGTCAGACCGCGCTGTAGTTGCTCGGGGTCGAGTTCGGCACCTTTCGTTCCCAGCCGGTTCACCATCTGCCGTTGTGAGACAACAACCTCTTCGATTGGCCGGGTCATAAAAATGACCTTGTAATCATGTTGCAGCGGCATTCTCGGCAGCAGCATGGAGATGCATTTGATTGCGCGGCCCTTAACCGTTTCGTCATCGAGCAGCTCCGGTCTTTTCCCGATCTGCTTGATCGCTTCCCATTCATAATAGCCGCGCGGGTTGTCTACATCCGCAGCGCGTTCTCCGTCGGTCATCAGCGGCATACCGCCGGCCTCGAGCAACTGCATCATGAGCGATGTGCCCGAGCGCGGCAGGCCTGAGACAAGGACGAACGTCTTGCCGGACTTTGTTTCGTCCGCGGGCTTCGGATCGGGACGTTCTTTAAGCAGAATCGCGAGTCGCTCTTCCCGTTTTGGAATCTCGGGAAGATCGAATAGTTTCTCGCGCTTCGAGTCCGCGCCCGCGGAGCGCCGGCCACGGCTGCGGGTCAGTCGAAAGACTTCGCTCCGATGGAATTTCGCTTTCTCGCGATCGCCGCCGTTGTTCTTATGGATGGTCGCGAGATATCGGTGAGCATTTACCATCTCGGGCTGGAAACGGAGCGCCGTTTCGAACGCGATCACCGCACGTGTGTTCTCGCCGGAGCGGGCCATCGCCACGCCGAGATTGAAATGCGCCAGCGGGAGGCGGTGCAGCAAACTCACTGCCCGTAACGCGCAGTCCACGGTCTGCTGGTTATCACCGAGCCGGCGATAGACGGTTGACAGCCCTTGAAAGGCGAGCGCGTTGTCTTCGTCTAGGGCGATTGCTTTCTCGTAAGCAATTTTCGCGTTCTGCCACTGGAGCAAACGGGCATAAGTATCGCCGATCTGGATATAAACTCCTGGCAGTTGCGGATTCATTGCTTCGGCTGCGAGCAAATCTTGCAATGCGCCTCCCAGGTCGCCACGCGCGAGTTTGATTCTCGCCCGCAACAGCTTCATCCCAGCGGTGTCCGGGTCCGAACCATCCGCGATTGCAAAAAGCACTCGTTCCGCCTGCGCCAGATGACCACTCTGGTAATAACAAGCCGCCAGCTGTGTGAGAAACCGACCTTCCCAAGGGCGCCGCCTAACGATGTCTTCGAGCAGCGGCTGGGCCTGATCGGGCCGATTTTTCCAAAGATAGGTGCGCGCGACATTGTATTTCGCTTCGATCTCGGCCGACTCCGCCATCTTCTCCTTGTCGGCGCTTGGATCTTCGATGTAACCGAGGGCGGCGAACTGCTGCATCAATTCGTTAGCTTGTTCACGATCTATCTGCTGGCCCGCTACGTGCATCCCGCATTCACCGGGAACTTTTTCCCAGCTCGGGATCGTCTTCACGCTCGGCGGGACCTCGAACGCTTCGAGCAACGGCCGGCCGTCCATATCTTCGCCGATCGGAATGTCGAACAGCGTCAGGACGGTCGGCGCGACATCGATCAAGCTCGCGCCATAGATGCGTTCGTCGCGCTTGACGCCGGGTCCCGCCATCACAAATATTCCATACTGCCGGTGCCAAACCGCCGGGCCGGCGGGTTCCCGCGGTGTGCCGTACGGGCGCTGTGAGCCGGATTCGAAGCCGTGGTCGGAGCAAAGGATCACCGTCGTCTCCGGTCCGGCCAGCTCGAGCAAGCGTTCCAGCATCATATCGTGAAAGCGGTACGCGCCCTTAACGACATCTTTGTAGAGCGCGAAATCCTCGTCCTTGATCCAGGGCAGCTTCGGCGGGTGGTATGCCATAAAGGCGTGTGAGAAATGATCGACGCCATCGTAATAGACGGCGGTGAAATCCCACGGCTCGCTCTCCATCAGCGCGGTCGCGACCGCGTGGATGGATGCGTTATCGCTTAGCACCTTCGCAAATGAGATCAGCCGCTTGTCCTTTTGCTGATCGATCTTGGCCGCGTCGGGAATAAAGGGCAGGATATGCGCCTCGGTCAGTTCGTTAGGGAAAACCTTGAAGCGCGCCAGCTTCGGCCCGTTCTCGGCCGGGTGGACTGTTCCTTTCGGAATCCTCCAGCCTTTCTCCGGATCGAACTTCACTCCGCCAAACGCGTTCGTCACGACCGTGCCCTTGATTGGCTCCGCCGGATGACTCGCCCACCAGCCAACGATGTTACTCCGCAGACCGCGTTGGGTGAGAATATTCCAAAGCGCCTTGCACTTGCGCGAAGTGCTGGTGTAAGGCCGTGCCCCGCCGTTTACAGGGTCGGGCTCGATGAAGCCATGGATTCCGTGTTTGTCAGCGAATTTTCCGGTCGCGACGGAGTTCCAGAGCATTGGCGAAAGAATTGGCTGGAGCGTCGCGAGATTGCCCATGACGCCACGATTGATGAGTGTATCTAGGGTCGGCATCAGACCTTCCTCGAGCAGCGGAGTAATGTGTTCCCAATCGGCCGCATCCCAGCCGATCAAAAGGACTTTTTGTTTGGTGGAAGCCTGGGTCATAGGAGCGAATAAGAGGACCCGGCGGATGCATCGAACGTACGATCCACGATTCCCGAGTGGTGGATAGCGGCCTCAGCCGAACCGATGCCCGCAAGCGCGGTGGCCGCGCCAGCGCTGGTGTATGCGCCCCACCTGGAGCTAGGAAGAAGAACTGAGTTGGTACGACGGTCCTTTTTCATGAACGAGAAATGTCAGAAGCGAAAAGCATCAAGACTATTCTTCGAAAAACGCGGTCGTTAGGCGCGCCTCGAGCGATTCGGACAACGACGTTCGTCTTAGGCGTCTTCCAACCGTGCGGTTAGCGACTCCGGCTCTTACGCCAGGCCAGGAGTCCCGCGGCGCCAAGCGCGAGCCCGCCGAGAGAACCTTGGTCGGGCGATTGCTCGTCACTCAATGTGTCCTCCGATGTTTCTCCAGCCCTTAACGGCTCACCAGGGTC